>SYGQ01000200.1 GCA_005799475.1 Planctomycetia bacterium | reverse complement strand
GACGCACCTCCTCGCCTTCGCGGGCGAGAGCCGTGTGCACTTCTACGACGGCAACTTCACCGCCTACGAGGAGGATCGCCAGCGTCGGCTCGGCGATGCCGGGGTGACGGGTCGCGTGAAGTACAGAAAGTTGACGCGCGCGTAACGATCAGGCGCGCGGCTTCCAGTCGAGCCCCTCGTGGAGCTTCGAGAAGTTCTCGCAGCCGGTCTCGGTAACGACCACCATGTCTTCGACTCGAATGCCGCCGAGGCCGGGCTGATAGAGCCCAGGTTCGACGGTCAGAATGTCGCCCACAACGAGCGGCGGACCCTTTTCCGCAAGCAGCGGCGGCTCGTGCACCTCAAGTCCGACCCCATGGCCGGTGCCGTGGGTCATTCTGGCCTGCACCCATGTCTCATCGGATTTGGGCATCCCGACGCCGAAGCCGGCCTCGCGGAGTGCGCGCGCCGTCGCCGCATGCACGGCCTCACCGGTGACGCCCGGCGCGATCGCCGCGATCGCCGCACGCTTGGCCTCGACTACCGCGGCGTGCATCCGCGCCAATTCTGGGTTGACGGCGCCGTGCACAACCGTGCGCGTGCAGTCGCCGTTGTAGAGGGACTTCTTCGAGCGCGGGAAGATGTCAACGATGATGGGCTCGCAAGTGCGAAGGGGGCCATGCCCATGTTCGTGGCAGTCGGCTCCCTGCGCACCACAGGCGATAATGGGCTGTGGGTTCTGATAGCCGCGTCGCAGCAAGAACACATCGATCGCCTCGCGCAGGCGCTCCGCGGTGAGCGGCTTGCCGTCGCGTAGGAGGACACCGTCTGGGTTCGTCGATGCGCTGGCGACGAGTTCGCACGCCATGCGCACGACGGCCTCGGTGTCGGCCTGACACTGGCGCAACCAACCAATCTCTTCGGCATCCTTCGTGCGGCGCTCCGCGACTCCGGCGTCGATCTGGCAGATCACCTCGAGACCCGCTTCCTTGAGCGCGTGCCAAAAGATGGATGGAGTGGAGCGATCCAGTTCGACCCGCGTAGCTCCCGAGCGACGGACGCATTCGGCGGTGGCTTGCGCGGTGGCGGTCTCGCGGTCGCCCGAGAGTCCTCCTGCGGGCGAGAAGTCGGCGGGCGCGAAGACATGGTCGGCCCGTGCGCCCTTTCGTGCGCGGTCCACTTCGATGTCACGAATGATCAGAATTCGCTTGGGCGTCGTGGCTCCGTGGAGTCCTTCCACCGTGATCAGCGCCGCCGGGTCACCGACAGAAAATCGGATCCTGTGGAAAAGCGCCATGCTGAGAGCAGGAACGCCGCCGCAGACCGTCACCCGCGTGGGCGAAGCCCCCAATGGCTAGCCCTTGCTCCCTTGGCGCGCGCGCGGTGGCGCGTCCGGCATCGACTCGGGCGGGTGTTCGCGCATCTCCACCTCGGCCTGCTCGCACAGCGACATGAGCGTCGTGTGCAACTGTTCGTGATCGGGGACCGCATCAAGGAGACAGACGCATGTGTCCACCTGCCGGACCGCATCGATGCCGGTGTCGATCATCCCAATGGCGGCATCTCCGAGTTGCTCAAGCGCCCAAAGGAACCACTCTTTCGTTGGCGCCGCGGGCTTCTCTGGGGCGTCGATGCGGGCGCGCACCGTGAGGAGTCCAATCGCGACGATGGGGCAGAGACCGAGCTGGGTGGGAGGTTCGCGGCAGAGCACGAGGGAGGGCACTTCGCGTTGGAGCGCCCGCAGGCGAACACGCCGTGCGTCAGCCCCCACGAGCGGCGGCTGGAGCATGAACATCCCTTGTGGAAGCTTGTGGTCTTCTTCGAGGGGTTCCGTGAGCACTTTGACCTTCGTGCCTCGCAGCGCCGTGGCGAGTTGCATGCGCTGGCGTCGTGACTCCTGCAGTGGGAGGACCGACTTGCGCATTCGTCCAAAGTCGCCGGCGTTGTGCGCGAGTTCGAGTGCGCGCTGACCAAGCCGCTCGCACTCGAACCACTTGGTCGCCTTCAGCGCCGCCTGTGCCTTCTGCAGCAGTTCGTCGATGCGTGCGGCCTTGGCGGGGCTAGTCATGGCGTCATCCTACCCCTTGACCGTGCGTGAAGCGCGCTTGTCGTCTGTTCGGAGCGCCTCCAGAGAGCGGCCATTGAGACCAGTTCCGGTGGCACGGACGCTTTCGACGATTCGGCGAATCGCCTTGGACGCGGGATAATCACGGACGAGCGCCTCGACCTTCGCATCGGCAGAGCCACCCTTGGCGCGGAAGAGGCGCTTGTAGGCATCCTTGACCGCCTCGAGCTCGGTCTCGTTCCAGCCGAGGCGGCTCATGGCGACATGGTTGTAGCCGCGAACCGCGGCGGGGCTGCCTTCGACGAGCATGAACGGGGGGATGTCCTTGGACGCGCGCGACATGGCTCCGACGAATCCGCAGTAGCCCACGCGCACGAAGTGGTGGAGTCCCGCGCCGCCGCCGATGTTCGCGTGATCGTCGATCTGCACATGGCCGGCGAGCATCGCGTTGTTGGCGAAGATGCAGTGGCTGCCGATCACCGAGTCGTGCGCAATGTGAACATTGCCCATGATGAGGTTGTGCGAGCCGATCTTCGTCATGCCGCCGCCGTTGCCGGTCCCACGGTGAATCGTGGCGTGCTCGCGCACCGTATTGAAGTCCCCCATTTCGAGCCAGGTGGGCTCGCCGTGGTACTTGAGATCCTGCGGATCACCGCCGACAAGCGCGTACGGGTGGATCTCGTTGCCCTTGCCCAAGCGCGTCATCGAGGTGATGTGCACATGGGACCGAAGCACACAGTCGTCGCCGATATGGACCCGAGGGCCGATGGTGCAGTACGCGCCGACTGTGACGCTCGAGGCGATTTGCGCCGAGGGGTCAATGACTGCCGTGGGGTGGATCTTGGACATCTATTCGAACTCCGCATCAACCATCATGAACCGAATCTGGGCCTCAGCGGCCAACTTACCTTGCACCCACGCACGGCACTGCACGGCGGCGCTGCGCGCGCTCGCCCGCATCGTTTCCGCCTCGATCACCAGTTGATCGCCTGGGGTAACCGCCTTCCTGAGTTTCACCTTGTCGAGCGAGAGCAAGACCGCCACCTTCCCCGTGTGCTCCAGCGTTTGTGAGAGCAAGAGGCCGCCCAACTGCGCCATGGACTCCACAAGCAGTACGCCTGGCATGATCGGTGTTCCGGGGTAGTGCCCGGGAAAGTAGGGCTCGTTGATCGTGACATTCTTGATGCCGACCGCCCGACGGTTGCCATCGATCTCGACAACGCGGTCGATCAGCAACATCGGGAATCGGTGCGGCATGATGCGGGCAATGGCGCGCGCGTCAAGCACGCGACCCTCGCCCGCCGCGTGCGTGCGTGCCGCAGCGCGAACCTGCTCGAAGAGCCGCTTCGCGAGCCGACGATTGAGCCCATGGCCTGAGCGCTGAGCGATCACTTTGCCGCGAAGTCGCACTCCAGCGAGTGCGAGGTCGCCGATCACATCGAGCACCTTGTGCCGCACACACTCGTCGGGGAATCGGAACGAGTTCTCCATGGGGCCGTCGTCGTCGATGACGAGCGCATCACGCGGCGTGAGGTGTCGGCACATCCCCGCCTTCCAAAGCGCCTCCGCTTCAGCGCGCAGGCTGAAGGTTCGGGCGGGCGCGATCTCAGCCCCGTAGCTGTCGCGAGTGAAGTCAAACTCGCGGGTCTGGCGCCCGATGGGCTTCGACACCTCGGAGTAGTCCAGCTCGTACGTCACGCGGTAGCCCGGTTCTTCCGTCGGCAGCGCCGCCACGAGCGCAGCGTCCTCTTCGATGACGATGGGCTCGGTGATTCGGTGGATGTGCGCCGGTGCATCTTGCGCCACGATGCCGGCCGCAACAAGCGGTTCGTAGAACGGAAGACTTGAACCGTCTCCGCATGGCACTTCGGGACCCGCCAGCCTGATGCGGACATTGTCGATGCCCAGACCCACCAGCGCGCTCAGGCAATGCTCCACCGTGTCGATCGTCGCATCTCCCACTCGCAGCGTGGTGCGCCGCGGTCGCGAAACGGCGTGCGTGATGAGCGCTGGAATGCTCACCGGCGGGTCGAGGTCCGTTCGTTCGAAGACGATCCCTGTGCCCACGGGTGCTGGGCAGAACTCGGCG
>SYGQ01000199.1 GCA_005799475.1 Planctomycetia bacterium | reverse complement strand
TTCTCGCGCGCGCAAACGCGTCGATGCCATGAGTGTCGGCATCAGATGCACGATGAGGCTGACATCTGCCCGAAGTGCCACGCGTTTCAGTGGGACGATGAACGCGGGAATGCGCGGAGCCCAGGTCGGAAGACAATTCGCTTCGCGATCGTGCTGGCCGTGGTCCTGACCGCGCTCACACTCAGCGGCCTCATGTTCGTGCTCGTGCGGTAGGCGCTTCACCTCGCGGCGGGGGCTCCCCAGACGACCTTGCGCCGAGGCCGCGGGGGTGGCCGAGGACCCAGTCGCTGATCATCCCATCGCCGCGCTCAAGACCGAGATCCTGGGCCACCGTGGCGCATCGGATTCGTGCTGCATGGTTCCACGCGACAACGCGCTTGTTGAGGTCGCTGGAACCATGATGGGCTCGTTCGATCATGCGCGTTTCGGACTGCTCACCTCACGCCATGGCCGTTGGAATCATCAGCAGGTGATCTCGAGTCGGCGGATTGAACAGGCGACTTGCGAGCAGGGCGTGAACCCCGAGTCCGGCCGGAGGGTTTTCCACCAAAAGTGCGCGTCCACGCGAGCCGATCGATCCGCACCAACCTGCGCCTTCAAGGACGCAGGGCATTCGATGGAATCCTTTGGGATTCCCTGCGAAGCGAGGCAATGCCCCCTGACGGACTCGAACCTTCGACCCGCTCATAAAGAGTCAGCTGCTCTACCAACTGAGCTCAGGAGGCGACTGAAGTGGGTGCGAAGTATAGCGAGAGTGATTTCACTTCTTTCCGCAGCAGGCTTTGAACTTCTTGCCTGAGCCACACGGGCACGGCTCGTTGCGACCGACCGCCATCGGTGCGCCATCGGGAACCACTGGAGTGCGTGCGGCCGATCTCAGCGCGCTCGCGCCCGCTGCCACGGCCTTCGCGGCAACCCCCGACGGCGATCCCGCGCGCTCGGCCAGTTCGATGTCTGCGTCCTGTTCGGTCTTGGGAACTTGCGCGGCGATACCCGCCGAAGGCGCGGCGTCGCCCGCGGGGGACGGTGCTGCGGCACCCTGCGGTGCCGCGGCGGGCGCTGCGCCCGGCGGCGGTCGCATGGGCTGCGGGGAGAGCTTCCCCTTGAAGACAAGATCCGTGACGCGCTCGCGCACGCGCTCGAGCATTTCACCAAAGTTGCGCGACGACTCCTTCTTGAACTCGATCCGCGGGTCCTTCTGGCTGAACGAGCGGAACGAGATCGAGTCGCGCGTCTGATCCATCGTGTGCAGGTGATCCTTCCACGACTGATCGAGGATCTGAAGCAGCACGAATCGCTCGAACTGCTCGAGTTCCTCGCGCATGAGCCGCGCGAATCGCGCATTCAGGTACTTCTCTGGATCTTCGCGCAGCGCCACGCGTTCGTCCGCTGGCGGCCGCAACATGACATGCTTCACGAGCCATGCTTCGAGTGCCACGGCGATCGCTTCTTTCGGATCCGCGGCGTCGCTGGGTTGGGCATCGACCCGAGCCTGGGCCAGAATCCGGCCGACTCGCTCAGCGATCTTGGCGGCATCCCATTTCCGTCCCTCTTCGAGGAGCATCGCGCGAAGCGTCGCCGGGTCGGTTGAAGGGAGCGCATTCGGTTGCCAGTCGACCTCATAACGGCCCCGTGCCCATCCGCAGAACTGCGTGAGTGCCGCCTCCGGGTACTGCTGAATGTTGACATTGGTGAACTCGATGGCGAAGTCGATCGGGTACTCGATTTCGCGTTGTCGGTAGGCCGCGCGAATGGCATCCTGCAACCGCGTCGTGGCCTCGGCCACTTCGCGCACGCCCTCGAGCAGAGCGGCATCAAGTGGCCGCCCGACCATTGCGGTCGCCCAGTTGAGCAGTTCCTGCGTGCCGTACCCGGGCTGCAGGTAGGGTTCGAGAGGCGAGAGATCAATCGCGGCGAACCGTGACTCCACGGCCTCCTCGATGCGACGGATGACACCACTTCGCCCCTGTTCGTCGATGAACTCGGGGGTGATCTCCGCGCCGTAGGTCGCCTTCGCCCAGCCGATCACACCTTCGCGATCCCATGTCGACTCATCGCCCTCTTCCGGGAGGTACTCGCCAATGGTGATGTTGATCTGGGAGGACGCCTCTTCGATCGTGTCGGTCGCGATGGTCTTCAAGATCTGCTCGCGGTCCTTCTTCTTGAAGCGCTCGGCGTCGACCATGACGCCGTAGGCCTCGAAGACCCACTGCGAAATGCAGCCAGGAACATGGTCGGCCGCGAGATAGGTCACCGCCGCATCGGCGACGGCCTTCTCGACATCACTGAGGACCGAATCGCGGATCCCCTTGCCCTCAAGGATCGGCTGTCGACGGCCGTAGAACTCGCGCCGTTGCACTTCCATCGGCTCGTCGTATTCGAGAATCGTCTTCCGGATCTGGAAGTTGCGCTCCTCGACCTTGCGCTGCGCTCGCTCGACCGCGCGCGAAAGCATTGGTGCCTCGAGTGCATCGCCCTCCTTCATCCCCAGTGAACTGAGGACATTGAGCGTTGTCCGGCCGGCGAACATCTTCATGAGTTCGTCGTCGAGCGCAAGGTAGAAGCGCGAGTGGCCGCTGTCTCCTTGGCGACCGGAACGGCCGCGGAGTTGATTGTCGATCCGCCGACTCTCGTGTCGTTCGGTTCCGACGACATGGAGGCCGCCGAGTTCCTGGACCGATGCCACGAATCGGAGCCGATGAATGGACCAACCCGCATGATCGAGTTCGTCTTCGAGTTGTGCCACGGCCATGCCTTTGACCTTCTTCTCGCTGTGGCCGCGCGCTTCGACGACCCAGTGCTCGAGGAGTTGTCGACGCACAGAGGCATCGTCGAGCTCGGCGAGTGCCTTGGCGTCGAGGCCGAGTGATTTCGTCGCTAGGTGTCGATGGATGCGCGCCATGCACGCCGGTTCGCCCTCGGCAGGCTCTGCATCGCGCGGAGCGAGGTCGCGCCGTTTCCAGTGGTCCACCAGCGTCTGCGCCGTCGTGGCGCCGAGCTTGATGTCGGTGCCTCACCCGGCCATGTTCGTGGCGATCATCACCGCGCCAAGTTGGCCGGCGCCAGCGATGATCTCCGCCTCTCGTTCGTGGTGCTTGGCATTGAGGACTTCGTGCTTGATGCCTCGCCGTTCGGTGAGCATGCGGCTGAGGAGTTCGCTCTTCTCGACGCTGGTCGTGCCCACGAGAACTGGCGCACCGGTGTCATGGATGCGAGCGATCTCGTCGACGATTCGCTCCCACTTGTCCTTCTGGGAAATGAACACGAGATCTTGCTGGTCGAAGCGCACGACAGGGACATTGGTCGGGATGGACACGACCGTGAGCTGGTAAATCTCGTGGAACTCCGTCGCCTCCGTGTCGGCGGTCCCCGTCATTCCGGCGAGGCGCTTGTAGAGCTTGTAGAAGTTCTGGATGGTGATCGTCGCCATCGTCTGCGTCTCTTCCTTGATTCGCACACCTTCTTTGGCCTCGACCGCTTGGTGTAGGCCATCGGACCACTGCCGCCCGACCATTTTGCGGCCCGTGTTCTGGTCCACGATGACGACGCCCACCTGTCCGTCGTCGTCGGGGGCGACGACATAGTCGCGATCGCGCTGGTAAACCGTGTGCGCACGGACCGCCTGCTCAAGCAGATGCGGCATGTCCATGTTCTCGCCGACATAGAACGAGCCGAGCTTCGCCTCGCGCTGCGCCTCTTCGATGCCGTCGTGTGTGAGCGTGGCGCGCTTCTTGTCCAACTCAAGTTCGTAGTACTGCGTGAAGCGGTCGCGGTCGCGCTCGAGCGTGGGCAGCCGCTTGCGGGCCTCGTCGAGGCGCTTCTTGAGCTCAGGAACACCAGTCTTCTCGCGGGCATTGCGGATCTCTCCCTCGGTGCCGGCAATGGTGGCGCGACACTTCTGCACGGTGTCGTCGGCGGATTGCCACTCGCGCTGACGCGCCGCCAAGTGCCGCGCGAGCCGGTCGGCAAGGTCGTAGCGGGGCTGTCGATTGTGCGCGGGCCCCGAGATGATGAGCGGCGTGCGCGCCTCGTCGATGAGGGTGGAGTCCACCTCGTCGACAATCGCATAGTCGCGTCGCTTCTGCACCTGATCCTGCGCGCGAAGTTTCATGTTGTCGCGCAGGTAGTCGAATCCGAACTCGCTGGTCGTGCCGTAGACCACATCGCACTGGTAGGCGGCAACTTTTTCGGCGTGCGACTGGAGGTGCATCGGGTGGATCGCACCCACGCGCAGCCCCAGCGCCCGGTGGAAGGGGAAGGTCCAGTCGCGATCGCGCTGGACGAGGTAGTCGTTGACGGTGACAACATGGACCTGCTTGTTCTCGCACGCGGCGAGATAGCAGGCCAATGGTGCGACGATCGTCTTGCCTTCACCGGTCTTCATTTCGGCAATGCGCCCCTCGCTCAGGACGATGCCGCCGATGAGCTGGACATCAAAGGGCCGCGCGCGAAATGGCGGACGGCTCTCGGGCAGGAGCGCACGGACCGCGTGGTACACGACGGGCGGAATGTCGACGAACTGCCACGCCTCGACCATTGCGCGGCATCCGAGCAGGTCGCCCACGGGATCGCGCGGGCTCGTCGCGGCCATGATCGCGCGCGTCTCGTCGAACGCTGCGCGCGCCTCCGGGGGCAGCGTCGTGGGATCGAAGTTCACTGTCGGATTGAAGATGTTGCGGATTCCGACGCCGCGATCCATGGCTTCGCGAGCGACCGCGAAGATCTCGGGAATCATGTCGTAGGGGCGTTCCCCCTTGGCGATGCGCTCTCGGAAAATGGGCGTCATCGCGGCCAACTCCGGGTCGGTCATCGCGGCGAATCTCGTCTCAAGGTCGTTGACCTTGTCGACAATGCGCAGGTAGCGGCGCACCATGCGCTGGTTGTGGGTGCCGAACGTCTTGCGGATCACGAAGTCAAGGACGGGAATTGGCATTGAAGTCTCTGGAGTGGAACGCGCACTCAGGCGCGCATGGATCGGAATGTGGAGAAGGACGACGCGAAGGGGGGCCGAGTGCCCCGTAGGACCTAGCAGCGCGTCGAGGTGGGTGGCGGGCCAGAGGCCAGCAGCGTTCGGACCGCGGTGCTCGGCCACGCCGTCGTGGCATCGCCGTCAACGCGGGATCGTGTGGTCAGCGTGTCGAGTGCGATCCGTCGCGTGGGCGTCTCGGTGTCGAAGACACAGAGAGACTCTCGTCCGCCGTGTCTGTCACCCACACAGAGTCGTTCGTTCGTGGTGAACGCACTCACGCTGACGGAACACGCCAACGGCGCGCAGAGTGCGGCGAGCGTGATCAGGACCGTGATGAGCGCTGGCTGCACCATGTGCGAGTCGCTATTGTGGCATGGGTTTGGACGATTGCCAAGGAGCCGCCTGTAGTCTTCGGT
>SYGQ01000198.1 GCA_005799475.1 Planctomycetia bacterium | reverse complement strand
GGTCGCGGGAGCCGTAACGCGCCACACGCGCGGGATCGAAGTTGTGGAACGCACGCTCAAACGCGGTGCGCTTTCGGAGGATTGTGATCCACGAGAGCCCGGCTTGGAAGCCGTCGAGTGTGAGCTTGGCGAAGAGGGCGCCGTCATCGGTGACGGGGATCCCCCACTCCGTGTCGTGGTACTTGACATAGAGAGGGTCGGTGCCGCACCACGAGCAGCGTATGGAAGCGACGATGTGTGCCGGGACGAAACGCAGGCGGAGATAGTCGCGCAGCGTCGTCGCTGGAAGCGTGTCGATGCTGGCCACAATGCCCCGGCACTCCCTTTCGCCGCAGTTGCAAGTCAGTGTCCAGACATCGTCGGCGCCAAGAAGCGTCGAGTAGTCATGCGTGACTTCGTCCCCTCGCGCGATCGATCGAGTGGCGACGAAGCAGAGTTTCCCCCGCTGGACGCGCACGGCTGCGTTGGGTTGGCACGAGTGGTTCGCGAACTCGCCGAGGCATCCTCGTGGGTCGAGATAGCGCTCGGCATCGAAGCGAAAACAGTTCTCCGCGCGGCGCGGATCGCGATCCCAATACTCCCAGACTCTGGCGCTGGACACGATTTCCCCGTCGATCACGCAGATCCTCGCACCGGCGCGGAATGCTGTCCGGGCGACAAGGCCGCGGCCGTTGCGGACTTGACGGACCTCCAAGAGTGCCGAGTGCCTCATGCGGGCGCGAGCATAGGGTTGCATGTCCCGCGCACCCGATCTTCGACAATCGTCTTCATGATCACGCTCCTCACGCTGCTTGCGTCACTGGTGGCAACCGCCGACGAGGCGAAGCTGCCCTACCCAATCGTCGACACAAACCAGAGCGGGTACTACGGGCTGCGCGGTGGCACGCTCGCCACGCCGCAGGAGAACGATCCGATGCGCCTTCAGGACGCCGGACACACGAGGAATGCACCGAGCTACCGCGACAACGGCGACGGCACGATCAGCGATCTCGTCACTGGGCTTTCGTGGCAGAAGTCACCCGATCGCGGCGCGAAGCAGACCTATGCCGACGCACAGAGCGGTGCCGCAGCGTGCCGCACCGGGGGCTTCGCCGACTGGCGCCTTCCCACGATCAAGGAGCTCTACTCGCTCGTCGACTTTTCCGGCGGGATGGCGCTGAGTCCACGGAAGCCCTACTTGGACACGAGAGTGTTCGAGTTCAAGTACGGCGACGAGTCCAAGGGCGAACGGGCGATCGACTCGCAGTGGTGGAGCGCAACGGAGTATGTAGGCACGACGATGCGCGGCGACGCCACCGTGTTTGGCGTGAACTTCGCCGATGGACGCATCAAGGGATATCCACGCGACCGAGGTCCGCGCGGCGTCGCCAAACAATGGGTGCGCTATGTTCGTGGCAACCCGCGATACGGCGTCAACGACTTGCACGACCTCGGCAACGGCACCATTGAAGACCGCGCCACTGGACTCGTGTGGACGAAGTCCGATGCGGGCAAGTTGATGGACTGGCCGAGCGCGCTCGCCCATGCTGAGTCAGCGGAGATCGGCGGGCACTCCGATTGGCGGCTTCCCAACGCGAAGGAACTTCAATCCATCGTCGACTACACGCGCTCCCCCGCGCTGACCGACGAACGCAAGGGCGCTGCGATCGATCCGGTCTTCGCCGTGAGTGACCCCGAGACCTACTACTGGACGAGTACGACGCACCTGGACGATCGCGGGCACGATGGACCAGGCGGCGCGGCCGTCTATGTGTGCTTCGGGCGAGCGATGGGTTGGATGGGCGCGCGCGGCCAGCGGGGCGACAAGAAGCTCATCGATGCGCACGGCGCAGGCGCGCAACGGAGCGATCCAAAGACCGGCGATCCGTCGCGATTTCCCAAGGGTCGAGGACCTCAGGGTGATGATGTGCGGATCCTCAATGGTGTGCGGCTCGTGCGCGGGTAGGCGCGACGGGGCGCGACATGGGACACCAAGATCGTCGTGTACGACGGCTGCGACTGCGCGACGATGGCGGTCATCGCATGCAATGATGATGCGTGCTCGCCGGTTGGGGCGCCTGCCCGTCACCGAACCGACGGCGAGTACTGCCTCGCGGCCCTAGCATCCCCCCGCATGCGACTCTCTCATCGGGCTTGCTGACATGGAGATTCCGCTCCTTGTGCTGACACTTGTTGCCGCGGCTGTTGCCGCGGTGTGTGCGCTGGTCATGGTGCTGCGCAAGCCCGATGGTTCCGCGGCGACACGGCGAGACCTCGAGGGCGTGGCCACGCGCGCGGACCTCGCCGCGACGCGCACCGAACTTCAGGGATCGCTCCAGGGACAGTTGGACCGTGTGAATGCGAGCGCCGCGGCGACGGCTGCGTCGTTCACGCAGTTCCAGGCGCAGGTGCATGGCGCGCTCACGCAGGGGCTCAAGACGATCCAGGACTCCAACGAGAAGCGGCTCGCCGAGATCCGCGGGGTCGTCGACGAGAAGCTGACGGCGACGCTGGCCACGAAGCTCGCCGAGAACTTCAACCAGATCAGCACGCTCCTCGCGAGTGTGCAGACGGGCCTCGGGCAGGTCCAGACGCTCGCGACCGATGTCACCGGGCTCAGGAAGAGCATCGACGGCGTCAAACTGCGCGGCGTCTTTGGCGAGGTCATGCTGCGCGGTCTTCTTGAGGAGTTCCTGCACCCGGCGCAGTTCGTGGTTGGGTACCAGCCATCGCCCCGGAGCCGTGAAATCGTTGAGTTCGCGGTCAAGTTGCCAGGGCAGCATCCCGAGGATCCCGACGACGCCATCTACCTTCCCATCGATTCGAAGTATCCGAAGGAGAGTTACGACAGGCTGCTGGCCTCGCTCGAAACTGGTGACAAGGCAGGGGTAGAGGCCGCGCAGGGCGAGCTGGCGAACTCGATCAAGTTGTTCGCGCGCGACATCCGCGACAAGTACATCAGGCTCCCCGCCGAAGGGGTGCCCGGCGGCACGACGGACTTCGCGATCCTTTACCTGCCGTTCGAGAGTCTCTTTGCCGAGGTTGCACGCATCCCGGGGCTGCTCGAGCATGTGCAGCGGACATGCAGCGTGACGATCGCGAGCCCGACGACGCTGGCGGCGCTGCTGTGCGCGCTGCGCGTCGGGTTCCGCACGCTCGAGATCCAGCGCAACCACGCTCGGATCGGCTCACTGCTCGAGGTCGTGCGCGGCCAGTTCCAGTCGTTCTCAAAGGAACTGGACAAGGTTGGCGAACGGCTCGAGCAGACCAAGGGAGCGCTTGAGGCCACGCAGAAGCGCACGCGGATCATGGACAGGAAGCTCAAGGACATCCCCGCCGCCGACGAGGCGACCGTCGGCCGCATGCTGCCGGGAGGTGACCCCGTGGTAGAACCCGGTGATGATGAAGCTGCGTGAACTGCGCGGGGTGGCCGCGATTGCCACCACATTGGCGCTGTCGGCGTGCGCCACACACACGGAGCCTTGGCGCGGGATCGCGCCCGGCGCGGCCCTTGCCGAGCTCAAGGCCGGCAACGAGCGGTTTCTCGACGGGGACGCGCGTACCCACGACTGGCTGCACGAGCGCATCCACGAGACGGGGACCGAGGGACAGGTGCCGTCCATCGGCGTGCTCACCTGCGCGGACTCGCGCACGCCGCCGGAGCTCATCTTCGACCAGGGGATCGGCTCGCTCTTCGTCGTGCGCATCGCTGGCAACTCGCAGAGCGATGTTGCCATCGGCACCTTCGAGTACGGCATCGCGGCGCTCGGCGTGCACACGATCGTGGTGCTCGGCCACACCAAGTGCGGCGCGGTGGCCGCGGCCGTCGCCGGCAAGCCGCTGCCGGGGATGATGACGGCCTTCGTGGCCGCGATCACGCCAGCGCTCGCGGGTCTGCCGAAGGGCGCTGATGGCGCGCCGAGCACCAGCGAGGCTGAGATCGCCAATTGCCGCTGGCAGGCGGCGCAGCTGACCGCGCGTAGCGAGATCCTCGCAATGGCGAAGGCGAGTGGCGAACTCACCATCCTCTGCGCGATCTATGACGTGGAGACCGGCGAAGTGCGGTTCTTGGAGTAGCGAGGGACATGCAGTTGCGCCGGGAGAGCCGCCGTTGCGGCTCGGAAAGGCGCGTTTTCCATGGGGCGAAAGATTTTTCCCACCGAATTGGGCTCTCTGCGATAACGAGGACCATGCCAACCCTTCCAAGCGGACGAACCCTCGCCATCTCAATGAACCACATCATGCCCATCGGAATGGTGCAGTTCCACTACCCCGCGGGGCATTACTGGTTCCGGAAGCCCGATCACGCGCTGAACGCGCCGCCGTTCCATCCTGAGGAGCAGACGATTCTCTCGGACTGGGTCCATGCGCCATTCCCGACGACGCGGGAGGAAGCGCTCGCGGCGCTGGAATTGCTTGAAGGCAGAGCGGATGACTCCGGTCGGCTCTACTGGCCGGGCTACTTCGTCGGGGACCCAGAGGCGCTGGCCGACCTCGACGCTGCGGACCGCGCAGCATGGGATGCGTGGGTCGCCCTGCCCAAGGTGCAGCGCTTCCTGGACCTGGTGATCGACACATGCAGGGTGCAGGCGGAGGCGAACCGCCACAGCGTGGGCTTCATGGCTTTCTCAGGCCTGCCGGGCGGCCCTCCCGAGCCCGGAACG
>SYGQ01000003.1 GCA_005799475.1 Planctomycetia bacterium | reverse complement strand
TGCGAGAGAAGCGCTCGTTCGAGCGCGAGCGCGATCGTGGTCTTCCCTGATGCGGGAAGTCCCGTCAGCCAGATGGTCGCGCCGAGGTGGCCAAGGAAGCGCGCGCGCACTTCGGCAGCGAGTGGTTCGTGTGGCACGGCGCCTGGAGTTGGTCGCGGCGCGGTCATGGTGTTGTGAGGAGTCCGTGTCGCCATGCGATCGCCGCCACGGTCACCACGAGAAGCAGAGCGTTGAGTGGAAGACCAACGCGGACGAAGTCGGAGAATCGGTAACCGCCGGGCCCGTAAATCATGAGGTTGGTCTGGTATCCAATCGGCGTTGAGAACGCGGCGCATGAAGCGAAGAGCACCGCGAACACAAAGGGCATCGGATCGGCGCCAGCCTGTGATGCTGTGCCGATCGCGAGCGGATAGGCGATCGCGGCCGCCGCCGAGTTGGCGATGAAGTTCGTCAGGACGGCCGTCGCGAGGTAGACGGCCGCGAGGCTCGCAATGACGCTGCCCGCGCCGAGTCCGACGATGAACTGACCGACGGCCGCCCCAAGTCCACTTGACTCGACCGCGTGCGAGAGCCCGAGGCCCGCGCCGATCACAACGAGAATGGAGAGATCGATCGAGGCTCGTGCGTCGGAGGCGCGCAGGCAACTCGTCACGATCATGGCGATGGCGGCCGCAAGCGCGGGACCGAGCATGTTGCCTGTGGCCGTCGCCGTGGCGATCATGAGGACCGTGATGACAAGCGCGATGCCCGCACGCTCGGGGCGAACTTCGCCGCCTTGCACACCCGAGACGAGATAGAAGTCGCGACTCCTTCGATTTCGCTCGACGAAACCCGAATCGGTTTCGATGAGGAGCGTGTCACCGGCTTCAAGGACGATGTCGCCGATGCGGCCAGAGACGCGCTCGCCGTTTCGCGCGACCGCGATGACCGCGGCGTCGTAGCGCGCGCGAAAACCAAACTCGCGGATCGACTGGTTGAGTCCAGGGAATGATTTGGAGACGACGGCTTCGACGAGGGATCGACCGCGCGGATTCGTCGTATCCGGAGACTCTGCGACGCTCTCAAGCCCGGCAATACCTCGAAGCGAGATCACTTCCTCAAGCGCGCCCGCGAACACGAGGTGGTCACCGCCGCGCAGTCGCTGATTCGGGCTCGGCGCCGAGATCGAATCGTCGCCTCGCTCGATCTCGACGAGGAAGAGGCCAGAGAGTCGTCGGAGCCCAGCCTCGGCGATCGACTTCCCGTCCGAGGCGCCACCCTTGGTCACCGCCAATCGTGCCGTGTACTGCCGCGCGTCGGCCGAAGGCAGCAGCACAGGCACGCGATCGGGCAGGAGAATCGGCGCGACAAAGACGAGGTAAGCGACGCCAACGACGGCGACGACGATGCCCACCAGAGTGAAGTCGAAGAAGCCGATCGGCGTGAGGCCCGACGCGGGAGACTTCGCGTCGGCCTCCACGAGTCCCGCCACGACAAGATTGCTGCTCGTCCCTATCAGCGTGAGCGTGCCGCCGAGCGTGATCGCGAAACAAAGCGGAATCAGAAGTTTCGAGGGAGAAATCCGCTCGCGCCGTGAAAAGTCGATCGCTGCGGGGGTCAAGACGGCCATCAGCGGCGTGTTGTTGATGAAGCCGCTGATGAGCGAGCTCGTCGTGCAGAGGTTGGCGAGCGATCCGCGCAGTGTCACGCCCGAACGGAGCACGACGGCCGCGACCCAGCGGATCATGCCGGTGTTCTGCATGCCGCCGGCGACGATGAAGAGCGCCGCGACCGTGATGAGTCCCTCGTTGCCGAAGCCTGAGACCGCCTCCCCCGCGTTGATGACACCGAACATCATGAGCATGACGGCGCCCGCCATGAGCACCATGTCGGGAGCGCGGCCGCGCACGAGGAGCGCGATGGCCCCGGCGATCACGCCGCCGACCAACCACGGGTGCCACCAGAGCGGCGTCATCGTCGGCAGAATAGCCAAACGGCTACGCTTCCTGCGCGACACCGCCATGCACCTGACGCACCTTGACGAGCTCGAAGCGGAGGCCATCCACATCCTCCGCGAGACCGCGGCGAGCTTCGAGCGCCCGGTCCTGATGTACTCGATCGGCAAGGACTCGACGGCACTCCTGCACCTGGCGATGAAGGCATTCTGGCCGGCAAAGCCGCCATTCCCGCTGCTCCATGTCGACCCCCCATGGAAGTTCCGCGAGATGATTTCCTTTCGCGACGCGACGGCGCAGCGTCTCGGACTCGACCTCAGGGTGCACATCAATCACGAGGGGCTCAAGCAGGGGATCTCGCCGATCACGCACGGCAGCAAGGTGCACACCGATGTGATGAAGACCGTCGCCCTGCGGCAGGCGCTCGAGGCAGGCCGTTTCGATGCCGCCATTGGCGGCGCTCGGCGCGACGAGGAGAAGAGTCGGGCGAAGGAGCGCATCTTCTCGTTCCGTGACAAGAACCACCGGTGGGAGCCCAAGTCGCAGCGCCCAGAACTCTGGAACCTGTTCAACGCGCGCGTGGGAGAGGGTGAGTCGATGCGCGTCTTCCCACTGTCCAACTGGACGGAACTGGATGTGTGGCTCTACATCCATCGGCAGCGGCTTCCTGTTGTGCCGCTCTACTTTGCGAAGGAGCGACCCGTCGTCGAGCGCGACGGCATGCTCATCATGAAGGATGACGATCGCTTCGCGCTGCGACCGGGCGAACAGGTTCGCATGCGGCGGGTGCGCTTCCGCACGCTCGGGTGCTATCCATTGAGCGGCGCCATCGAGAGCGACGCCGACACGCTCGAGAAGGTGATCGAGGAAATGCTGCTCGCGAGAACGAGCGAGCGCGAGGGCCGCTTGATCGACCACGACCAGTCCGGAAGCATGGAAGAGAAGAAGCGCGAGGGGTACTTCTAGTGACGCTTCCCTTCGCCAAGGGTCAGTCGGTGGACGCATGGCTCGAGCGCTACGAGCGCAATGAGCTCCTGCGGTTCATCACCTGCGGGAGCGTCGACGCCGGCAAGAGCACGCTGATCGGGCGGCTGCTGCACGACACCGGGCGGCTCTACGACGACCACTTGAGGGCGATCGAGAAGGAGAGCCGCGTGCACGGGACGCGCGGGGGCGAACTGGACCTGGCGCTCGTCGTCGACGGACTCAAGGCCGAGCGCGAGCAGGGGATCACAATCGATGTCGCGTGGCGCTACTTCTCGACCGCGCGGCGCAGCTTCATCATCGCCGACTGCCCCGGCCCCGAACAGTACACGCGCAACATGGCCACCGGCGCGAGCCACTGCCAGCTGGCGATCACGCTGATCGATGCGCGAAACGGCGTGTCGACGCAGACGAGACGCCACGCGTACATCGCGAGCCTCCTCGGGCTCAAGCAAGTCGTCGCGGCGGTCAACAAGATGGACCTTGTTGACTGGAGCGAGGCGAGGTTCCGTGAGATCGAGAGTGAGTTCGTGGAGTTCTGCGCGAGGATCGGCGTCGCGGATCCGATCGCGGTGCCAGTGAGCGCGCTCACAGGTGACAACATTGTGCGGCGCGGTGAGCGGTCGCCTTGGTACAGCGGCTCGCCGGTTCTTGAACTTCTTGAGTCGGTGGCCATCGATCGACCGCAGGCCGACTCGCCGATGAGAATCCCGGTGCAGATGGTGATCCGGCCCACGCTCGACTTCCGCGGCTACGCGGGGTCGATCGAATCGGGAAGCATTCGTCCGGGCGACCGCGTGCGCATTCTCCCGCGCGGCGTCGAAAGTCGCGTGCGGCGCATCGCACGGGCGCCCGACGAAGGCGGCGACTTGTCCGTCGCGCAGGCTCCTGAGAGCGTGCTCATCACGCTCGAGGACGAGGTCGACTGCAGCCGAGGGGACATGATCGTCGGCGTGACGCCCGGTGGTGGCGGCGACGCCATCGTGACGCAGTCATTTGAGGCGGATCTCGTGTGGATGGACGAGTCGCCGCTTGTGGCGGGGCGCTCGCTCATGCTCAGGCACGGGACGCGGGTTGCGCCGGCGCGTGTCGTCGCGATCAGGCACGCCGTTGATGTGAACACGCTCGAGCGACACGACGCGAGCGAACTCCCGATGAACGGCATCGGCCGCGTCGAGGTCGAGTCGGAGGTGCCGCTGGCGATTGACCCATACAGCCGCGTGCGAGGCACTGGGTCGATCATCCTCATCGACCGCCTCACCAATGCGACGGCCGCGGCGGGACTCATCCGCACGGGCGATGCAAGCGACCCGCACGCCAAGCGCGCGCACTGGGAAACGGCGGTGGTGTCGACCGTCGAACCGCCAAAGGGCAAGAGTCTTGTCAGTGACGCGGAACGCACGAAGCGTTGGAAGCAGTCCCCGCTGGCGGTGCTCCTCTATGGAGCGCCCGGAAGCGGGAAGACCGGAACGGCCTTCGCGCTCGAACGCGCGCTCTGGGACAAGGGCCACGCCTGCGTCGTCCTCGACGGGCAGATGCTGCGCGCGGGGCTCAGCAAGGATCTCGCATTCACCGACGAGGACAGGAGCGAGAACCTTCGCCGCGCGGCGGAGCTGGCGCGGATCCTGATGGATCAAGGCCTCGTCGTCGTGTTGAGCCTCGTGGCACCTGACGCATCGGCGCGCGCCCGCGCGAAGGAGCTCGTGGGTGCAGAGCGCTTCGTCGAGGTCGAGTGCGCGAGGACCACGGCCGAGCAGGTCGTGGCAGCCGTGCTCGCGCGGCTTGGATGAGTGGTTCCAGTCGGCGCGTCGCCGATCAGTCCGTCGTGCACTCGCCCCAACCACCGAGGAGAGCGGCAAGGTCGGCGCCGTCGACGGTCCCATCGTCGTTGATGTCTCCGCCGCCAACGCCCACGCTCGAACCCCACGCGGCGAGCAGCGTCGCAAGGTCCTGACCGTCCGCGCGCAGGTCGCGATTGAGGTCACCCGGGCAGGTGTTCGCAAGGATGGCGACGCCCGCGTAGGGGCCGAGTGCGATTGATGTGGCGCGAAGGGGATTCGTGGCGGTGTGGGCCGGCCAGAAGTCGTCCCTACCCCATCCAATCACGATGCCATCCGTACGGATCGCCGCCGATGAGTCCCACCCAGCAGCGATTGCCGTGCACGAGCCAAGTCCAGTGGGCACGCTGCACTGCCCCATGTTGTTCGACCCGAATGCAACAACCGTTCCGTCTGGCTTGAGCGCAAGCGTGTGTCCGTTGTACTCGTCACTACTGCCGTAACCGCCAGCGGCCTTCATGCACGGCCCCAATCCACTCGGTGGTTGAATGGTTCGGCCCCAGACTGCGAGAGTTCCATTCGTCCGGATCGCCACTGCATGCCGCCATGATGCGGCGATGGTGTTGCAGGTCCCGAGGGTCGTTGGGATGTAGACGGTGCCCAAGCCGGTGTAGCCCCACGCAGCAACCGTGCGATCGGAACGCAGAGCCATCGACCACGAGGCTCCGGCAGCAATCTCCAGGCACTGCCCCAAGTCTGTCGGCACTGTGGATTCTCCCTCCGAATCATTCCCCCAGGCAACGACAGTTCCTGCGGCAGTCAGCGCAAGCGTGTGACAACTGCCCGCGGCAATCTGAATGGATGGAGGGAGTCCTGGTGGCACACTTGCTTGCCCATGATTGTGGCCAGGCCAACCCGTGACAGGATCCTGCCCCCATCCGAAGACCGTCCCCTGTTCATCGAGCGCAAGCATGTGGAACCAGCCCACAGCAACCTGCTGGCACTCGCCGAGACTTGGCGGGACTGTGGTGAGTGATGTTCCATTAGATCCCCAAAGGGTGACCGTCTGATCCGCGTTGACGGCACCCTGATTGCACGACCCAGCACACAGAGTCGCACCCGCGAGGTTCGGTGGCGGTGGGATGCCCGGCATCGGGAGGACAGAGGGCGCATGCCACTGCCTGACCGTCCCATCGGCGCGAATGGCGACGCATTGATGGCCGCTCGCCTCAATGTCCCGACAGGACCCGAGGTCTGCAGGAATCGCCGGGAGAGTGCTGCTCAAGCCCCAAGCAACAACCACCCCATCCACGGTCAATGCAAGCGAGAAACCGTAGCCCGCCGCGACCTTCGAGCAAACGCCAAGAGTCGCTGGTGGTTGGTAGACCGAGCTCCCATTGGAGTTGGCCGCAGCCACGGTGCCGTCGGTTCGCACGGCGACGATGTGGCTGGTCCCCGCATCTGCATCCACACACTGTCCGATGCCTGAGCCGATCGGGAACGTGAGGCCTCCTCCCCAGCAGGCAAGCGTGCCATCGGTTCGGATGGCCACGCTGCCGTACCCATGCGAGTCCACTCGGATGCAAGGCCCGAGGTTGGCTGGGACTGCGGTGGCGCTGCTACTCGGATCGCCCCAAGCGACGACCTGTCCCCCCCTTTGACCGCCACAATGTGTTGGAACCCGGCCGAGATGTCGATGCATGGTCCAAGGTCGGATGGAATGACGACCGGGTAGCCCCACAACGAGCCCCACCCAATCACGCCGCCGTCAGTCTTGAGCGCGACGGCGCAGTCATACGCAAAGTCGAGCTCGGCGACGCCAGTGAGGCCGGGTGGCACCATCGAGAGCTGGCCGCCATTCAGCCCCCAGGCGGAAACATCGCCCCCAGGCACTCGCGCATGGGTGGAACTCCCAGCGGAGAGAGCGCATGCGATGCTCGCTGCCGCGAACGCGCGAGGATGTGGGCGGAAGGGGAACATGTACATGGACTCACTGCCCCGCAATCGCCTGCGCGACGATCGTCACGGAGCATGCAAGTCATACGGCTTCATCTTGCTCCATTGATGCGGCAAAGTCGCCGAACTCCGAGAAGTCCTGGAAACCGAGTGCCTGCGCAGCGGCTACATAGGGCAACGGCGGCGTTTTCGCCCAATAATCCTCGCAGATGTCGCCGATGATGGCTGGGCGACCGTCCTGAATGGGCCCGATCCCTTGCATCAGAATCCCAAGGTCATCGGCATTGACAAGCCCATCTCCGGTCAAGTCGCAGGGATTCTCCGTCTGATTCCAGTTCAG
>SYGQ01000197.1 GCA_005799475.1 Planctomycetia bacterium | reverse complement strand
CGGTCTCGATCCAACCCGTGCAGTTTCAGGATGCACACACACTCGGTCGCGTCCAGCCGCTCGAGCCAATGCCCGGTGCTTCGCAGGCGCACGCGTCCGTCGTCCCACCGGGCGTACCGGCGGAGCTCTACTCGCTCAAGGAGGGAGAGACCCTCTACAAGATCTGCCAGGCGCGATATGGCAACGGCAATCTCTGGAAAGAACTCGCCGAATTCAACAAGGGCACGATCACCAATCCGACGCGGCTAAAGAAGGGGATGACGATTCGCATTCCGTCCGTGAGCGTGTTGCGAGGGGAAGTGCCCGCGCCGGCACTTCCGTCGCCCGATCCCGCAGTCCTCGCCCCCGTCGTTGCCCCATCGCCTACGGTCGCCGCTGAGCGCGAATACACCGTGCAAAAGGGCGACACGCTTGGAGCCATTGCCGCACGCGAGATGGGCTCCGCGAAAAAGTGGCAACTCCTCTATGACGCGAACAAGGATCGCCTGAAGAGCCCGACGGAACTCAAGATCGGCAAGACCCTTCGCATCCCTGCTGCGAACTAACGCTCGCCGTGTTTGCCAAAATAGTCGCCCTCGTCATCGGCATCGGCGTGCTCGCCTGCGGCGTCCTCGTGCAGCGGCAGCAGCGCTACGAACTCGCGCGAGACATCTCGCGGGCACACTGGCGCATGCTCGAGCAAGAGCGAACTCTCTGGACGCTTCGCGCCGAGATTGCTCGCCGCACGCGCCCCGAAGAGGTTCGTGCCGCCGTCGATCGCCTCGATCGCCGCTGGCGCGCGATTCCCTACCGGCTCGAAGAAGGCCGATCTTCCGACGCCGAGGCGTTGGCGCCAGTGGAGCTCGGGGGATGACACCCGACGCGCGCATCCGCGCGTGGACGCGGGGCATTGTTGTGGCCACGATCGCGGCACTCGGGCTCACGCTGTTGCGCGTCGCCCAGCTCAAGACCTTTGCCCCCGGGCGCCTTGACTCGGCGATGGGTTCGCGGACATCGACATCGGCGGAGTTGGCCGCGCGCGGACGCATTCTCGATCGACGCGGACGAGTCCTCGCCACGAGTGTCGTTGGCTACCGTCTGTTCGTCGATCCGGTCACGCTCTGGCGAAAGGGGAATGATCGCATCCGCGATGGGCTCGCGCGCGATCCGAATGCTCGTCCGTCGGATCCATTCCACGAGGCCGCGACGGCGCTCGGCTCCGCGCTCGGGCGCGACCCCGAGGCGATTGAGCGGATCCTCCGCACGCGACGCGACGATCGGTATGTCGTCCTCGATACCGATCTCACCGAGGCCGAACTCGATGCGGTGAGAGGCCTCAAACTCGACGGCCTTGGCACGGAGACGAAGTCCGTGCGGGAGTATCCGCAGGGATCAGTGGGGGCAGGGATCGTGGGCAAGGTGGGCTTCGAACACAAGGGGCTCGCGGGCGCCGAACTCGCTTTCGAAGACCAGCTGCACGCCAGCGACGGGAAGCTCACCTTCCTGCGCGATGTGCAGCGCAATGTTCTGCACATTGATGACGAAGCGTTCGTCGCTCCCGACGATGGCGATGATGTCCGGCTCTCGATCGATCTTGTGCTCCAGGACATCGCGGAGCGGCGGCTCGCCGAGGCGGTGCGACAGTACAACGCTGGCGGTGGTCGACTCGTGGCGCTCGACCCGCAGACGGGCGATGTGCTCGCGATGGTCGACATTCTGCGACGGCGCAAGGGATGGGCGGAAGTCACCGATGATCCATCGCGGGCCATCCATCCCGCGCTCGGCCGCAATCGGAACATCACCGACCCCTACGAGCCAGGCTCAACATTCAAACCGTTTGTCTGGGCCGCCGCGACCGAATGCGGAGTCTTCACGCCGCAGTCGCGCCTGCCGACGCCATCGAATGGACCGTACCGCACCGCGTTCGGTCGGGCGATCCGCGATGTGAAGTACTACGGTCCGGTCTCGTGGAAGACAGTGCTCATCAAGAGCCTCAACTCGGGGATGGCCATGGCCGGCGAGCGAATGTCGTTTGAGCAGATGCACGATCTCGTCGTCGAGCGGTTCGGGTTTGGTACGCCAACGAAAGTTGGGCTCCCCGGCGAGACGGCGGGTCTCGTGACCGACGAAGCTGCATGGTCGAACTACACGCAGACCTCGGTCGCCATGGGCCATGAGATCGCGGTCACACCTATGCAGATGGTGCGGGCGTTTAGTGCGTTTTGTAACGGCGGCCGACTCCCTGCCCCGCGGATCTCGCTCCTCCTAGGGCCCGACGGCCGCATCATCCAGACGCCGTCGACACCTGTCATCGCGCCCGGCATCGCGCTCGAGACGCGCGAGGCCATGGAGGGCGTCGTGGTCGAGGGCACCGGTCGCAAGGCGCAAAGCGCGATCTACCGGATGTTTGGAAAGTCCGGTACCGCGCAACTCCCCAAGCCCGCAGGACAGGGGAAGGGTTACTTCGAAGATCGCTATGTCTCGAGCTTCATCGCAGGCGCCCCCTTTGAGCATCCGCGCATTGTGGTGCTCTGCGTCATCGACGATCCGGACAAGAAGCACGGCCACTTTGGCGGATCGATCGCAGGTCCCGTGGTTCGTGATGTGATCGACGAGTCGCTCCAGTACCTCGGTGTGAAGCCCGATCAACTCGCTGCGCGCCGCTCGGCGATCCTCGCGAGCGGGTCGGATCTCCCGCCGGACGCGAAGGACCGCGTCGCCGCCGCGCTCGAACTCACTGCCGATCTTGATGCCGACGGCGACCTTGCTGCCGAGAGTGCACCGGATGCGCCCACCGCGCGAGCGGCCGCCGCGGCCCCCTGGCGAAGTGCGTCGCCGGGAGTTTCCCCGCGGCCGCCATCGGGTGTGAAGCCAGCCGGGGCGCGGGCGCCGCGCTGAGCCGCTACTCCATCTCGTCTTTTCGGTAGGACATCATGCCCTTCACGCGCATCTCGACCATGCCGTGTTTGTTGATCGTCGCCGCGAGGTCAGCAGGGGCGGGGCTGGCGGGCTTCCCGCCTGATCCTGCTTTGCGTGCCTTGTCGAGCGCACTGCTCGCCTTTGTGTTTCGGATGATGGATGCCTTGGCGTACTTCTCCAGGGCTTCGGTCATTTGTCGCTTCGAGCGCGGGTTCTTGCGCGTGTACCGGTCGATCTCATCGCAAATCGACGCCGCATCGGCGGAGGCCTGCCAGTACGACTGCGTGTCCGCGGCTGACAGCGTCGCGCCCTTGGCCATTGCCTCAACAAACTTCGCGCGCGCGGCGTATGCGGCGCCGAGGCGCGTTGCGACACCCACAATATCGGCGTTCGGTGCTGGGGGAGCCTGCGCACTCGGCGGAGCCGTGGCCGTCGGGACGGCCGGGGTCGGTGGTGGGGGCGTCGCGTCGTCACTTCCGTTGCAGGCCATGAGTGCGCAACACGACAACGCCGCCGTCGCGGCACGGGCGATCCATTCACGGTGAAGCATGTCAGACTCCAAGAAGCAGGCGACCGGGATTCTCGATGCAGTCCTTGACGGCCACGAGGAAGCCGACGGCTTCGGCGCCATCGATCACTCGGTGGTCATAGGAAAGGGCGAGATACATCATGGGACGAATGGAGACAGAACCCGCATTGTGCGGGTCTTCGACCGCACGCTTCTTGATCGCGTGCATGCCGAGGATCGCGGACTGCGGTGGGTTGAGAATTGGCGTCGACATGAGCGATCCGTACACACCACCGTTGGAGATCGTGAAGGTGCCGCCTGTCATCTCGTCGACCGATAGCTTGCTCTCGCGAGCCCTGAGGGCCAGATCGCGCAGGGTTCGCTCCGCATCGGCGAGCCCCATCCGCTCGGCGTTGCGCATCACGGGGACGACGAGGCCGCGGTCGGTACCGACTGCCACCCCGACATCGACGAAGTCGTGATACTCAAGCTCGTCACCGACGAGATACGCGTTGGCTCGCGGATACTTCTGAAGCGCCGTGACGCACGCGCTGATGAAGAAGCCCATGAATCCGAGCCCGACACCATGCGCCTTCTCGAATGGCCCCTTGTGCTCGGCGCGGAGCCGAATCACCTCAGTCATGTCCACCTCGTTGAAGGTCGTGAGCATCGCCGCGTTGTGCTGGGCCGCCACAAGCCGCTCTGCGATCTTCATGCGCAGACGAGTCATCTTCTCGCGGCGAACTGTTCGTGCTCCCTCGGGTGCGCGTGCGGTCGGTGGCGTCGGTGCCGAAGCGCCCGCCGCTGCCGCCACCTCGACATCGATCTTCATCACGCGTCCCGATGGCCCAGTGCCATCGAGCGCTCGCACATCGATGCCGCGCTCGGCGGCGACTTTCTTCGCAACGCCCGAGACACGCGACGAACCCGCGTCGGCCTTCGCGGCTTCGGTCCGTGCTGACTTCGTCTCCACGCGCTTCGCGGGTGTGCTCGGCATGGCGCCGGGAGGTCGTTTCGCCTTTTCGTCCACGCGCGCGACAAGGGCACCAACTTTCTGCTCCGACCCGGACTTCGCTTTGAGCGAGAGCAGTCCTGACGCGGGTGACAGCACTTCAAGCGTCGCCTTGTCAGACTCGATCTCATTCAGGAGCTCGTCTTTCTCGACCCATTCTCCCTCGCTCTTGCGCCAGTTGCCAAGACGAACTTCGGTGATGGACTCGCCTGGACTTGGGATGGTGATTTCAACCATGGTGTGTTCTCATTCCCTCACGCCCCCTTGGATGCTGCAGATTTCCTCGGCCGCGCCGCCTTCGATCCAGAATGCCCACGGGGGTGAGCTTCCGCCGTACGAGTGTCTGGAGTGTCGCCCTGCACCAATCGATCGTCCGTCGTCATGGGCTCTGGGGCAGGGACGGACTCGGGCGATGTCGGGAAGACCTCGGCGAAAATGGCAGCGCCCTGCTTCTCGTGGGCCTTCGTCGATCCGACCGCGGTCGTTGCACTCTCGCAACGCCCAATGAACTGTGGGTTCACGCCGAAGCGATCAAGGAGATTCGCCTGCACGAATCGGAACGGCCCACTGTTGCGGTGTTCTTCCTGCACCCAGAACACCTTCGCACCCCGGTACTTTTTCAAGATCGCCTCGATCTCGTCCGCAGGGAATGGTGCAAGTTGCTCGACGCGCACGAACGCACATCCGGTTGTGCTGAGCTGGGCGCGCTTCGCGGCGAGCTCGTGGAAGTACTTGCCAGAGCACAGGTACAGCCGCGTCACTGTCCCCATCGTGGCGGCGGCAGGATCGTCGATCACTCGCGCGAACGAGCCGTGGACGAACGCCGAGCCTGGGCTCTGCGCCTCGTGCAGTCGAAGCATGCTCTTGGGAGTGAGGACAACGAGCGGCTTACGAAAGGGTCGCTTGAGTTGCCGGCGCAGGAGGTGGAACATCTGCGCCGTTGTGGACGGCGCGGCGACTTCGATGTTGTCCTGCGCGGCGAGTTGGAGAAACCGCTCTACGCGCGCGGAGGAGTGCTCAGGTCCCTGCCCCTCGTAGCCGTGCGGGAGGAAGAGCACGAGCCCGTTGGCGCGGTTCCACTTGATCTCGCCGCTGCAGAGGAACTGATCAAAGATGACCTGCGCGCCATTGGCGAAGTCGCCG
>SYGQ01000196.1 GCA_005799475.1 Planctomycetia bacterium | reverse complement strand
GCAACGCTCTATCCAATTGAGCTACGAGTACTCCGACGCCGCATTCTAGTCCAAGGCAGCCGGTGGGTGGCTAGCCTCCCCGCCGATGGCCGACTCAACCTGCGAAACTCCAAGGCGCGACTCGACCGCCGGCATCGCGGCCATCACCCTGCTCAACTCGCTGGCCACTGGCGTCCTCTGGAATGGGCTTGGCTTCGTGACCGAACGCGACTTTCACTTCACGCAGACCGAGACCTACCTGCTGTACATCGCGACCGGCGCCCTCTACATGGTGGCCGCGCTCTGGTCGGGCTGCGTCGTCCGTGCGGTGAAGCACCGAATGTCCCCACGAGCCGTGATGGCGCTGCTCTTTGCCTTGCAGGCGCTCACGGCCCCGCTCGTCTATCTCGAACAATCGTCGGTTGGTCTCATTGCCATCGCCCTCGTCACAAGCTTCACGGGGGCCCTTCTCTGGCCGATCGTTGAGGCCTATGTGGGCGCGGGACGCTCGGCCGAGGACACGCGGCGAGCGGTCGGCCGTTGGTGCCTGGTCTGGATGGCCTCGGTCGCTGGCGCGCTTCTCTTGATGGCGCCTCTGACCCAGTCCCAGGGATGGTTCACGCCGCGACTCGCGCTCGCAGGGATTGCGCCGTTGAGTGTGCTTTCCGTCGTGGCACTGCACTGGGTGGCGCCTCGGCCCCCGCTCCACCACGACCACCACGAGCCTGTACCCGCCGTGTACGGGCCGCAGCTGGCCTGTGCGCGAGTGATCCTCCCGGCGTCGTACCTCCTTGTCGGCGCACTCTCTCCACTGATGCCTTACCTGCTGACTCGAATGGGAACCCCTCTCTCCGCACAGACGCCACTCACTGCCACATGGCTCGGTGTACGCCTCGGCGTCGTGGCGATCCTCGCCCACGCGGCGTTCTGGCACGGTCGCTGGGGTGCACTCCTTGCGGGCGCCGTGGCGCTCGCGGGCGGATTCGCCATCGTGGTCGCATTCGACTCCATGCCAGCGATGGTGATCGGGCTCTGCCTCTTTGGCGCGGGACACGGAATGATCTACTACGCAGCGCTCTACTACGCGCTTCGCGTCGGGAGCGCGCAGATCGATGCGGGTTCGGTCCACGAAGCGCTCATCGGCCTCGGGTATGTGGTGGGACCCGCTGCCGGGCTCGCCGGGACCCTTCTCGGTGGGGGTGCGTGGACCGTGGTGCTGATCTGGATCGTGCTCGGACTTGTCGCGATCCCGGCGTTGCAACCCTGGCTGAAGGCGCGGCGCCTCGGCACGGTCGCCGGGTGAACAGTCGATCGCCGCTATCCTGCGGGAATGCCGATCGCGATGAGTGAGAGCGCCGTCGTGGAGAAGCGACTTGCCGAACTCGGCAAGGCGCTCGCGGTGCTCCACACGATGCACGAGGAACTGGCGAAGGCCATTGCGCTCGTGCGCTCGACTGTGAGATCGAGGCACCTCATCTTGACATGTGGCAATGGCGGATCGGCTGCGGAGGCCTTGCACTTTGCCGAGGAGCTCACCGGCCGCTACCGAGCGACGAGGCCACCGTTTCGCGCGGTGTGCCTGAACGCCGACCCGACAGCGCTCACATGCATCGCTAACGATTTCGGGTTCGACGAGGTGTTCGCGCGGCAACTCGGGGCGCTCGCGACGCCCGGTGACCTCCTCGTCGTCTTCTCGACTTCAGGCAAGAGTCCAAACATTTTGCGCGCACTCGAATCGGCGCAGGCGAGCGGAGTTCCCTCGCTTGGGCTGCTTGGAGCCGCTTCGTCTCCCGCTGCCGCGCTGTGCACCCACACCATCACGGTGGCAGGTGTCGATGGTGCCGCAGTGCAAGAGG
The DNA here is from genome assembly GCA_005799475.1 of Planctomycetia bacterium. GTDB lineage: Bacteria > Planctomycetota > Phycisphaerae > Phycisphaerales > SM1A02 > F1-60-MAGs104. The sequence goes on along the minus strand of SYGQ01000196.1, from coordinate 34,230 downwards.
CGCATCAGGCGATCCTCCACATCCTGTGCGAGGCCCTCGAGCCCGAATGAGAAGGACCGGCCGAGCAGAATCGCTGGACGCCGCGAAGAAGCGGATGTCTCCAATCGGACCACAATGACCCGAGCCCGTGCCATCGCATTCGCATACGGCTGCCGTCTGATCATCCCGCTGTGGGTGCTCGCTGGCGCCAGCTTCAAGCTCGCCGAGCGCAACCCGAAACTCCTGCCCGCGCCCGTCCTCGAGCCCGTTCTCGCGCTCGGGAGCGCACTCGGCCTGACTGGCGTCGAGTGGTTGGACAACGCGATGCGGGCGATCATCTTCCTCGAACTCGCGCTTGCCGCGATCATGCTGGCCATGCCGAGGCTTGCTCGCGTGGCGGCGATCGTCACGCTGGTGGTCTTCTGCGCGGTGCTGCTTGGTGTGCTCGTGCCAGCGTTCAGGAGCGGCGGCATTGAGGGAGCCCTCAAGGGATCCTGTGGCTGCTTCGGCCAGTCGGGACCGAATCCACTGCTGATGCTCGCGATCGACTTGACGCTGCTTGTGGCGGCGATTCTTGCGAAGCGGTCCGCGATCGCTGCGCCCGTCACGGCATCGACGGGGCTTCCTCGGTTCGCGATTCTGGTGGTGATCGGCCTCATCCCACTCATCCTCGTGCCCGCTCGTGCGGCCATCGACCTTGAGCCACCACCCGAGCGCGGTCCCACGGCACAGCAAGCGACGAGCCCGTCGATTGCGACACCAGTCGCCGCACCGTGGCCACCGAGGCCTGCGCAGGCAGCCCCCTACTACATCCCCGAGTTTGCCACATGGACTGGCACCCGACTTGACGCCCAGGAGATGGTGCGGCTCATCGACCCGGGCGCGCCTGAGGGCCTCAACAGCGGGACATGGTTCGTCATGTTCTACCGCGAAGACTGCGAACACTGCCACGAACTTCTCGCGGAGCACTTCTCCGGCACACTCGCGACGCCAACGCTCACCATCGCCATTCCCGACACCGATCCCGCCGCATCACTGGAGATGCCATGCGGGGAGTGCCAGCAGCGCCGGTTGGTAAAGGGTCCCGAGTATGTCCTGACCACGCCGGTCCTCATGCGCGTCGAGGACGGAGTCATCACGCGGATGGCTGCGGACCATGAGGACCGCGACTCGATCGCTCGCTGCCTCGCTCCCTGAAACGACATGACGAACCTCGCCTCGCGCCTCGTGCTTCCGATCCTCCTCCTCGCCACCGCGGGCCACTGGCACCACCACGGTCTCGATGCGCTCCCGCGATGGGTGGGAAGCCTGGGCCGACGCGCGGGGATCGACGAATTCGTCCTGGCGCGGCTCGCCATCGGCGCGATGGCCGCCACCGCTCTCACGCTGCTCATGCTTGGCGCCGCATCACCGGCGCGTCGAAGGTTCGCACTGGTCGTCGCAGGTTTCTACGCCTTCGCTGCCGTGGCCTCCGTCAGTGCGCTCCTCGCGACGCCGCTCGTCGACGCCTCATCGTCGGCGCCGATTGCGCTTCCGATTCTTGGAGCGATCGCGGCGCTCGCGGCCTATGCGATTCTCATGAAGGCCGCGCCCTCGGCGAAGCCTGCCGCGCGAGTGGGCGGTCTTTGGCAGCCCATCACTGTCGTCGTCATCTGGGGCGCGTGCATAGGCGTGGGCGCGCGACTCGATCTCGCACCTCGCTCGGAAGTCACCAGGGGATCGGCCACAGAAACGATCTTCCTTGATCCTGTCGCATGGCAGGGACGGATGATCCCGGACACGGGTCTCTCGCGACTCGCCCCCATGCTCACCGCGCGGACGCTTGAGGGCCGTTCCATTGTCATTCTGTACAGCCCCGAGTGTGGCCACTGTCGCGAGGTCTTCGAGAGGTACCTCGCTCACCCCATCACGGACACTCGCGTGATCGCCATCGAGATTCCGCCGAACCCCGGCAGCGTGCCGCTCTCGGGTGACGCCTTGGGCGAGATGCCCTGCGAAGGCTGCGAGCGCATGAAGTTGCCCGAGGGTCACCAGTACGCGGTCAAGGCTCCGACTGTCCTCGTCGTGCTCGAGGGACGCGTGACATGCGCCACCGAGAGCGATTTTGACGCATGTCTCGCAAGTCTCCCGCCCCTCCCGCCACCGGCCTCCACCGTGGTGACGCCTCAATCACCGTAGCGCCGGAGCCGCGGGAATCGTGACGCCGACACGGACGAGATGGCCCGCCACGCTCACACGCACGGCACCCGAAGTGAACACGCGACGATGAACGGATGTGTCGCACGCGGCCCGTGCCACAAGCCGGACCACCCGCAACGGAATCTCGAGGCCGCGCATTCGCAGGGCGCACCCGAAGAGTGCGCCGGCGCGAATCGGGCCCACCCGGCGGAACGCCCCTCGTTCAATGGATTCCCCAGTCCATCGGTCGCGCCGCGCGATCTCGCGCAGGGCCCACTCGGCGGCGCGAGACGAGTCCGCCGCAGCGGAGGCGTGCCTGGCAATCGCGCCCCATCGACCTCGGAGCGGCGTGATCACGGACTCACGCAAGAGCCCCCGCGCCGTCGACGGCGCAGCATTGGATACATCGCACACATGCCCGACCCCCATGTCATCACAAAACGAAACCAACTCGGCGTGCGTGGTGCGAAGCAGGGGGCGCGCCACGCGCAGGTTCGGCGTGCGCCAGCCCCGTCGAACCCACGGAATGCCACAGAGTCCGGGTGATGCCGTCCCGCGGCCAAGGCGCATCAGAAGCGTCTCGAGCGCATCGTCAGCGTGGTGGCCCATCAGGATCCACTGGGCGCCATGCGTCGTGGCGGCCTCTTCGATGGCCGCGTGCCGTAGCGTGCGCGCGCGCTGTGCGAGCCCTCCCGTGCCGTGAGTGGGCTGAACATGACGGATGATGAAGGGGACTGAGAGCTGCGCACACAGCGCGGCGCACGACTGCGCTTCGCCGTCGGCCGCTTCGCGCAGGTGATGGTGGACATGAATCGCACACAGCGCAGCGAGCGGGCGTTCCCGTTGGGCAATCGCGGCCATGAGCAGGAGGAGTGCCGTTGAATCGGCCCCCCCGCTGAACGCGACGGCGGTTGGCGCACCGTGGGGACGGGCGCATTCCGCCCGCAACGAGGCCGAAACCTCGGCCGCGAGCGGGTGCCGCCGGGCCCTCAGGAGAAGTGCTGGGGATCCGCCTCGAGCCACGCGATCATGCTACGGCTGCTCGTGCCCGGGTCATTGGTCTCGCCGCGGCCACGGCGCGCGGCGTGGCGATTGCGCATCGCACCATGCGCTCGACAGCGAATGGATCATCGGCGGTCGCATCGGCGCCGATTTCTTCGGCGAGCCCAGGGGCGCGGGCAAACACCCCTCCACCGCAGATGATGGGCAGCGACGGATGCGCGCCGATGCTGCGGATCGAGTCGATGAGCATTCGGATTCTGGGTGCATCGGTCGCTGCGGCAGCAAACACCACAAGCGCGTCGGGACGCCGCTGCCCCACCTCGCTCATGATTTCATCGTTGGCGACACCCCCACCGGCAAAGAGCACTTCGTATCCGTTGGCCTCGAGGATGTCGGCGCAGAGTTGGCCGGCGAGATCCTCGCTCTCATTGGGTCCGCACACGCACAAGAGTCGACGGCCGTTGCGCGCCGCCTGCTCGTAGCCCCCCTGCGCTTGGTCCACGAGCATGCGCAAGATCCGTGTCGCATACTGGTAGGCGAGCGCACTCAGTTGGTCCTGCCGCCACATGCGGAAGATCGTTTGCATGGCGGGCCAGTACAAGTCCGTGGCCAGCATCATTGATGTCGCCCCGTGCATCGTGGCTTGCTCGATGAAGGCTCGTGTGGCACCTCGATCGCCACTCACGGAAAGTTGGAGGATCCGCTCGAGTGCCAGTTCTGTGTTCATGACTTTGGTAGGCATGCAGGGTCCATCGGCTGGCGCTTGACGGTGCGTCGCCAGTCACGCGAACCCTCTCAGACGGAGCGTTATCTCACCCCCTCACCGACCCCTTATCGGTCGCCCGCACGGGAATCCCTACGATGCTCCCGTGCCCAGCGCGCCGTCGCCACCAAAGGAACCTGCGTGGAACGCGCAACGACTGGCTCAGGATCCGCATGTCGACGGAGAGAAGTCCGGGAGAGTGCGCGAGATGTTCTCCGCGATCGCTCACGCCTACGACATCAATAACCGGATCCACTCCTTCGGCCTCGACCAGTCCTGGCGTCGTCGTGCCGTCAACCAGTCCAACCCTGTCGTTGGTGCCGATGTCCTCGATGTGGCCTGCGGCACCGGAGACCTCGCCGCCCACTTTGCCCGTCAGGGCGCGCGGAGCGTCGTTGGCCTCGACTACACGGCCGCCATGCTCGAGGTCGCTCGCACGAAAGCGCTCCGCGAGGGCGGCGCCGTGGCAGCGATCCGATTCGTTGAGGGCGACGCGCAGGCGCTCTCGTTCTCCGATGCTTCATTCGACATCGTTTCCATCGCCTTCGGAATTCGGAATGTCGCAGACCCGGATCTCGCCTTGCGACAATTCCGCCGGGTACTGCGCCCGGGGGGCCGATTGGCCATCCTGGAGTTCGCCGAACCGGGTTCTCGCTTCGTGCGCGCGATTCACGGCTGCTACACCCGACGCATCATGCCGTGGACGGCCACACTCTTGGCGCGCGACGACTCGGGCGCGTACCACTACTTGCCGCGGTCGGTCGAAACCTTTCTTGATCCCGAAGCGCTGGCCGTGCGCGTTCGCGCGGCAGGCTTCGGGGCGGTGCGGACCTCTCGGATGACGCTGGGAACCTGCGCGATCACGGTCGCAACGGTGGACTCGGCCTGACCGATCGCTATACTCGCACGCGATGATTTTCGACACACTGACGCGGGTGTGGCACTCTTCGGAGCAACTTGGCTACGAGATTTCCGAAGCCGTGCGCGCGCAGGCGAAGCGCCCCGGCGACCTTGACGGCACAATCGGGGCGCATGCGCACGCGGTCGAGTGTGTCGGCGGTGCGCTGGTGCATGGGTTTCGCTCCCATGCGCTCCAGGCGATCGTGCCCCACGAGATCATCGCTGACCTCGTACGGCGCCAGTCCCATCGGTTGGTCGGCATAGCGGGGATCGACCCGATGTCTCCAGAATGGATCGATGACTTCGACAAGGCACAGTCGCTTGGGCTCGCTGGCGTGAGCATTTCCCCTTCGGCACAGGGATTTCATCCGACCCACTCGAATGCCATGCGCCTGTACGACCGCTGCATGCGGAGTGGCATGCCGGTGTTCATCGTACGACCGGGCTGCATGACGCCGTCCATGGTGCTCGAGTACGACCGTCCCGCCCCATGGGACGAAGTCGCGCGCACATTCCCGAAGTTGCCGATCGTTCTCGGCCACTTCGGGTTCCCGTGGATCGATGAGACCATCGCGCTCCTCTCCAAGCATCCGCGGCTCTACACAGAGACCAGCACGATCGCGTCGCAGCCATGGCGCCTCTACAACACGCTGCTCTTGGCGAGCGAAGCGGGTGTCCTCGACAAGGTCTTCTTCGGCAGCGGGTTCCCCTTCGGTTCGCCGTCTCAGGCGGTCGAGGCCATCTACTCGCTCAACTCGTACGCGCTCGGAACGCACCTGCCGTCGATTCCGCGCGCCGCCCTTCGTGGCATCGTCGAGCGCAATCCGGTTGCGACACTCGGCATGAAGGCGATCCTCACGGCGCCCTCGAGCGCGACGCCGGCACCCGCGGCCCAGCCCGACGCGATGCGCCCTGCATCGCCCACGCCGTGGCGCTAAGGACCCGCACTCTGTCCGAGGCCGTTTCCATCGCGGCCACCTTGTTTTCTTCGGTCTTTCTTTGTTGTTGCGGCGTGAGCGCACCGGAGCGACTGGAGGTCACGGGACTGGGCCCGTCACCAAGAACACTCCGCGCCGACCTCGGCACCGGAACCTACTCGCAAGAACTCGCCAACACATCGTTCATTCTGAGCGACATCCCGCTCGAACGCCTGGAACAGGGCGGGGACCTCAATGGCTACCTCCTTCATGTGAACCTGCTCTGGATCCCTAAGGCGGGAAAGACTGCCATTGACCCCGAGTCCACCAATGCGAGCCTCCGACTCCTGATCTTCTCCGGAACCGAGATCGGCATCTACGGCGGCGGCGGCTTCGCCTGGCCGCGCGGGGAGCCAGGCGACACCGAGCTCGGCCTTGATGTTGTTGGCTCGAGCCTCTCGCTCCTGGCGTCGACGAAAGGATTCACCGACCTCCTCAGTCCGGCGCAACTCACCGGGCGGCTGACCTCTCGGTTCGATGAAGTCCATTCTCGCCGCATGAGGCGGACCGCAAGCCAAGTCGTGTCCAATGCGCTCCGCGCTGTCGAGTGGGTGGGGCCAGGCACCGACATGCTCAAGCGCGAGACCGACGATGGTCTGTTCCTTGCGGCGCAGCGACGCCCGCACGATGGGCGATCGCCAGAAGTTTCTCCGTGATCGGCGAGTACGGAGTCGGCATCCGCGCGAGGTCGACCAGTCGCAAGTCGGTGTACTCCCAGTTCGGCGGTGCATCCGGTGGCTGCCGGATCTGCAAGTCGTAGACGATTTCCCAGTTCCCCGTGATGGAGTCGAACGCGATGGCAAGTGCACGCGGGGGACGCGTGACTTCGAGCGCACACTCTTCGAGGAGTTCGCGAACGATGCCCCGAGCGGGATCTTCACCGGGTTCCACAGCCCCCGAGGGAGCAAACTCCCAACACCCCGGGTACCCGAGGCACTCATCGGACCGGCGACCCACGAGGAACTTACCGTTCCAGTGGGCGAGCGCCTTCATGCCGAGGCCGACGAATCCCGTCGCAACGGCACCTCGGCAGACCCCCATTCGGTAGGTGGTGCCGACGACATGGATCGATGCACCGCCGTGTCCATTGCGGTGGACACCCGAGACATGCCAGCACGGACCATCCGTGAGTCTGGAGTTGCGGCTTCGCGCGTCGATCCATGCCCGCTCGAGGAGCTCGTCAGAGCTCGTGGGTTCGAAGGCTCGACCGGCATCCACGATGATCGGAGGGCGTCGGAGCCAGTGGACGAGCGAAGAGGCGGTCAAGCGAAAGCGTGCTCCAAGAGTTCGTGAGTCGCCGTCTCTCCCCCACAAGAGGTTGTGCCCGGATGGGCCCGACGCGGAAGCGCCCTCGCACGACGCCTCTTGCACCGCAGCAAAACCTCATGCAATCCCCCAGTGCTGCCGATGAATGAGTCGCCATGAGCGACCTGCGTCACGACAGCACCGTCGGTTCCATTGAGCACCTCGTCGGCATGATCGTCGCGATCAATCCTGGTGCCGATCGCGAGTGGCTTGCGGGCTTCGACCCCTACGACCTCCACCGCTACTTGCAGCACCTCGAAGCGACCCAGGAACCGCGAGAGACTGCGAAGCCATGGATCAGGCTCGGTGACACTCCGGCCATCGTGACTCGCGACGCGGCCTGAGGCTCCGGGATTCAACCGGATCCTTCGCGCCCCCCGAGGTGGCCCCTGTCCAACAGGCCGGAAAGTTGCTGGCGCAGGAGTTTCAGGCGCAACAGCCCCTTGACCCGAGTCAGCAACTCGACTTTGTTGACGGGCTTTGAGACGAAGTCATCGCAGCCGCACTCGACAGCTCGCTCCATGTCTCCCACTTCGTGCAGCGCGGTCACCATGATGACCACGATCTCTTTCGTCCGAGCGCCACCCTTGACGCGCTTGCACACATCGAACCCGGACATCCGCGGCATCATCACATCGAGGAGAACCAGATCGGGAGTGTCTCTGTCGATGATCGCAATGGCCTCAGCCCCGTCTTGAGCCGTCATGATGCGGCACGCAAGACCTTCAAGGTAGGCCTGAATCAACTCAAGATTCTGCTGGTTGTCGTCAACGACGAGAATGGTCGCGCGGCTCAGGTCGACCTCAGTTGATGCGTCCGATTCCGCTGTTTCCGGAGCGCCAGTACCTGCCATGACCGCAGTATAGGGGTGCGCCACATCATCCGGTCACGGGGTCGCGATCCATGATCGCGCTCGCCACGAGCTCGATCGGGTGGAACGCCCGTCGGCTCACCGTGTCGTGAATCTGATGCCGGCAACTCGTCCCCGATGCGCAGACGATCGCGCGGGCATCACGAGCCAACTTCGGAAGGAGGTCCATCTGAGCGATCGTCACGCTGAGGTCGCTCGTCGATGCGTCGAGTCCGAACGCTCCCGCCATGCCACAGCACCCGGTCGCGAGCACCTCGAGCCGATCGCCAAAGATCCGAGCAAGGAGTCGCGACGATGTCTCGGATCCCCAGAGCGCCTTCTGGTGGCAGTGCGCGTGAAAGACCACTCGTTCCTCTGGATGCGAAAGGGACGGACGCGTTGGATGACGATCCCACTCGCGGTCGATCCAGTCCTCCACGAGGTGCGCCCTCTGGCTGATCGCCCGAAGCCTCTCGGGGGCAATCCCGCTGCGCAATTCGAGCCAGTCATCTTTGAGTGCACTCAAGCACGAGGGCTCAAGGCAGAGCACAGCGACGGCGCTCACACGGGCGACGAGCGCCTCGAGTCCCTGCGCGGTTGCGGCAACCGTTCGCGCCGCATCGGCGAGATGGCCGCATGAAATTGCTCCTCGAGCGCAACAGCCCGACTCGAAGAGCACGACCCGGTATCCAAATGCCTCGAGGACTGTCACTGCGGCGGCGCCGACTGCGGGCTCGGACCACTGCGTGAAGCAGTCCCCGAAGAGGACGACGCAAGGCCGGTCGTGCAGCGACTCAGGTCCCCGACGGCGCAGCGACTCCCGACGGTGATGCTGGAGCCAGCGCCGCAGCGGCGGCCCGATGGCGGGCAGCGATCGCGTCGACGAAAACCCCAGCGTGTGCGCGATGAGTTGGCGCGTAGGACCCCACCGTGAGAGCCATGCGCTCAGCGGCCATGCCGCGGACGCGGTGCGCGAGAGTCCACGCACCGCGCTGCGCAAGCGGACCCGCCAGGGCACTGCACCACGCTCATTGAACCCCTGTGCGGTGAACTCCGCCTTCAACTTCGCGAGATCGACATTGCTCGGGCACTCAGACTTGCACGCCTTGCACGAAAGGCAAAGTGCAAGCGTGCGCGCGGTCTCCTCATCGTGCCACGGGGTCCGCGAGAGTTGCCCGGAGATCGCGAGACGGAGCGCGTTGGCGCGACCGCGTGTGGTGTGCCGTTCGTCGCGGAGCGCCCGGAACGATGGGCACATGGTCCCGCCATCAGTGAGGCGCCGGCAGAGCCCAGCACCGTTGCACCCCGTGATGGCATGGTCGAGTCCCCCCTCGCGCTCGTACGAGTAGTAGGTCGGCGCGGTCGGCGCGTGCACGAATCGTGCGTCATCGGGCCTGACACGCAGCCGAGAGGTGATCGCGTCGGGCCGATCGTTGTCGACGAGATTGCCCGGGTTGAGGAGACCGGAGGGATCGAACACTCGCTTGATGCGCCCGAGTGCCTTCGCAAGGTCGGGACCGAGGACCAGGCTGAGCATGGGCGAGCGCACCCTGCCGTCACCGTGCTCGCCGCTGAGCGCACCCTTGTACTTGACGACGAGATCGGCGACCTCGACGGCGATCGCGCGCATCCTTGCGAGGTCGTGCTCGTCTTCCAGTGCGATGAGCGGGCGGATATGGAGGCATCCCACAGACGCATGTGCGTAGTACGCGGCCGTCGTGCCATGTCGCTCGACGATGGCCCGAAACTCCTCGACGAACGCGCTGAGGTGCGCTGGATCGACCGCCGTGTCCTCGACAAAGGTGACTGGCTTGCGGGCCCCCGGGATGCCGTGCAGAAGCGGTTCGCCCGCCTTTCGGAGCCGCCACGCCCGTTCCATAGAAGCAGGATCCGTGTGCCGCACGAGCATGACCCCCGGCAGAGTGCTCGCGAGCCCATCGAGTTTCGTGGCGAGTTCGGCGGCAGAATCCGCGAAGTACTGCACATAAATCACCGCACCGAGGCTGCCTGCGCTCGGCTGTGGAAGCACATCAACATCGTGGGCGAGCGCGCGATTCCGGCGCGCCATGGTGATCACCATGTCGTCCACGAGCTCAACGGCGCTTGGCCCCGTGGCCAAAATGCGAGTGAGCGGCTCAAGGGCGTCTCGCACCGACGCGAAGGCAGCGATGGCGAGCCCCTTGTGCGTGGGACGATCCACGAGGGCCAGGTCCGCCCCGAGCGTGATCGCGAGCGTCCCCTCAGAGCCACACAGGAGGTGCGCGAGATTCACCCGGTCGAATGTGCCCGGTGTTGAGGCGCGCAATTGGGTGAGCAGGATGTCGAGGTTGTAGCCGTCGACATGCCGAAGGATCTTTGGAAACCGCTCATCGATGAGCGGCGCGAGCGGGAGGACGATCTCGGCCAGTGCTGCGGTGATCTCGCGTACTCGCTCGCTTCGCAGGGCAGCCCCTTCGTCGAATCGCAACCGCTCGCCGCTGGAGAGGAGCGCGTCGATGGCGACCACATGCTCAACCGTGCGCCCGTAGAGCACGGAGTTCGCCCCTGCCGAGTTGTTGCCGATCATCCCACCGAGCGTGGCGTGCGATGCGGTCGCGACATCGGGGCCAAAGGCGAGCCCGTGCTTGGCGAGCGCCCCGTTGAGTTGGTCGAGCACGACGCCGGGCTCGACGCGCACGCGCCGCGCGGCAACATCGATCGAAGCAATGGCGCGGCAGTTGGCGCTGAGGTCGATCACGACCCCGCGGTTGACGGTCTGCCCGGCGAGCGCGGTGCCCGCACCTCGGGGCACCACGGGCGTTCCCGTGAGGAAGCACGCACGGGCCGCTGCCTCGGCATCGTCCACATCGGCGGGAATGACGACGCCGAGGGGTTCGACTTGATAGATGCTCGCGTCGGTGGCGTAGAGCATCCGATCGTGGCGACCCATGCGGACATCCCCGCGGACCGCGCGGGCAAGTGCCTCATGGATGGGCGCCCCCACGCTCACGCGCCGATGGGGTGGAAGTGAGCGCCGTGCAGCGCCCGTAGCCGGTCGAGGTAGGCACGGCCGGGTGCAAGTTCTCGGCGTGACATCATGGATGTGATGGCCGCGGCGAACCGATCAAACCGATACGACTGGGAACGCTCCGATGTGAGCCACGCGAATCGTTCGACGAACGCCGGGGGCCGCGAGTGGGCGATCATGGCGCCGGTCCCGATTGTGGAGCCGGTGGTGAGCGCGACGAGGATGCCGACCTTGGCGTGGTCGCCGATGATCCCGCCGTAGAACTGCCGTCCCGTGCGCTCCATGCTTCCGGACGCGTCGAGACGCGTCGCGACATCGCCGTAGGTGTTGAGCAGGTTTGAGTTGCAGGCACCGGCACCGATGTTGACCCACTCGCCTACGAGTGCGTCGCCCAAGTGGCCGTCGTGCGCCTTGTTCGAGTACGCCTGAAACACGCAAGAACCAACCTCACCGCCGGCCTTGCACCACGGCCCGATCACCGAGCGGGCCTTGATGAGTGCACGATCGATGATGGTGGCATGGTGCAAGAGTGCGCAGGGCCCGCACACGACGGCGCCGGGACGGATGACAACTCCAGGACCAACGAGCACCGCCCCATCGGTCGTGTCGATCACCGCCCCAGGGAGGACTTTCGCTGTGGGATCCATGAGCAGCGGACCATGGCCGAAGCGGTGGAGCCCATGCACGCTTCGATCCGTCATCTCGCCCGAGCGCGCGATGGTCGTGATGTCTGCGGCGATGGAAGTGCCGAGCCGTTCAAGCAGTTGCCACGGCGCCCGCACGACCTGTCCCGACGAGAGCGGGCGCTTGACGACCTTGGACGGCAAGTGATCGAGCGACACCCCTCGCTCGAGCGCTCGCACGGCATCCGCGCGAGAGAGCCGCGCCATCGCAACCGCGCCATCTGCCGAGACCATCACCTCGCCGAAGCTCAGCGACACCGCGTCGTCGAGACAGTCGAGCGCGCCGTTGATGAGAACCACCTCGGCTGCATCGGCGGGCAACGCGCCGACCTTGATCGACGAGTTCGCATGCCGCTCGGTGAGAAGCGCCAAGAGGTAGTCGGGCGGATACAGAGCGTCGACTCTCCCGAGCACGAGATGCGCCCGCTCGACGCACGACAGCACGCCGAGCCGCTGTTCGAAGGTCGCGCGGAGATCGCACAGTGGACCAAACCTTGAGCGGCCATCGTCAAAGAGGGCAACCACCGTGGCCGCGCGGTCCATGTGCGCACTCTACTGCCGCGTGATGCGGGCGGTGCCGCCCTGCGTGCGGGAGCGGCTGAGCACGCTGGGGAACCCCCAAAGCGGAAGGGACTTCGTAAGGAGCCATCCGAGCCCCACCGCAACGATGCCGGTCGACAGCGACTGCAGCACTTGGCGACCGAACTGCCCGAGCGATGACGCGTCGCCCCACGGCGCCGGAGAGTCTGGATACCACGAGCGGACCGTCCACAGCGCGACCCACACGAGGCCGTCGGCCAGGCAAAGGACGCCAGCCATCGCGCCCATGGCGAGCGGGTTGCGACGGATGACGCTTCCGCGGAGCACAACGAGCGCCTGTACGCCGAAGGCCAACCCAAGCGCGTGGGGCCCGAGCAGGAAGTGCGGCGACCTCGGGCCCGTCATCGATGGCTCCGAAAGGTCCATGAGTCCGCCGGCGAGCAGCGCGACCCATGTCGCGGTCAACGGGTCCGTGTTGAGCGCGACGAAGGCCACGAGTCCGATCGTCAGGCGCGGCCAGATCCCGCCAACTTCGAGCGCACCCGTCAAGGACGCATCGGCAACGATCGCCACGAGGACGGCCACGAGAAAGGTCGGCCACTTCATGGCGTCGGCCCCGAAGCCAGCTTGATCACCATCGTCGCGAGCGTCGAGGCATCAATGACCGGGACGACCACCACCTCGCCACGAAGAGGCTGCGCCTCCTTGCGACGAACTTCGACGACGCGGCCCACGCGCATGCCCTGCGCCCCTCGCGGCCAACTCGGATCAGCAACCCGAACTGTGTCGCCGGGCGCTGTACTGAGTCCGAGGTCGATGTCGCCCACAAGCGCTCCGGTGCCATCTGGCACCAGCTGCACCTGAATCGTTCGCGGTGATCGTGCCCGCTCTTCAGCGGCGCCCACGATGATGGCATCGACTCTCGGGGTCCCCTTGGCGGCGATCGAGGTCACGAAGCACGAGAGTTCTCCCACATCGGCGGCGACGCGTCCAACAAGCGCGTCACCTCCAACGATGGCCACATCGCCGGCGCTGACCCCCTGTCGCCGCCCCACATTGACCTTGATCGCAATGCCGCCCTGCGTCGCCGTGCGCGCGAGCACATCGGCCCCGATCATCCGCAGCGCACCGCCGCCACGGTCAGCTCCAGTCGTGGCTTGGTACTGGGCCACTCGTCGTTCGAGTTCCTCGACGCGCAGGCGTTCGGCGTGCCAGAGTCCACGGTAGTGATCCCGATCGGACTCGAGCGCCTGTACGGATGCGCTCACGGCCGCATCCCCCGGGCGAAGCCAGAGTCGAATGGCTGAAGCTGCGTGCGAGAGCGGCGAGAGTGGCACCCAAAGTACCGCCGAGAGATCGGCCGTTACTGGGGCGACCCACGGTGTCGGCAGAAACACCCCGAGCGTGAGGGCGACGAGAACGAGCGCGATGGGTGGGATTTTTCGCACGAGGACGAATGCGCCCCTCGCGGTCAGAACTCCTCGACATCCGATTCGAGGGTGGACTTGTACTGCTCGAGGTTTTCGAGGTAGACAGAGGTGCCGCGTGCCACGCAGGTCAGCGGATCTTCAGCGATCTTGACCACGAGGCCGGTGCGATCGGCGAGCATCTTGTCGATCCCCCGCAGCAGCGCACCGCCACCGGCGACGGTGATCCCGTTGTTCGCGAGGTCGGGGTTGCACAGGTCGGCCGCGAGTTCGGGGTCAGCTTCGCGAAGGGTCTTCACGACCTCGTCGGCCACCTTCTTGAGGGGTTCGGCCAAGGCATCGCGAATCTGGATTGAGTTCACCTCGATCTGCCGCGGGAGCCCCGATTGGACATCTCGACCGCGAACCTTCATCGCCAACTCTTCCTGAAGTGGCCAGGCGCTTCCAATGCGAATCTTGATCTGCTCCGCCGTCTGCTCCCCGACGCGCAGTCCGAGTTTCTCCTCGAGGTACTTGATGATCGACTCATCAAAGTCGTCGCCGGCCACGCGCAGGCTCGAAGCCTTCGCGATGTCGGCCAAGCTAAGAATCGCGATCTCGCTCGTGCCCCCACCGATGTCGACGATCATCGAGGCCGTTGGCTCGTCGAATGGGAGGTTGGCGCCGATGGCGGCGGCCATCGGTTCCTCGAGCAAGAAGACCTTTCGCGCCCCAGCGCGTTCGGCACTATCGAGGACGGCGCGCTTCTCGACGGCCGTAATCCCCGAAGGAATCGAGATCACCACGCGCGGGCCGAAGATCCGGCTTCGGCCCATCACCTTTTGGATGAAGTACTTCAGCATCGCCTCAGTGATTTCGAAATCAGAGATGACGCCGTCCTTCAACGGGCGAATGGCCTGAATCGACCCCGGCGTGCGCCCGAGCATCTCCTTGGCCGCGAAGCCCACAGCGGTGCCATTCATGAGCACCTTGTTGGTGCCCTTGCGGACCGCAACGACGGAAGGTTCGTTGAGGACGATGCCCTCGCCCCGGACGCACACAAGCGTGTTGCAGGTTCCGAGGTCGATCCCCATGTCGACGCTGAACCAGCCCATCAACTTCTGCAAGTCCATCATTGGTTGTTGCCCATGGTTGGCCACCTCCTTGGCCGAGTGCGCGTCGGAGTCCTCAGTGCGAGGATAGTACTGCGAAGGGATTGCCTTCGTCCCCGGTGCCCTCAACGCCACTGAGGTTGTCCATCGCGACGAGCACGCATCCTGCGGCGAGCGCGATGAAGGCGGCGGCCAGAACGGCCGTATAGATGTCGAGGTCCCCACTGAACTTGCGCGACACCTTCTTCGCGGCCACCGGCGGCTTTGCTGCTTTCCCGGAACGGCCTCGCTTGACGGGAGGTGTTGGAGCCTGAGCACCACCCTCGCCAACATCGGCCGTAGAGGGTGCTGCGAGATTCGAGGACTTTTTCTTGCCGATGCCGAACATTGCCATCTGTACTCCCGCGCGAGAGCGCCTTACTGACCCTTGCGCGCGGTGACGCGCTGCCCAGCGCTGACAGGTCCGCGACTCGCTGCGTCCTCAAGTTCAACGATCCCGACCGACGAATTCATGTCGACAGAGGTGATCCGTAGCTTTCCGATGAAGCGTGACCCATCGCCGATGGTGAGCAACCATCCGACCTTCACGCCGTCGCGGCTTCCCGCGTCGATCTCCGCATAGGTCTCAGTGTCTGTCCTTCGTACATCAGTCACCCTCGCAGAGAGGTTTCGGTCAGCCACCGAGGAGGCCGAGCCGGCTGCGGCGGACTCGTCGCTCGGAGCCTGACCAAACTTCGCCGTGTAGTCGCGCACGACCTGATCGGACTTCGTCTTCTCGGCAGCGAGACTGCTGACTTGCTCCTTGAGGTCGGCGAGGGCTTCTTGCGCGACGCGGAGGTCGCTGTCGCTCTTCCCAAGGCGCTGCTCAATGTCGATGCGGACCTTTTCGCAATCGAGCGCGAGCTTGCGATGGGCATCGAGTTCTTCGCTCAGTGTCTTCGTGAGGTCTGTCTTCGCTCGATCGGTCTCCGTCATCACGGCGAGCGTCTGCTCCAACTGAGCAAGTCGCGCCTTGCCTTGCGCGGACTCGCCTTCGATCGTCTTCAGGCGCGTCGCCGCCTGCGCGAGCTCGCTCTGCAGTCGGATCTTTTCGCTGTCGAGATCCTTGATCTGGAGGGCGGTGTCGTTCTCAGACTTCGCGCGGAGTGCGCGCTCCGAATCAAGTTCGGCACGGGCGGCACGCACCGCAGCCTCCTTGTCGGATGCCTGCTGCTTGAGAGCCGACTGATTGCTGCTCTGCACCGCCGCGAGCGGAACGAGGGCCACCGCCAAGAGCGACACCAGGACGACGAAGACTTTCGTGAGAATGTGCACTGTGGACCTGAGAAATGGGACAGCCGAACCTACGCAATCCGCTGGCACTGGATCCAACCCAGTCGGTGCGCTCGAGCGGGGTTTGATACCTCACTCACCCCAGACTGTCAATCATCGGGCGCATCACTCGATCTCAGGAGGATCCAGCCGCGCGAAGGCAGGCGACGGCGGCAGTGAGACGAACCATCGGCACCGGATCGTCCAAGAGGGGCATGAGGACCGCAGTCGCCCGCTCGCCCCTGACCCAACCAAGCGTTGCCGCAGCCTGCGCCCGGATTGCTGGCGACGGATCCTTCGTCGCCGCAGACGCCACCTGAAGAATCGGTTCAAGATTGGGCTCTCCGATTCGTGCGAGCGATGCACCCGCGATCAGGCGCACTTCGATGGGCCGCTCGGTGGGGCCCTTGCTGTTCCAAATCCCGATCAGGTGCGGTCGCGCCGCGCGATCCTGGGCCTCCCCGACCATCTGGCACGCGAGTGCAACGATCTCGCTCTGCTCGCTCGGCGCATACAGCGCGGCGCGGATGGGGTCGTATTGGCGGTAGTCGCCCATCTTCGCCATGGACTCGGCCGCTTGGAGGTCCACGATTCGGAGCCGTTCGGGGTTCGCGTTGTCGAGGCGCCGACCGACGACGCTCTCGACGAGCGCGATCGCGCTTGGATTGCCCAACTCGCCGAGGACAAAAAACGCATTCGACCGAGTCTGCGCATCTTCGCTCATGGCCAACTGGGCAAGCGGCGAGAGGTCGACGATGCGGCCCAAACACACAAGCGCGTAGAGCGCCGCAGCGCGCACTGAGTCGTTGGGGTCATGGACCAGCGGCTCCACCAGCTCCGCGCAGGCGACGAGACGGCGCTTCCCCACGACGACAGCGGCGGCGAAGCGCACGCCCTCGTTGGGGTCGACGAGGAGGCGGCGCGCGACGGCTTCAATGACTTCGGGCGCGCAGTACTCGAGGCCCTCGATCGCGTGGGCCCTGTAGATCGGCTGATCACTCGAGGATGCGGCGACGACGATGCTTTGCGCGCGCGAACTGGGCGCGCCCGCGGACGGCGCCTCTGTCGGGGTTGGCGAGGAGACCGTCGGGTCGACTGCAGGAGCGACTGCAGCGACCGGATCGGAAATCTCTGGCGACTCAAGAACCGGGGCCGCCGGTGGCGCGGAAGCGGCTTCGACCGCCACCGGGGGCGTGATGGGCTTCGAAGGAATCGCGGTGACGGCAGGTCCAGTCGTCGGGGCCGCCGATCGGATCAGACTCGGATCCGGCGCGGTGGTGCGCGAACTCCATGTGCCGTCTGGCACCGGCGCGAAGCCGCGACCGTCGCCCGAGCACGAGGGGATCGTCAGGAGCACCGTGAGCGCGAGTGCTGCGGACGCCACCCCAGCGAGCGCGCGACGAGCGCGGGGCGCGAAGGCGAGCATCAACGCGATCACACACATCGCTGGCGATAGTACCTCTCCCCATTTGCCATACACAGTGGACGCATCGTCGAAGTCGCATTGTGCGAGCAGGCTTCCGGTCTTGCGCGACGGGAGGACTGCGCCCGCGATGGGCGCGCCGCAACTGTCGTATGCGCCGCTGATCCCGGTGTTCGCCGTGCGCACCATCGGCACCCTGAGTTCGATGCAGCGCCACCGCGCCATGAGCTCATGGTGCGCACGACCCGCGTCGCTGTCGCCGAACCATCCATCGTTCGAGAGATTCACGATGAGCCCGGCACGCTTGACGCCATTGTCGGCGTACACCATCCGCCGCACCACACGCGCCACCGTGTCCTCGAAGCAGATCGGTGTCGCGATCTGGCAGGTCTCGCGCGCCGAAGGCGGCCCCCACTCGAGCGCAAGAGGGGCCGCGGCGTGGCCCTCGTCGAGGTCGAATGACATGCCGACCGCGCTCACCGTGAGCAGTTTCGACTCGAGCCACGGCCACGCGGAGATGTAGGGCATTCGTTCGCCGAAGGGCGTCAGGAAGACCTTGTCGTATCGCTGCCGCGATCCCGAGGGATCGACGAGGTAGGCGCTGTTGTAGTGCGCCGTCCACGACCACCGATCACCCGATGGGGCGAGTCCGAGATAGACGGGGCTCCCGACGAGCATCGGCGCCCCCGTGGCCTGCACGATCGCGGCCGGGATCCTCGCGAATCGATCACCTGGCCACCACGCGCCGTCGCGCAGTGTGGCGAGCGTCGGTTCCTCGAGCCCGAATCCCGGGAGAATCGTTTCCGGCCACACAATGAGGTCGACGCGAATGTCTCGATCGGCGAGGTCTCGCCACGCACCAAGTGTCCCCCGCGCGAAATCCGCCACATCACTCTCCTGCCTCTCGCGCGGCCACGGCGCGACATTGCTCACTGGCAGGTTGGTCTGGTAGGCAAGGATCGCCGGCCCCAGAGTTCGATGCACCGCGCGCTCACCGATTCGCCACGATCCGTAACACCACGCGCCGCCGAGAACAGCGACGAGGGCCCCCAGCGAAACCGCGCGGCGCACACTGCCGCACCATCCGGTCAACTCGCACACGGTCGCACAAACGAACACAACGAGCGCCGTCACAACTGGTACGCCTCCGAGATCGGCAAGCTGCGCCCACGGCGTGTCGATCAACGGGTGGCCGATCATGAACCACGGGTACCCGTCCATCACGACCGTGCCCCGCAGCCACTCGACCGCGACGAGGACGACCGGCGCGAGCACACACACGGGAAGCCTTGACCCGATCGCACTCGCGCGGCACCGTCGGAGGAGCCATGCGGCGAAGGGCCAGTAGATGGCCATAAAGGGAGCGAGGACTGCGTACCCGAGCGCGGCCACTTGGGTGAGCCACGCCTCGAGGATGAGCCAACTCACAAGGGCGCTGACGAAGAGCGCGGCGACGGCGTTGAGTCCGAGGCGACTCCCCGACCCCAGCAGAATGATCGCCGCATAAGCGCCCGGCGCAAGCCACCACCAACCCACCGGGGGAAAGGACAACACGAAGCACGCCGCGCTCGCCAACGCGACGATCCACTCGCGGAGCGCCCTCGCCATCGCGCTCTCGTTGGCCACTCAGATCCCCGAGTAATCGATGACGCGGCTGATCTCGCTGCGCAGGTTCGCGCGGTGCACGATGCGATCAACGAAGCCGGCGGCAAAGAGGAATTCACTGGTCTGAAATCCCTCCGGCAAGTCCTGCCGAATGGTCTGCTTGATGACGCGTGGCCCCGCGAAACCGATGAGCGCGTGAGGCTCCGCGAAGATCACATCGCCGAGCATGGCGAAGCTCGCGGTGACGCCGCCCGTCGTTGGATCTGAGAGGACGGAGATGAACAGCCCACCGTCAGCGTCAAGGCGTCCGAGCGCGGCGCTGGTCTTGGCCATCTGCATCAGCGAGAATCCGGACTCTTGCATTCGTGCGCCGCCGGAACAACTGACGATCACCAGCGGCAACCGCTGATCCAGGGCCTGCTCGATCGCGCAGGCGACCTTCTCGCCGACGACCGAACCCATCGAGCCCGCAAGAAAGGTGAAGTCCATCGCCGCCACGACCACGCGTCGGCCCTTGATGAATCCAAAGCCAGACTGGAGGCCATCATTCTCCCCCGTCATCCGCTGGGCCTGGCGAATGCGGTCGGCGTAGGGCTTCAGGTCGACAAACCCGAGCGGATCGTGCGGAACCATGTCAGCGTGAAACGGCTCGAACGAGTCCGGGTCGAGGAGTTGCTCCACCCGCTGCGTCGCGCTGATTCGGCCGTGGTAGTCGCAGCGCGGGCAGACATGGAGGTTTTGCGCCAGCGCCTTGGCGAACAGCGTCTCCGCGCATGATGGGCACTGCGTCCAGAGTCCTTCGGGAACACCGCGCTTGGTGGCAGGGTTCGGCAGTGTTTCCCAGGTCGGTTCAGCCACGGTCGCGCAATCCTAGCTTCGTCGTCGCAGGGCGAAGTGACTGGATTGCCTTCGCGTAGTTGCTGGATGAAAACACGAAGTTCCCGGCGACGAGCGCATCGCCGCCGGCGCCAACGCAGCGGCGCGCCGTGTCGGCGTTGATGCCGCCGTCGAGTTCGATGCGTTGATGGCGCGATACGCGCGCGCGGAGTGCCCGCACCTTGGGGAGCGCGCTCGGGAGAAACGCCTGACCGCCAAATCCTGGATTGACGCTCATTACAAGAAACAGGTCAGCGTGTGCCAGGAGCCCCTCGAGCGAACGCCAAGGGGTCTGCGGACGAATCGCGACGCCGCCGCAGATGCCGTACGCGTGAATTCTCCGGAGCAACGCGCGAGGGGATCCCTTCGCTTCGACATGGAAGGTGATGTTGTCGGCGCCGGCGTGCGCGAACGGATCGATGAACAATCCAGGGTCAGTCACCATGAGGTGGACATCGAGAAATGCCCTCGGCGCGGCGCGGCGCACGGCGGCACACACCGCCGGCCCCATCGAGAGGTTGCCAACAAAATGCCCATCCATGATGTCGATGTGGATGAAATCGGCGCCGCCACGGAGCACACTCTTGACTTGAGCGCCAAGACGCCCAAAGTCTGCCGACAGGATCGATGGACCGACGAGCGGGCCTTTGAGTGCACGGCGGAAGAGCGATTCCGCGCGCGGCTGCGGCTTCACTTGCCGTCGGCGGGAACCGTCGCCGGAGTCGAGTCGCCCTTCGAAGGAACGCTTGAGGTCACGGGCACCTTGGTCCCCCGCTTCTGGGCCAGTTCATAGGACTCAAGCGTCGACTTGAACGCACCCTTGGCTGATGGCGCTGCCACACGCACCGCCTTGCGCTGGTTCTCGACGGCCTTGGTGAAGTCTCCTTTGGCGTACCAGACCGAGGCGAGCGTGGCCATCGGCCATGGGTCTCCGCCTGGGCTGGCCTTCTGCATGGCCTCAGCGCATCGAAGTGCGAGGTCGAGATCGTAAACGGACACTCGGGGGTCGGTCGAAAGGGTGTTCGCAAGGTCGCGAAGCGCACCCGCGTCGGACGCCTCCGTGAACTCCCTCAGAAGCGCATTGGCGAGCGCGTTGGCGCCGGCCGTGTCGCGTTCGTCATTCACCATTACCCGGTACTTCTCCAGCGCCGCATCCGTAAACACGCTCGGGCTGAGCGCAATGACCTCGTCGTATCGCTTGTACGCGTCCTTGAAGTTCCGGGTCTTGACCGCGCGTCGCGCGGCCTCGAGGATCGGCTCCGCCTTGCGCGAAAGCACCGGGTCGTAGCGCCCCTCGAGGGAGAGCTTCACGGCACGCACGAACTCGTCCTTCATCGGATGGCCGATGTAGACGATCTTGTTGTTCTGGCCGATCACGAATGCGCACGGGATGCCGTTCTGACCCGCCGCCTGCATGAACGCCTGCGACATCTTCTTTTCTGGATCGATGGCGACCGTGTAGCTCATCCGACCGCCCTGCTTTCGGATGAACGGCTCCACTTTCTCGCGCGTCTCATCGCTGATCCCGATGACTTCGAGTCCCTTGCCGGCGTTGGCCTGGAAGAGTTCGTTGATGTGGGGGATGGACTGCCGGCACGGGCCACACCAGGTGGCCCAGAACTCGACGACGCGGACCTTCGGCGTCGCGACGAGCTCGCCCTGCACGAACTCGAGACCATCGATGGCTGGTGCGTCAGAGCCGACCTTGAGCTTTGTGTCGTCTTGAGCGGCCGCAGCGGCAGCGAGCACGAGCGAAGCGAAACAGGACAGGGCGCGCATCATCATGGGGGTCTCCTCAACGGAAACTATACCCGCGCCGCCGCAAGGCGCGTCACGAATCGAGAGCGGCGAGGCACTCGAACGACTTGCCCTCAAGGATTTCGAGTGACGCGCCCCCGCCCGTGGAGATGTGACTGAATCGCTCAGCGAAGCCGGCCTTCTCGACGGCGGCTGCCGTGTCGCCACCACCGGCGACACTCGTTGCCCCCGCGGAAGTGGCCTGAGCGATCGCCTGCGCAAGCGTGAATGTCCCCTCGTGAAACGGCTCCATCTCGAACACCC
Source organism: Planctomycetia bacterium (assembly GCA_005799475.1). Taxonomy (GTDB): domain Bacteria; phylum Planctomycetota; class Phycisphaerae; order Phycisphaerales; family SM1A02; genus F1-60-MAGs104. Next base: position 12,252 of record SYGQ01000196.1, on the reverse strand, counting down.
CGACGGGCCCGGGCCAGACGATGGTCCGCGCGGCGCGCACGGCCTTGCAAAACGATGCCCTTGATGCGGGACCAATGTCGAGTCCCATCCAGCCATCGGGAATGGAGCCCGCGCAGACTTGCGTGGGGGTCCCCCCTTCAAGGGCTCGACCGCACAAATGATCCGTCGGAAGTTCGATCCGTGTCCCTTTCGATGTCGCGAGCCTGAGGATCGCCTGCGCTTCGTCAATCATTTCCGCCTGCACGAGGCTCGCGCCGGTGGCCATCCCCTGCGCGCGCAGGAATGTGTAGGCCATCGCCCCGCCGATCAAGATCACATCGACTCGACCGCAGAGATTGCGCAACGCCGCAAGCTTGTCCGACACTTTCGCCCCACCAATGATGGCGACAAACGGCTTCCTGGGCGCATCGATCACCCCCTTCAAGTAGCGGATCTCGCGATCCAACAACAGACCAGCTACGCATCTCTTGCCCATCGCGTGCATGGCCTGGGGCAGCGCCAACATGGAGGCATCAGACCGGTGTGAGGCGCCGAACGCATCGTTGCAGTAGATGTCGGCGTATGAGGCGAGCGCGAGAGCGAGCGCCGGGTCGCCCTTCTTTTCGGCCTTCTCAAAGCGAAGGTTCTCAAGGAGGATCGCGCCGGGCGCACCCAGTGTCGCTGCAGCCCGAGCTGCGTCCGCGTCGGTGCAACGCGACCCCACGAGCGTGAGCGAGCGCAACTTTGGGGAGAGCCGCCGAAGCGCATCCGCCACGCAAGAGAGCGAGTACTCGGCCTCGAACCCCTTGCCCGCTGGGCGGCCGAGGTGGCTCGCCATCACGAGGCTTCCGCCGCGATCGAGCACGGAGTCGATGGTGGGCAGCGTGAGACGGATGCGCCGGTCGTCCGTGATGGCGCCGGTGTCATCCTGCGGCACATTGAAATCGGCGCGGAGGAAGACCCGCTTCCCCTTCACATCAACTTGCTCGATCGTCGTAGGCATTGGAGGGCGAAGGGTACAACTGCAAGTCGAATGCAACGGGCCACGGCAATCCTTGTCCTCGGTACGACCGCGAGCGGGAAGAGCGCGTTGGCGCTCGCGCTGGCCGACTCACTCGCAGGACGCGCCGAAATCGTGAGTGCGGACTCGATGCAGGTGTACAAGGGCATGGACATCGGTACGGCGAAGCCGACCCCCGAAGAACGATCGCGTGTACCCCATCACCTCCTCGACATCGCCGATCCGCACGCGGAGGGATTCTCGGTAGAAGCATGGCGAACCATGGCCTGGGACGCCATCGCGCAGATCCACTCGCGCGGCCACTGTGCGATTGTGGTCGGTGGCACGAACCTCTATGTGCAGGCGCTGCTCATGGGACTCTTCGAGGGTCCACCGGCGAATGAGGAGCTTCGCGCGGCACTCGGCGTCGTCGAAAGCGCGCGGCTGCACGCGCGCCTTGCCAGCGTCGATCCTGTGGCGGCCGCGCGCATCCATCCCAATGACCGAAGGCGATTGACACGCGCGATCGAAGTGGCCGAGTCGACGGGGCGTCCGTTGAGCGAGCACCAGATCCAGTGGAGTGCTGGACCGCCGCGCCTGCATGTGGGCTGGCGTTGCGCCGGACTGCGCCCGGACGCCGCGAGCAACGCGCGCGCCATCAATGCGCGCGTGAAGGGGATGATGGATTGCGGATTCCTCGAAGAAGTCCGGAGGTTGCTTCGCTCTGGTCCACTTGGCCCCCAAGCCGCAGAAGCCGTCGGCTACCGAGAACTCTCCTCGCATCTCACGGGACAGGCCACCCTCGATGGCGCAGTCGAAGTGATCAAGGCGCGTACGCGCAGGCTCGCGCGGCAGCAGCGCACTTGGCTCAAGCGCTTCGCCCAAATCGACGGGTCGACCTGGTTCTCGGGTGATCGTGGAGAATTCTCGCCATCCCAGTTCGCTGGCGAGTTTCTGCGGGGAGAATGAGGATTTGGCCGACGCGTGATCAGCGCGTGAACTCCGACCGGACTTGACAACACTCAGAAACCGCCCATGATGCCCCCCTTCTATGGCTAAGCGAATCGTGCGAAAGCCCTCCGCAGCACCAAAGGGTGCCTATCAGCTCGTCATCGTCGAGAGCCCGGCGAAGGCCAAGACGATCGAGAAGTACCTCGGCAAGGGGTTCGAGGTGCGCGCGAGCATTGGTCACATCCGGGACTTGCCGAGCCGCGCTCCCAAGGGCACGAAGCAACCGGTGCCCGGCGTCGACCTTGAGACCTTCGACCCGACCTATGTTGTCCACGAGGGAAAGGGTGCCACCGTCACCGAGCTCAGGAGATTGGCCAAGGCCGCCGACGATGTGTGGTTCGCCACCGACCTCGATCGCGAAGGAGAGGCCATCGCATGGCACCTCGCGGTCGTGCTTGGGATCGATCCGTCCGCGGCAAAGCGCGTGGTCTTCGATGCGGTCGTGAAGGCCGATGTGCAGGAGGCGTTCACCCGTCCCCGCGCCATCAACATGAACCGTGTCGACGCCCAGCAGGCGCGGCGCATCCTCGATCGTGTCGTGGGCTATCTCGTTTCGCCGGTCTTGTGGAAGAAGGTGGCGGGCGGCCTGAGCGCAGGGCGCGTGCAGACGCCGGCCACGCGACTCATCGTCGACCGAGAACGCGCGATCGCTGCGTTCACGCCGGACGAGTCGTGGGAGTTCCATGCCACGCTGACCATGGACCCGAATCGTGCCACGGAACTTGGCCGTGCATGGGACGCCTTCCTCGCACAGCGCGACGACCGCGACCGCGGACCGCTCGTCCGCGACCGAATGAAGTGGCTCGCTGACCATGCCTCCCTCGAATGCGAGCTCGTGGAGGTCGGCGGCGCGTCGCTCAAGATCGCGGCGGAGGCCAGTTCGAAAGCCGATCTCTCGTCACTGGCGAAGACCGCGGCGACGGCCGCCGGGCTCCTTGAGGTTTCGGTGACGCACGCCGCCGACGATGAGGGGCGCGGTCGTGCACAACGGCGCTCGAAACTCAGTGGTCGGGTCGATCCGAAGGCGCGCTACACGGTCTCGTCCATCGAAACAACGAGGACGAAGTCGCGTCCCTATCCCCCGTTCACCACGAGCACGCTGCAGCAGGCCGCGGCCGGTCGGCTCGGGTTCGCCACAGATCGCACCATGCGCGTCGCGCAACAGTTGTACGAAGGCATTGATGTCCCCGGCGAGGGCCGAGTGGGCCTCATCTCCTACATGCGCACCGACAGCACGCACCTGTCGCGCGAGGCGGTTTTGCTCACACGGGGCTTCATCAAGGACAAGTTCGGTGAACCGTACCTTCCGGCGGCACCACGCATCTACAGCACGAAGAGTCAGGGTGCGCAGGAAGCCCACGAGGCGATTCGGCCGACCGACCCCAGGCGCACGCCCGAGTCGCTCGCGAGCTGTCTCACTGAAGAACAGCAGCGGCTCTACGGCCTCATCTGGCGCGGCTTCGTCGCGTGCCAGATGGTGGACGCCGAGTGGGACTCGACGACGATCCGATTTCTCCGCAGCGATGCGGGGACGGGCGCGGTCCTCAAGGCCAACGGGCGCGTGCTCGCATTCGACGGTTGCTACCGGGCTGCTGGCGTCCCGTCATCCGACGCTGAGCAGACGCTTCCTCTGGTGAAGGAGGGCGCCATCGCCGCACCGATTGCCCTCGAAGGCGAGCAGAAGTTCTCAAGCCCGCCGCCGCGCTTTTCGGAAGCGACGCTTGTCAAGGCGCTGGAGTCCGAGGGCATCGGACGACCCTCGACCTACGCGTCGATCATCAGGGTCATCCAAGAACGAGAGTATGTCGAGCAAGTCGATCGGCGCTTCCATGCCACCGACCTCGGGATGGCCGTCACTGATTTCCTCGTTCAGGGGTTCGCGACCAACTTCGTCGAGATTGATTTCACACGGCGCATCGAAGAGGAACTCGACGAGATCGCGCAAGGCAAAGAGGACTGGCGCGCGATGCTCAAGGGCACGACGAAGATCCTCAAGCCACTCCTGACTGCGGCCATGACATTGCCTCATGCGAAGTCGGTTCTCGAGCCAGCGGCATACGCATGCCCACAATGCGGCGCGCGAACCGAGTACCGCCTCGGCAAGAATGGGCGGTTTCTTTCCTGCTCGGCCTATCCCGAATGCAAGTTCGCGAATCCCGTCGACCGCCGCGGCCAACCGCTGATGCCGGAGCAACTCGATCTGCTCTCGCCCAAGGGTGTCCCGATGATCAAGCGTCATGGTCGCTTCGGTGAGTTCCTCGTCGAGGATCTGCCCTACGCTCCGCCGCCTCGGAAAAAGGCGGCGAAAAGGCAGGCACCCTCACCGGTCGTCGATCGCTTCATTCTGAACATCGACAAGAAGGGCTGCCTCAAGCTCCCGGCCCCCAAGCCAGTCGTTGTCGATCAATCATGCCCGCGCTGCCAGTCGAAACTGAACCTGCGCGAGGGAAAGCGCGGACCATGGCTCGGGTGCAGCGCGTTTCCCAAGTGCAAGGGCCGCGAGAGTTTCGCGAAGCTCGACGAGGCACTTCAGGCCACGCTCAAGTCAGAACTCGCCGAGCACTTGCGCCATCAACCCAAAGTGGTGGTCACCCGGCGCGATGGCACGCCGGTCGAAGACGGCACACCCATTGACGCGCTCGCCATCCCCGGAGGCGTCGTGACGCTGGCGACCCACCCCGATCACTTGCGCGATCGGGCTCGGACTCCGGCGCGGAAGTCGTAGAAGAGTCCGAGACCCGCGAGCACCAACTTTCGTGATCAGCGCACGGTGCCGTACTCGCGAGAACCGCGCGCGAACCCCTGCCTCGGCCGATGCGGAGGCCAACGAATACGCCATGCTCGGCGGAGTCAGTCCGCACGCTTCGATCGACGGCCCGGCAGATAGAACAGCACGAGCATGACGAGGCAGAAGAGCGCTCCCCACATCGGCACACTGAAGAGCGCCGAATAGTCCATCACGCCGTTCGTACTCGAGGCGCTGGCGACACCCGCAGCCACCTTGCTGCCGACGATGATGCCGAAGCCGACGATGACGAGATTGAAGAGACTCTGGGCGCTCGCGCGCACATCGCCCGTCGTTTCCTCGTCGACGATCATGAAGGCCACGAAGATGAAGCAGCCGAAGCAGAAGCCGTGGAGCGCCACGCCGGTGGTCACGACCACGATTTCAGCCACGCCAGTCGCCGCAGCGATCGCGGCATAGTGCGCAAACAGCGCCATGCGCAGCGCATACGCCAAGAGTCCGATGCCAAGCAGTGTCTTCCGTGAACACCGCACGGCGAGGATGGGCATGAACGCGAGCACCGCGATCTCGCAGATCTGGCCGACCGTCATGAGCCCCCCGCCGCCGACGCCAAAGATCGAATTGAAAAAGTTGGAGAGCCCCTCTCCGCCGGCATGGCGCTGAACCGCACCAAGGAAACTCGAGGTGTGCACGAAATAGAACTGGTGAATGCACGACACCGGAACCGCGAGCATGAAGAGTGTGACGAGCGGCGCGAGCCGGATCTCACCGATGGCCTCGGCGACCGCGCTCGCACGTCTCCCCTTGCTCGGCGGCGTCGCAGGGAGTCCGACGAGGCAGAAGATGCCCATGATGATCCCGAGCACTCCGCTGAGCCGGAAGGCATCTGCCATTCCCGCGGCATGTGCAGCCGCGACTTTGGCGTCGGCCGCCTCAGTGGCGAGCCCGTGAAGCACTGCCGCGTCGGGCGTGTGGACCCGAAGGAGCCATTGCCCGATCGCAATGCCAACAAGCACCCATCCAATCGTCCCCCACACTCGGACCCTTCCGAAGTCCCGATCACGGTCCTTGAGGTGGTGGAACGAGAGCGAATTCGTCAACGACAGTGTCGGCGAATAGATGATCGAGTAGCAAAGACTGAACCAAAGAAACCCGGAGTACGAGGTCAGGGTCGCGAGTTGCCAGACAAGGAAGCCACCAACAATGTGGCTGATGCCGAGGTATCGCTCGGTGTTGAAGTAGCGATCGGCGACCTGCCCAGCGATCCAAGGAGCGACGATCGCTCCGAGCGCACCGACGGCGAAGAGGTTGCCAATCTGCGCGGGCTCGAAGTGAAGGTGATCACTCAGGTAGGGCCAGAAGAGCGGGAGCCACGCCCCCCAAATCGCGTATTGCAGCAGCATCATGACTGAGAGGCGACCGCGGAGGAACGAAGTCGTCGTGGTCGCGGCGGTCGCTGATTCGGCGTGAGGCATCTGCGGGTCTCCTTGAATGTGGGGGAGCCTATGTTCGCGACCCGGTTCGTGTCGGACCCGCCCTACAATGCCGTGATGGTTCCTCGTCGACCCACGCGTCAGATCTCGGTCGGTGATGATCGCACGGGCCGGATCCTCATCGGAGGCGATGCGCCCATCTCGGTTCAGACGATGTGCGCGGGCTACACGCACGACATCGACGCGTGCGTCGCTGAGATCAACCGATACCACGCCGCCGGAGCGAACCTTGTGCGAGTCGCCGTGCCCGAGCGCAAAGACACGGAGGCCCTCAAGTCGATCATTCCGCAGGTGCGCGTGCCGATCGTCGCCGATGTGCACTTCCACTATCAGCGCGCCCTCGAAGCCATCGAGGCTGGGGTCCACAAGATCCGCCTCAATCCTGGCAACATCAATGACCGCGATCAGGTGAACGCGGTCATTGACGCCTGCAAGGAGCGTGGGATCCCCATCCGCGTCGGCGTGAACGAGGGATCCATCATCGAACGGCGCGACAAGCAGCGACGCATGGAAGAGTTGGGCAAGTACTTCGCCCAACACCGCTCGGGGCACTTGCTTGCGCTGATGATCGCCAAACTCGAGGAGTACCTCGAGATCTTCGAGGACCGCCGCTTTGATCAGGTCGTTGTGAGCGCGAAGAGCATGGATGCGTCGCTGGTCATCGACATCTACACCGAGATCGCCGCGCGATTCGACTACCCGCTTCACCTCGGGGTCACCCATGCGGGGACCAAGGACAGCGGCGCGATTCGAAGTGTGGTGGCACTGGGCACACTCATCGCCAATGGGATCGGCGACACGGTGCGCATCTCCTACGCGAGCGATCACATCGACGAGGTGAAGGACGCGCTCGAGATGCTCTATTGCCTGGGCAAGCGCGAGCGCAAGGGTGTCGAACTCATCGCTTGCCCGACATGCGGGCGGATTCAGGTCGATCTCTTCACGCTCGTCAAGGAAGTCGAACGCACCCTCATGCCCGCGATCACGCTGCCGATCAAGGTGGCGGTGATGGGTTGCATCGTGAATGGCCCCGGCGAAGCCGAAGGCGCCGATGTGGCTGTGTTCGCCGGTGACCGACGCGGGATCATCTATGTTCAGGGAGTCCGAGTGGCCAATGTGCCCGAAGAGGAAATCCTCTCGAGACTCCTCGCCGAGTGCACGGCCTTTGAGGCCAAGGTGAAGGCTGGCGAAGCGCGCCTGGGAGAGAAGAAAGTCGACATCGTCCCTCCCGATCCCATCGGCGAACTCGGCAGCGGCCACCACAAGATCCGCGCTGGACTCGTCGAGTCAATCACCGTCGGGCAGACCGCCAACAGTGGAGTCTCCACATGAAGCCAAGACTCATCCGTGCCTTCACGATTGTCGAACTCCTCGTCGTTCTCGCGATCATCACCGTTCTGCTCGGCCTCCTCGCGAGTGGCCTCGGGAGGGCGATCATGGGCGGCAAGAAGACGAAGGAGCTCAACCGCCTCAAGCAAGTGATGACGGCGTGGACCCTCTACTCGGGGCAGTACGAGGACAAGTTGCTTCCGGGTTTCATTGATCCGGGCGTACAGACGGCGTGGGGAGTCAACTACCGAAATCGCGCGGGGCAGGTTCTCGACGCACGGCTCGCGCAGGCCTACTCGTGGCGGCTGCTCCCGTTCCTCGACTTCAACTACGAGGCGGTGATGGGCTACCGCGAGGCCGACGAAGAAGATGTCGACGACTCGATCTACGAGGCGCAGGATCCTCCAGTCACACTCCCAGGAACGCTCGCCGGGGTTGACACCCTTGCCGGTGCGGGTGTCGCCGTGGAACCAGGGTTTGGCTACAACGCGTACTACTGCGGCGGGTGGTGGACGACCGTCGGCGGGGTGCCAACGCTCGCGTTCGGCGATTCGAGCTGGACTGATGTCGGCGGCGCCACCGTCCGCGGAAGGCTCGTCGCGAGGACGCTTGGGTCAATCTCGAAGCCGAGCGAGTTCGTCGCGTTTTCGGCCAGCACCTACCTTGATCCGGGCGACTACCACGCCTTCCAAGACCAGCAGCCCGGTGCCGCGTGGGTCACGCCCAACCGACTCGGTCCCACCGCAGTCTGGGGCATCGGCGGTGCCACCATGCAAGATGTCGGCGGCATTGCGTTGGGTGGACCAACTCTGTTCACCGACCCAATGGCGTCCTTGCTCGCACCTGTGGCGCCCGTCAATCCGATGGGGGAGGCTGGCTTCCTCCAAGTGCAAGTGGCGCAGGCCGTCCCCCTCGCCCGCTTCAACGAGGCGGTCTCTGTCGGCATGGCCGATGGCAGCGTGGGTTCAAGCGGGCTCAGTGAACTCAGCGATGTGCGCCGTTGGATTCCCTGCGCGAACACCGGCGACTTTGCCCACGGCCCGTGACCCCCACTCGTCGCCCTCACGCCGGGCCGTCAGTGCGTGATGTCACTTTCGCTGAAGGTGATGCTGGCGATCGTGACATCATCGATGTACTTGGTGTTTCCGGCGAAGGTCTTCAGGTGCGATGAAAGCCGATCGATGTCCTCGGCGCAGGATCGGCTGCCTGTCAGGGCAGTCGCCGCGCGATCCTTGCCAAGCATTTCGCCAGCATCATTGGTCTGCTCAGCCACACCGTCGCTGAAGAGGACGAGTCGATCCCCACGACCCATCGTGATCGGATTGCGATCGAACTCGAAGTCCTCCACGACGCCGATGGGAACCCCACCCGAGACTTGAATCTCCTTCGCGGCTCCGTCTGGCCCGACGACGAAGTAGTAGCCGTGGCCGGCGTCGAAGAGGGAGAGGGTTCGCGAAACATTGTCGAACTCCGCGACGACGAATGTGGCGAATTGCCCCGACACAGCGCGCGCCAGAACGAAGTTCGAGAGTTCCACAAGCGCGCGACCGAGGGGGCGACCGCCCGAAAGGCTGGCATCGAGGTACGCCGTGATGGCCGCCATGAGGAGACCGGGACCGAGTCCCTTGCCGCTCACATCGCCGAGGAACACGACGGTCGACTCCCCCTTTCGAACAGGCTTGACGCCAAAGATGTCTCCCGCGACCACTTGACCCGGAATGCTCGCCATCTTCCACTCGATCACGCCGTCGCGGCCCGCCTCAGATCCCATCATGCGCTCTTGGACGCGCCGCGCTGAGGTGAGTTCATCCATGAGCGCCCGCTGGCGCTGCTCGAGTTCGTGCCGCTGCAGCTGCGCGAGCGCGAACGCGCTCATCCGCGCGAGGGCCTGACTGAACGACGCCACCTTGTCGAAGTGGTCGAGCGAGTCAAACTGGTCGAGGTAGAGAAACGCCTCCGGAGTCGCGTCCATCATCACCGGAACGCACAGTGCCCCGTTGATCCCCGTTCCCACAATCGACACAGCGGCACCGAACGAGTCATCCTCACACAGCCGGACAGACTTCCCTTCGTTCGCGGCGCGCAGCAGCGTCCGGCTGACCGGTCGGCGATTCTGAGCACCTGGGGGGTGAACTCCGATGATCTCGATGCGATTGTTCCCTGAAAAGAAGCGCACCAAGAGCGCGCGCTCGGCGCGGGTCCCCTCCACACACGCACGGGTGAGTTCCTGCGCGAGAGCCCCCTCGCTCGGCGCTCCCTGAATCGCCAGCGATGCCCGAATGAGTCCGTCCAGTTGGCGCTCGGCGTCGGTCCTTGCCGGCTCGGTCTGGACGACCTGCACCGTGCTCGACCCCACACCGGAATCGGAGGTGTGGACGACCGTCTCCGAAATCGACGGTGCGCCGTGCTCGACTCGAATGGTCCACGGGCGCAAGGAGATGCGGTCGGCATGCTTGAGCGGCGTAGGTTGCCGAGGCAAGATCGCCACACCATTGACGAGAGTGCCATGGCGACTTCCGAGATCCGTCACCGTCCAGATGCCGTTCTGGAAGGCGACCGACGCGTGCTGCCGCGAGATCGAGGGATGGTCAAGCCGCACAGACGCCCCCGCCGCGCGCCCAATGATGATGGCCTTGCCCAAGGGATCGAGCACGATGGCCGTCATGGGGCACGCGCCCACGGGGACGAGCGAGAAGTCGGTCGAGCTCGCACTCATCAAATGATTGTCATCGGCGTGTCCGCGCTTGTGGAGCGCAGCGACGAATTTGGATCGCCGCCCTGCTTCTCAACGCCCAGCTTCGCGCTCGCGATGAGCCCTTCCATGATCCCGATCGCCTTGTCGGAATGGCCGCGAAAGTACATGTAGGGGAAGAGTGAGACGAGGGCGACGACGAGCCCGCTGGCCGTCGCAACGAGGGCCTCGGCGATGCCCGCAGACACAAGGCGCGGATCGCTCAGCGTGTCCTTTCCGCCAAGGAGTTCGAAACTTCGGATGATTCCCGACACCGTGCCAAGAATGCCCAACATGGGCGCCGCCGTCACGATGGTCGACTGCACATTGAGAAATCGTTCAAGCCGCGGCCGTTGGCGCTCGACAGCGGCGATGGCGATGGCGTCTGACGGACCGTCGCACGCAAGATCGGCGGCCACGGCAGCGTAGGGACCGTCGTCCTCCTTGGCCAAGAGCACCACCGTTTCCGCATCGTTCATCCTCAGCGCGTTCACGAGGGCACGCAGCCGCACGCGGGTACCGCGCGCGCTCATCCTGTGCCAGAACCAAGCGCGCTCAACAGTGAGCGTGACCGAGAGGATGCTGAGCGCGAGGAGTGGCCACATGACTGGTCCACCCCGCTCCATGAAGAGTTCAAGATTTGAGTACAGCGCGGACATGGACGCGATCATAGTGATGCGATCGTCGGCAATGGGGCTACACTTCGCACGATGCGCGCAGCACTCACGCAGGAGTCGGAGGTCTTCCCTGCGGCGCTCATGACGCCGATTGAGCAGCGGCTCGCGCGGTTCATTGCCGAGGCAGGCTATTCCCAGAATCTCGCGGAAGCGGTTGCCTACTCGTTGCTCGGAGGCGGGAAGCGGCTCCGTCCCCTCCTCGCTCTTCGGTGCTGCGAGGCCGTGGGCGGGGATCCACTTGCGGCCCTCGAGGCGGCGTGTGCGGTCGAGATGGTGCACGCCTTCAGTCTCGTCCACGACGACCTCCCAGCCCTCGACAACGACCGACTGCGGAGGGGAAAGCCCACCGCCCATGTCGCTTTCGGCGACGCGATGGCGATCCTCGCCGGCGACGCCCTTCTGGCGCTCGCTCTGCATGCGGCCTGTTCCGCAGCGACCGAGTCCGGGCGAATCGCGCACGAGGTGACGAACGCCACATCCGCGATGATCACGGGACAGGTGCTCGACACGCTTGGCGGGTTTTCTGCGGACCAGTCTCCCGAGGATCGCCTGCGCCAAGTTCATAGCCACAAGACTGGTGCGCTCATCCGGTGTTCGTGCCGGATCGGGGCCATTTGCGCCGGAGCGCGACCGAGCGCGTTCGCGCTCTGCGACCGCTGGGGCGACTTGATCGGACTCATGTTTCAAGCCGTCGATGATCTCCTCGATGTCACCCAGTCGGAGGCGCAACTCGGGAAAGCCGTCGCCAAGGACGCCTCGGCGGGCAAGCTGACATTTCCAGAGGTTTACGGCGTTGATCGCACGCGACAGGAGATCGCGCGCCTGAGGGCCGACGCGCTCGCGACACTCGAGCCCCTGGGCCAGAACGCTGAGCACCTCCTCACGCTCACGGAATTCCTCGCGGGCCGCACGAGATAGCGGGCTATACTCGATTCGGAAGCGCCATGACCCACTTACTCGGTTCGATCCGTTCTCCATCCGATCTCAAGGCACTTCCTCCGGCGGACCTGGCGCAGGTGTGCGCCGAGATCCGGCATGCGATCTGTGATCAGGTCTCCCGCAGCGGCGGACACCTCGCACCAAATCTTGGTGTTGTCGAACTCACCGTGGCATTGCACTATGTGTTTGATTTCTCGCACGACCGGCTCCTCTTCGATGTCGGTCACCAGTGCTACACCCACAAACTCTTGACCGGCCGACAGCATCTCCTCCCACGCCTCCGCCAGCGCGGCGGCATGGCTGGATTCCCCGAACCACGCGAATCCCCCTATGACTTGTTCTCGGTG
>SYGQ01000195.1 GCA_005799475.1 Planctomycetia bacterium | reverse complement strand
TTGGCGAACTTCGCCGCGATCTCCTTCTCTGCCTCGTGGTCATCGGCCACACCGTGTTGACCCCAGAATGGGAACGCGTAGAGCCCGTCCTCGGGGTTGGCATTGCGAAGTGCTTCAAGCACCGCGTCCTCCTGAGGCAACTGCTTGAACGACGAGTCCCCGAGTTGAAGCACCATGTGCGCGAACGCACCCCAGGCGAACCACACAGCACCGGCCACCACCGAAGCGAGGACGGTTCGACCAAGTGGAGTCTTCATGGGCGCGGATTCTAGACATCACTAGAAATCAGTCTGGCTCGGGGTGACACATACGGAACTCGCGCTGCAGTTGTGTCATGCGCTCTCCGCTGCTCCACGCCAACCCGGCCGATAATCGGCTGGAGGTCGATCTCGTCGAGGGTGTCGGGCTTCGATCGCTGGCGTCGATCTCCGTGGGTCTCGAACCGGTCAGCGTGTCGCAGCGGAACCGACCTGAGGTCTTCGACCTGCAGCAGACGAGTGCGTCGCCAACAGTCGTTCCCATTGCTGGCGAGGAGCCGCGGGCGCTCGCCACCGACGGCACTGTGGTCTGGTGCGCCATCTCTCACTCTGGAAATGACACGACGGTGCTTCCCGAGACGGTGGTTTCGTCCGCCGTCAATCCCTATCGCGGCGATCCGAACCCGCCGCCCAACTCGGGGAACAGTTTTGTGCGGCCGATCGCCGCGGCGCTTCCAAACCCCCCGGACACAAGTCTCATCGTTCGCAAGGGATCCGATGGCGCGTGGCGCGATGTCAACAACAAGGTCTGGAGCGCGGCCGTCACATGGGGACGCGAACTCGCTCGCGTCCCCTTGGTCAGGCGCGACCTCAACCCGCATCTGATCTATGCGACCGCCAACCTCCCCATGGTCCAGCGACTCCGTTCGCTAGGCGACCCTGCGCTTCGCTACTATCGTGCAGGTCCGAAGGAGGCATCGCATGTTGGCATCGACTCGGGTGTGTGTGTTCGTTCTCGGTGTTCTGTCGATCGTCTCCATGGGTGCGAACATCCTTGGCGTATCGGACAAACCGCGCGTGGCCATCTGGGAAGTCCGCGCCACGAAGGCCGTTGAAGCGCAGGCCGCCTCGCAGGGTCGATCCAACGAACTCGCTCAACTCGTCGAGGCAATCAACGCCAGCCTGCCGACCACAGTCAGCCAGACGGACCGCTTGGATGTCGTGGGTCGTTCCGACCTCGCGCTCGTGGTGAAGGAGTGGGACCTAATCGACTTCTCGGGATCGGTCAGTCGCCTTGACCCGCAGACGGCGAAGTCGCTGAATCTCGCGGGTGCTCAGTTTGTGCTAGCCCTCCAACTGACGAACTTCCAGGACATCACTCAGCGATCGGTCCTTGAGGGGCCGCTGGGGAAGTCTCAGGCCGAGCGGAGGATGATTCAGGTCGAGGGTGTCCTGAAGATGTACGACTCCTCGACTGGACTGCTGACTGGGTCGTCGCGCATTGCCGTGAGTGATGCGGTCACTGATGAAACGCTGCCCGGGGTGCAGCAGGAGGGGCGCCCCACGAATGCGCTCCTGTCGACCATCGTTACTTCGCTCTGCGGCGCGGCAGTGGAGAAGGCCGTGGTGGCGCTCGTGCCCGCCAACGGTGCCAAGAGTCCCGACTCGCCGGTGCCGCCGACAGGGACGCCAGCAGGTGCTGAGGGGCCGATTCGACTGGCCGTGTTTGTCAAGGATCTCGCCCCCAATGTGCCCGACGAGAAAGTGCGGCAGTTGGAAGATGATCTGGTCGCGTCGCTCGTGCGCCCGGGCATTTCTGTGATTCGGCGTGAAGATGTCATGAACGCCGTCAAGCACTTCGCCAGCGAGGGTCCAAACGCGGGGACACCGCAGTCGCTCGACCAACAGCTGGATCGCTTGGTCTCGAACTCGACGAGCGCGCGAAACTTAGCGCAGCAACTTGGAGCCGACGGCGTCTGTGTCGCGTCGATCGATGCGCTCGACGAGACAGCGCTGGACTGGGCGGACCCAAATGGCGGGCCGACGCTCTCAGGTCGCGAGTTTGCGCTTCGGACAACATGGGAGATTTTTGGCGGGCCGCGCGGCGAGACACTGGCATCGGGCACGAGCAGCGCGTCGCGCAAAGTGCGCGCGAACCAACAGGGCCAACTCGTTACGAATCCGGTCAACGAGTTGATCGGTGAGTCCGCGAAGGCCATGGGCACAGCTGCTTCGGCCGCCCTCGCGAGCCCGTCGGTGCGACTGAGTCTCGTCACACCGGAACGCGACATCAGGGTTGGCGTCTTCCTCGCCGATCTCTACCTCCCCAATGTCAAGCGCACCACGGGCGGCGAGTTCAAAGTGGAATCCGGCCAGGTTGGCCTTGGTCCGATGGGGGTGACCGCGCTTGTCGATGGCATCGCCATGGGCACCGTTCCAGGTGTGGTGCGGATGAGCGAAGGAATGCACACGCTACGGCTTGAGCGACCGGGGTTCGAGAGCGTGGAGCGCATGATCAATGTTCGGGAGGGACTTGTGCTCGACATCCCTATGCGCATGTCGACCGAAGGGCTGGATCGCTGGCGAGAGGAGAGTCGTTTCCTTGAGGGTCTGAAGGATCTGGATGTCTTGCGCGAGGTCCAGATCGACAAGGTCAGGGCGCTCGTCGAGCTGATGCGTCGCACCAACATCAATGTGGACACGAGCAACCTGCGGAATCTCAGTGTGGGTGCCGACACGATTTGGTGGCAATTGCTCGAGGGGAACTGATCGCAATGGCCACCACCATGAGTTCCATGGTGTTGGCGGCATCGTCGCTGGCGGTCATGCTGGCGGGTTGTCAGTCGGGGTACCGAACCAACGCGCGAAATGTGTCGGAGGCGCTGCAGAAAGGGGAGTACTCCCTTGCCGCCGACCAGGCGACGGCGTTCATCCAGCAGGCCGACAGTCGTGACAAGGTGGCCGTGCTGATGGAAGCGGGCCGGTCTTGCCAACTTTCCGGAGATCTCGCTTTGAGCATCGCTCACTATGACGCCGCCGACGAGTTGTTGCGGCCGTACCTTCAGGCGAAGCCCGAAGCGCTCGTCAGCGAGGTCGTGAGTGCCACGCTCGTGAACCAGACGATGTCCACCTACCGAGGCACTCCCGGTGAGCGGATCATGCTCAGCACGATGCAGGCGCTCAATCGATTGGCGGCTGGGGACCTCGCGAATGCGCGCATCGACCTGAACCGGGCGCACGACTGGCAGCAGGCGGCGGTGGCGCGCTACCAAGATGAGATCACGAAGCAGCAGGCCGCGATGACTGCGGAGAGCGCCACGCGCAATACAGATGTCAGCCATATCGAGCACCCGAAGTTGGCGTCGATCGCGGAGTCGGTCGAGGACCGCCGCGGCTATGCCGACTTCGCGAACCCGTTCAGCACATACCTGCGCGGCGTGTTCCTCATGGCCACTTCCACGGAAGCGGGGGACCTCGCCAACGCGCGGACCGACTTGCGCAACTGCGTGGCGATGGTGCCTGCAGCGGCTCCGGTCGTTGCCGCGGATCTCGCTCGGTTGGACGCCGCTCGCCGAGGCGACGCCGTGCCAACCACATGGGTCTTCCTGTTGAGCGGACTCGCGCCGCACTACGAGGAGCTTCGGTTGGACATCCCGATTCCCTACGGGCAGATGCCCTATGTCTCGGCGGCGTTTCCGGTCTTCAAGCCCGGACTCGCTGGCGTGGACGGATTCAAAGTTCTGGCTGGCGACACGGATGTGAACGGAGTCATGCTCTGCGATATGAACGAGATCGCCGGGCATGAGTACAGGCTGCGTCTCCCTGGGGTCATCGTGCAGGAAGTCGCTACGAGTGCGGTCAAGGCGGCAGCGACTTGGGGTGCCAGTAGGGCTGCTCGATCCGGCGGGGATGCCGCCACGGCGGCGGGGATCGTGATGCTCGTGGGGCTTATCTACCAAGCGAGTTCGACCGCCGCAGATCTGCGCTGTTGGCACACAATGCCGCAGCGGATCGATGTCGCGTCCATGCCGACCCCCGCCGATGGCAAGATTCGGCTTCTCAGCGCAGCTGGCCAGGAGCTTGCCGATGTCGAGGTCGATGCCCTCCGCAACAACATTGTTGCCGTCAACCTGCCGTCGGGCACCGCGGTGCCGGCGGTCCAGTACGCGCGCCTGAATGGGCCGCTGGAGTCGACCATCGTGGCGACGACGATTCAGCCACCACCCGTCGCCGGCAGTACGCCGAAGGTCTCAGTCCCGGCGGGTCGTCGCCGAGTCATCCCGAGGAATGTGTCGCCATGAACTACGCTGCGGCGATGGTCGTTCGCGTCGGAGTCCTTGCGGTGATCCTGCTGCTCCCAGCGTGCGGAACGGTGAACATCACGAGTACGCGCGACGCGCCCGCGGCGACCGCACATCCCAAGCAGACGCAGGTGAACGACCTCCTCATGCAGGTCTTCGTGCATTGCCGCGAACTGCGCATGTTTCGCTCGGACACCGGCTACGAGCAACTGCAGATCGATGTTGCCAACGATGACTTCCGGCAGCGCAATCTCGCATGGAGGATCGATTGGCTTGACGCGAAGGGCAATGTGATCGAGTCGCCGATGTCGGTGTGGAAGTCATGTTCCATCGCGGCTGGTGGCATGGCCACACTAAGTTCGGTCGCACCTTCGCGTGACGGAGTCGACTTTCGCCTGCAGGTGCGCCGCTCAGACTGACCCACGAGGAACTCCATGAAGCCATTCAATTCGCTTGCTGCCACCATGTCCGCCGCAGGGCTTTTCTCGCTTTGGGGCTGTGGCACTCCCGCACGCCCCATCGAGACCGGCGGCACCGAATCGATCACCAGCATCGACGATGTCGACATGCAGGACATCAACAAGGCCGCCAGCGGGATGCTTGAGTCGCTGCTCGTGCAGGGCACACTCAGTGGGGGAAAGAACAAGCCCGCGCAGCTGGTGATCGGCACCATCGTCAACGACACGAGCAGCCGCTTCGATGTCGGCGAGATGACATACCGCATGCGCGAGCAGCTCGTGAACTCCGGACAGGCCGCCGTAGTGACCACCTACGGGAACAATCCCGAAGATGCCACCGCGCAGGACGCAGCCAAGCGGGAGGCGTTTCTCAAGGGACAGACTTCGGTACCAGGTGTCGATCCGGACTTCTCATTGACCGGGAAGATCACGCAGGTGAAACGGGAAGCCGGCAATGTGCGACAGGCGACCTACACATTTCGGCTCACATTGACGAACCTGCGCACGGGCCTTGAGGCTTGGACGAAGGTGGTCGATGTGACCAAGCAGGGCACAAAAAACGCCATCGGCTTCTAGGCGCGGCTTGACGCGCGTGCGATCAGGGGCAGGCACCCCACGCGCCAAGGAGCGTGCCGAGGTCCACCGCATTCGTGGTGCCGTCGCCGTTGAGATCGTGTGCCGCGGTGCTCCATCCGCCGAGCATGAGACCCAAGTCGACCGCGTCGACCATTGTGTCGCCATTTCGGTCAGCGACGCAGGTCACGGCGCATGATGTCGTGAGCGTGCCGGATCCCGAGGTCGACCCGGGCGCTCCGACGCGGATGTACCAGGTTGATCCAGCAGACGCCGTCCATGTCGCCCTGCTCGTGCTTCCCGCGCAGCCCGCAGCGTTGTCGGAGCACGCGCTGACCACGGATGTAGAGGTTGGGCACGATGCCCCACCATAGACGGCGATCCGCGTGTCAAAATTCGCCGTGCCGCAGGTGCTTGCTTGAGCCGTGCCCGAGCACGGGGCGGTGTAGCGGTACCAGACATCCTTGTTGAGGGCAACGCCGGCACCTTCGTTGCACGAAGTCGGAAGGTTGAGTGTCGCCGTGGTGGCTGCATCTGTATTGAATGAGAACGATCCGTTGCCAATGGCCGTCGCGCCCGCACAGTTGTCGTTGGCCGGCGGTGCGGTCGTCGCCGTGATCGTCATCGAGTAATCGTTGCGAGTGTCGGACGCGAGGAACACGCGCAGGTAGAGCGTCGTTCCTGGACCGGGGTTCGTGTAGGAGATCGTGTCGTTGTTGACATTGCCGACCCACTGTGCGACGGCGGTTCCGCCGCAGGCGTTGAAGAGTTGCAGGTCGATGTCGCCGTTGCCGTGCGTGTAGGTGAAGGTGCCGCTCAGGGTCGTGCCCACGCCCACGGAGATCGCGTACCAGTCCTCGTCGAGTCGCTTCACGATGTTGCCGGTGTAGGTGCCGGGGGCGAGCGTGAACGGGGCCGCGCACGAATCGTTGGGTTCGCGCGCGTCGTCGGTGCCTGCAGCGAGCGGCGTCGCGAAACCGCCGCTGTTGACGGCGACATCCCACCGGCCGTAGCCGTCGTCGCCGCCGGGATTCGAACAGGCGCTCGCGCCGCAGGTGAGGACGCCGTAGAGCTTGTGGTCGCTGTCGCGGTAGATCGACGAGCCGGAGGATCCGCCCTCGGTGATGCCGTTGGTCCACGAGAGCTGCGCCCAGTTAGACCCTGAGCCGCAGAAGTTGTTCGTGCCCGTCTTTGTGCCGAACGAAATCGCCTGCGGCGTGCCGCTGGGATGATGGAGGCATGTCGATGCCGTACCGGTGGCCGGACTCGCATTCGTCCAGCCCGCCCACCAGACGCCGGTGGGGAGCGCACCGCGAACCATCAGCAGCGTGCAGTCGCTTGTGGCGTAGGAGACCGTCAGATCGGCTGCTGAAACGGTCGTCCCCGCCGAGTTCGCTCCCGTACATGTGTTGGCTCGGTAGAAGAAGATGAACTGGCAACTGTTGGCCTCGGCGGTTGTCGAAATGCAGTGATTCGCCGTTGAAACATAGGGGGTTTCGTCAGCGGCGGTCGTCGCCATGAGTTGCGCTGAGCAGATGTAGCCGCCACCGCCACTGGTGAACGAGAGCTTGCAGGCCGCGTTGGACTCGTTGGCCCACGCGGCATAGCAGGATGGATTCAGCGAGCATGTGCCGCCAAGTTGCTGGAACGCGCCAAAGACATCGCGGTAGCCATAGCCGTTGGAGGCCTCTTCGAATGGAAGTCGATCGACCTTCTGCCCCGCGGGGACGAACCACTCGATGCGCACACGATCGGTCGGCCCGCAGATGCTGTAGGCCTCGCCGGTACCGAAGTCGCCCTTGCCTGAGAGCACACCAGTCATCTGCTGCTCGAGATCGGGAGTGACGAGCGCGAGTTCCTGCCCTGGGGCAAGCGCGAGGCCAACGAGGTGCAGTCGCGAGCTGAGGGCGCCGTCCATCCTGATGTCGGCGCGCCAGAGTCGACCGCCCTGCACATCAATCCACTGACCGCTCGCAAGTGATATGTCGAGCGTGCGCTCGATCGAAAAACGGAACGGGAGGTCCTTGTCGGCGCGTTCGTCCTCTTGGATGTATCGCGTCGTGTCGATCGCCCCCATGAGGACCACGGGCGGCGGAGCGAACCAAAGTCCGAATCGATCCGTCAGCGTTGGCTCAGGCGCCTCAGCCATGGCAGGTGCCGGCAGCGGGCCGTGCGCGTCTGCTTCGATGTTGCGGTCTGCGGCGATGGCCGACAACGCGATGACGCACGACGCGAGACACGCGCACGATGGGGATCGAAGTGTCATGCTGCTCCTGTGGGGGTGTGGGGATCGAGTCTGGGATCGCCGACTATTCAGATACAGTACCCCTGCCCTTTCGCGGGTCAACCGTTCCCAAAGATTTCGGACTACCTGGAACGCTTCTACGGGCCCGGGCAGGGGCCCCAGCCCGCGATAAGGAAGGTGAGGTCGAAACCGTCGGTCACCCCGTCACCGTTGCAGTCCGCGTCGGGACGATTCCATCCGGACAAGATAAATGTGAGGTCTGTGCCGTTCCGGTGGCCATCGCGGTTGAAGTCGCCCACGCACTCGAAGACCCCGTCCACGATCGCGCCCGAGTGTGCGCCGCCCGCTGCCAGATGCGATGCCGCGCCGATGTTGGGTGGAGAGCTCGCCTGATAGTCGCCGTTGGAGCCCCACGCCACGATCTCACCTGCGGCCGTGCGCG
Source organism: Planctomycetia bacterium (assembly GCA_005799475.1). Classification (GTDB taxonomy): domain Bacteria; phylum Planctomycetota; class Phycisphaerae; order Phycisphaerales; family SM1A02; genus F1-60-MAGs104. The sequence goes on along the minus strand of SYGQ01000195.1, from coordinate 2,457 downwards.
CGAGCGCGTGCCAGAGCCCGCCGCAAATCTGCGCGCAGTCGCCGCTCGTCGCTGGAACGACGGCGAGGTCCCCCTTGGGCGATCCCCAGTACTGCACCGTGCCATCACGACGCCGCGCGAGCGTGCCGAGCGCAGTGGCCGACACCGACGCACAGCTCTTCGGACGTGCGAGCTCGGAGGGCGTCGCGCACGGACTGATCCGCTCGAGCAAGGCATCGACAACGCGTCCGCCGAGGCCTGAGTAACCCGAAGCCGTGAGGTGGATCGGGTTCTGCTTGGAGTACCAACTATGACTGCGCATCTCGTTCGAGATCGCAAGGTCCGCGAGATCCACGACCGTGAGGTTGGAAACGCTTGTCGCAAGCATGCGAGCGTGCTGACGGAGCGAGCTGAGCCCTTCATCGCCATCGGTGACAGGATGCGAAACCATCGCCACAAAGGTGAGGTTGTCGGGAGACCCTCCGATCGCGCTCCATGCGGCCTCGACTGCCGACTTGATGGTGACAACGGCGGCGCCCCAGCTCGCTGGCGTCCCGACATCCGCGTTGACGCCTCCCTGAATCCAGACGATCAATCGGCCAGAACCACCGCTCGCAACCTGCCGATCGACGAGTTCGCGCAGCCATGTCTGTCGCGACTGAATCGGCATGTTCGCGACATCCTGCGCCACCGCGGTCATTGTTGCTCCGCCGTGATAGTTCAGCGGTTGGCTCGCCCAGCCGCGCCCATCTCGGCGGATCGAATGCAATGCGAAGCCCACCGGGCCTCGCACGCCGAAGGACTGTCCAAACAAGCCGCCAGCGCATGTGGCTCTGAGTGCGGCGAGGGGGCGCGTTGGATCCGCGCCGAGCGTGAATTCGTCCGCAACCCACTCGGTGGGGGCGCCGCCAGTGAGCCGCTGTGCCGGTGGCGAGGCTGCGATACCCGATTCGTACTGCCATCCTTGGTAGTAGGAGCCGTGTGCGCCGCTTGCGAGTTGCGAACGGAGGACGCGGTAGTGCAATTCGCCTCGAACGTCCATCGGGCTGTTGGCGTTGACGAGGATTCCGGAGCCGCCGTTGTAAAACGGGTTGGTCTGCGGGGGGACCCATGCGAAGTCGAAGGGCACACCCGTGGGGTGGATCGCTGGAGTCCCTGTCGCCGCACCGGGTGTCATGAGCGCGGCGAGTTCCGCGGGAGCATTCGCGAGACCGCTCGTATTGAACGCCTCGCTAGGCCCCGCGGCCGTCCATCCGAGTCCTTCGGGCATCGGCACTGACGAAGTCCATCGACCGAACGATGTTCCCACTGGCATGATCGGCAGCAGGGGGGTCGCGTACTGGCGGAATCCTCGTTCGGTGAGCGCCGCCGCGATCCCGTCGCACCAACCGCTCACTGCATCGTCGATCGCCACAGCGAATCCCGTGTTGCTGTCACCGCACCAGAGAATGTCGACGCTGTCGGATCCCGAAAGCACCGATTCGAGAAACTCGCGCGCTCGGGTTGCGCCGGCGACCGCGGTCCGATTGCCGCCCCAACAAAGGACGCGACCGTCGGCAGTCAGTGCGACCGAGTGATCGCGGCCGGCGGCGATTCCCACGCATGGCGGGAGCGTCGGCGGAGTGGTCGATTGACCGAAGTTGTTGGACCCCCAGCACACGACTCGACCATCAGACAGCACCGCGAGCGAGTGCCGTGCGCCACCTGCGGCATCAATCGCACCCGTGACCGATGTCGACACTTCGCATTCGCCATGAGCATTCTGCCCCCACGCGCGCACGAATCCAGTGAGGGTGATCGCGAGCGAGTGCTCCCACCCCGCGCCCACACCAATGCAGGGACCGAGGTCGCTCGGCACGACCGTCTGGCCGAACGACTCATCGCCCCAGCAGAGGACTGCGCCCGTCGAGCGCAGGGCTACTGTGTGTCGATCCCCCATCGCGAGATCAAGGCATGACTCCGACCCAGGTGGATGCCCGGACTGGCCGCGCTCGTTCGCGCCCCAACATGCGACGACCGCTCCATCGGGGATGGCGTGGGCGTTGTGTGCGAGCGCGCCCCCGAGGACCCACGGTGAACACGCACCGATGGCACACGCGGTGAGCCATCGATTGAGTTTGCGAGTCGCCGACACCATCCCGAACATTATGGAGTCCATCCGGTCTTGGGCAAGTTGGGTCGGGGTGGAGTTCAGGCGCTCAGAGCGGTTCCGCCCCCGATCCCTGTGAACGCGATAGGCTTCAGCAATGAACGGAACAGGCTTCAGCGTCTGCACCACACTGGTATCGGTCATTGCACTCGGCGGGTGCGCGAGTCCAGGCACAGTCGGTGGACGGTCCCCTGGCGCCGCGGCCGACCCAAGCCGATGGGCAGAGGTGATCGAGGTCCAGCCCGACGCCCGGTATGTCATGAATTCGGAGTACCGAACGCGAATCAGCCAGACGGGCCTTCCTTGGCGCGTTCGTGATCGCGGCACCG
>SYGQ01000194.1 GCA_005799475.1 Planctomycetia bacterium | reverse complement strand
GCAGAACGAGCGGGCGATCGCGGGGGTCTGCTCGGCGGGCTTGACGATGACCGTGTTGCCGGTGACAAGCGCCGCGACCGTCATGCCGCAGCAGATCGCCAACGGAAAGTTCCACGGCGAGATGACGACCGCGACACCTCGCGGCTGGAACCACTCATCGTTGATCTCCCCCGTGAATCGGCCGAGCCGACGCGGCTCGAAGAGACCTCGTGCGCTTCGCGCATAGAACTCGCAGAACTCGATCGCTTCGCAGACATCACCGTCGGCCTCGCGCCAGGTCTTTCCGGACTCGAGGATGATGACCGCGGAAAGTTCGTCACGCCGCGCGCGCATGATCGCGCCTGCACGCGTGAGCACGCGAGCGCGATCGCGCCAGGGCGTGTCGCGCCACGCGGCGAAGCCATCGAGGGCAACGCCCACGGCATGCGCGGCAGTTTCGGCGGTGCCATCATTGGCGACCGTGGGCACGCCGGTTCGCTCAACGGCCGCGGCGAACGCACTCCGGCGCTCAGCAACCGAAAAATCTCGCAGCGGCTCGCTGAAAAATGGTCGGCCATCGCCGACGCCCGGATCCGAGTCGCTGAGGGCGTGGTGTTCGGCGGCGCGTGTGAGCCGCAGGAGCCCATCGTCGGTGCCCGAACCGGCCCCTCGGGCGCGGTGCGGACTTGCCACGAGTGCCGCGGCGTCGGCGCCATCGGCGAAGCCCGACCGCAGCCAGCTCTCATTGCTCGTGTTCTCGAGAAGTCGTCGCACCAGGTACGCCATCCCCGGGATCATCCGCCCCACCGGCATGTACTCGCGCAGCCGCAGTCCGCGCGCCACCATCGCCGACTTCAGAGGGTCCGCCATGCCGTGGAGCATCTGCAGTTCGATCGCGCTCGTTGGGAGCCCTGCGCGCTCGACCATCGCGAGCGCCGCCGCGATGGATCGCGCGTTGTGCGATCCGAGTGCCAGCTTCACACCGCCCTGACCATTGACGCGCGGCGTCGCATCGATGAAGAGCGCGGCCATCCGCTCAAAGCAGGCGTCGGTGTCGAGCTTCGCCGCCCACACGGGGGAAGGCCAGCCGAACTGCTCCGCGATGATTGTCTCTGAGTCCCAGTACGCGCCCTTCACCAGGCGCACCGAGACCACGCGTCCGCTCCGCCTTGACCACTCGATGATCCGCCGCGCGTCGGCTTCACCCGAGCGCAGGTACGCCTGCATCGCGAGTCCGGCGTCGAACTCCACGCGCTCGCAGCAGCGCATGAAGAGTTCGAGCGTCAGATCCTTGAACGAATGGTGTTCCATGTCAAAGTTCACGAAGACGCCGCGGGACTTCGCTTCTTTGAGGATCGGTTCCAGCGCAGCAACGAGGCCGGCGATCGATCCGGCCGTATCGATCGGGTCGGTCCGCGCGAAGACCGACGAAATCTTGATCGAGACATTCGTGCGCGGGATCGGCCCGAGGTGGTCCCGTTCGAGGAGCGGGTTCGCGGGCCACGAGGCAACTTCGCTGGGCAGGTTCGCGATGAGGTCCAAGTACTTGGCGCGGTAGGCCGCGGCTTCTTCGTCGCTCAAACAGAGCTCCCCGAGGAGATCCACGCTGAATCCCATGGACGACGACCATGACTTCTTGAGCGCCGGCAGGGCGCTCTTGGCGTCTTCACCCGCGATGAACTTTTCGGCCATCGACTCAATCTGCGAGGCCATCGTGCGCGCGACGAGGCCCTTCGCGAGTCCGCCGGCCCGCATGCCGAGATCCAACCCAGGCGGCAGCGAGATGCCCGGTTGCGACATGAAGTCGACGAGGTGGTCGTAGATGGCGTCGGGTGTCTTGAGCGCCGGGAAACAATCGACGAATCGGAAGAGCTCGACCTTGAAGCCGGGATCCTTCATCGACCACGCCATCAGCCGGTCAGACCAGAACGCTGTGCTCAGGACCCCCGACTGACCGGTGCGCGCCGAATCGAGGATCTCACGCGCGATGACCTCAGTGCGCGCTTCGAGCGCCGCGTCACCGCATACTGGCGTCGGAGGGTCGCCCTCGCCCTGTCGCGGCGAACTGGGGGCCGTTGCGCGCGGCGGTGCGGCCTGGCGCTTGGCGCGAGTGAATAATCCCATGAGCCGAGTATAGGAACGGCACGCGGCGCGCCGTTCGCAGGCGCGCGGACTCAGGCGCGCCGCGCGACGGGATGGTGGTGGAAGCCACGGGTGCGATGAAGGGCTTCGATGGCGCGGGCGTAGGTCGTCAGGCACTTGCGAGCCGCGCCGTCCCAGGTGATGCCACGCACTTCGAACCATCCGCGATCGCGCAACTCGGCCCGAAGCGGCGGGTGTCGGAGGACGGCCACGATCTTGTTGGCCATGTCGTCGACATCCCAGAAGTTGACCTTGAGCGCGTGCGTGAGCACTTCCGACACGCCCGAGTTCCGGCTGATGATGACGGGGACTCGGTGGCCCATGGCTTCGAGTGGGGCGATCCCAAAGGGTTCCGAGACGCTCGGCATCACATACAGGTCAGCCATCGAGAACACGCGCTGGATGTCCTTGCCGCGCAAGAACCCTGTGAAGGACATTTTCGCGCCAATCCCCATGGCCGCGGCCATCTCGATCATCGTCGAGGCTTGGTCGCCAGAACCGGCCACCACGAACCGCACATTGTCCTCCACTTCAAGCACTCGCTTGGCCGCACGAAGGAAGTACTCGGGGCCCTTCTGCATCGTGATGCGTCCAAAATAGAGCACGATCCGCTCGCTGCGTTCGATGCGCTTGATGCCGTAGGCCGCGGGTTCGAGTTCGACGCCGTTGTAGACGACATCGATCTTGTCCTGCGACACGCCGTACCGGTTCACGAGCAGATTGCGCGTCAGGACGCTCACCGCGATGACTCGCACGGCCGCGTGCATCCCGCGCCGTTCGATGTTGTAGACGCTCTGGTTGACCGCGTCGCCGGATCGGTCGAACTCTGTGGCGTGAACATGGACGACGAGCGGGCGGCCAGTGAGGCGCGCGAGCGCGATGCCTGCCGGATAGGTCAGCCAGTCGTGTGCGTGGATGACATCGAAGGGGAGGTTTCGCGCCGCGCGCACGCAGAACTGCGCGTAGCGCTCCGAAGCCAGGATGAGGTCGCCGTCGTAGCCGCCCATCGGGATCGGTGCGGCGTTCGACGCGGCGCGCTGGTGCGCCTCAGGGATGGCGCGCGCCATCTCGATCGCGTCGACGGCGTGTTGAAGTGTGGGATCGAGGAGCGCAAAGGCGCTGCGCTCCTCGTCGGACATCGATTCGAGGCGCGCCAGCATTCCGGCGTCGTCATCGGTGACCGCAGGGTCGTTGCCGGACGAAGTCAGGGCGCGGAGCCACCGAAGGGTGACCGGCGATGCCGCAGGAACTTGGCGCGCGTACGCGCTCATCGAGAGCGTGCGCATGCCGAGGATGTCGAGTCTGGGCGGTGTGCCCGCGGCGAGTGCCGCGGCGCGGTCGATCGAGGGCAGGGGCGCCATCGGCACAGTTGCCGCGTCAGTCTCGGCGTGGGAAAACTGTGCCGCCGGCGGCTCCGTCCACGGCGTCGAGAGGGTCCCTGCATCCGATTCCGGAGACAGGAGGTCGACATGAGATGCGTTCGTGCCTTCAACCGCGCGGGGCAGCACGAAGGTGACATGACATCCCGATGCCGTGAGGGCCCTCGTCAGGCCGTGGCAGGCCGTCCCAAGCCCGCCCGTGATGAACGGCGGAAACTCCCATCCCAGCATGAGCACCCGGGTTCCCATGTCCTAGGGCGACTCCGCTTCCGACATGTCACCGAGCTCCGAGAATGTCCCCTCGAATGCGACGAGCAGGGTGCCGAGTCGTCTGATGTCGTCGCGAGCGTTGCTGGACGCCGGCAACGCGGCTTCAAACACATAGCACTTCGTCTCATCGCGGAAGTGTTTCACTGCGACGGCACCTTCGGTCCAGTCACGGTCCTTGAGTTCGTCGAGGAGAAGGTCTTCCATCGTGTCGCGCGAGTGCAGGAGCGATGTCTCGATGGATTCGCTGAGCCATCGGTCAGGTGTCGCAAGGCTCACAAGCCAGCGGTCGCCAGCGCGTTTCACACCGTAGTGCGCGGGCGCGCTCGAGCCGCGTGCGGCGCAGCAGAGTCCCGCGGTATCGCGCGTGATCGTGCCGAACGCCCCGCTCACCGAGGCAACTCTCTCAACTTCAAGAAGGGTGTCGTCGTCGTTCGTGGTGGGCATTGGGGGGAGGGAAAGTGTAGCGCGGTGTGGGGCTACGATCGGCGCATGGACGAGCCATGGACGGTGCGGCGCCTGAGGGCTTGGATCGCGCCGCACCTTGCCTCGCGCGGGGTGGACTCGCCGCAGGCGTGCGCGGACCTTCTGCTCTCACAGGCGCTCGGCTGCGCGCGATTGAACCTCTACATGGATGCTGACCGACCCGCGACGGTCGAGGAGCTGACCGTTCTGCGCGCGTTCGTGCGGCGTGCTGTCGACGGCGAACCCGTCCAGTACATCGTCGGATCGTGGGGGTTTTATGGCCACGACTTTGCCGTCGATCGGTCCACCCTCATTCCTCGCCCGTCGACAGAGACGCTCGTCGACGAAGTGCTTGCGGTCCTTCGCGAGCCTTCCGGCGCTTCCCGAGGTGAGTGTGCCCGGACCATCGTCGATCTCTGCACGGGATCCGGGTGCATTGCGATCGCCGTCGCGGCGACGCTGGCGAAGGCCTCGAGCAAGCGCCACTCGCTGGCGTGGAGCCGTATGGGTCCAGCGGTGCCTCAAGGAAATGCTCCCGTCGACACAGCGCTCGCGGACATTCGGATCGTCGCGACCGATCTCGTGCCCGAAGCGATCGCGTTGGCGAAGGGCAACGCGCAGCGGCTCGGTGTGGATCGCTGGATCGAGTTTCTCGAGGGTGATCTCGACGCGCCGCTTGCGGGCCGCGGACTTGAGGGTGCGGTCGATGTCCTGTGCGCGAACCCACCCTACATCAGCGACGCGGAGTGGGCCGAAGTCCCCAAGAATGTGCGAGACTTTGAGCCCGCCACCGCCCTCCGAGGTGGCGTCGACGGCCTTGCTGTGATTCGCCGCATCGTCGCCGTGGCTCCGAACTGGTTACGGCCTGGCGGCGCGCTCGTTGTTGAAGTCGCCGCGTCGCAGGGTGCATCGGTCGCGCTCGCCGCGACGGTCGCGGGGTTCACGGGTGTCCGAGTCGTCAAGGATCTCGAGGGCCACGACCGCGTGATCGTCGCGCGCACGGCCGCACCGCCGACAGGCTGACTTACGCCGGGGCGCCGAGCGCCTTGCGCACTTCCTCGAGCAGCACCTGCGCCTGGAATGGCTTGAAGAGGAAGTTGTTGAGTCCGTCCTGGCTCGAACGCACGATGGAGTGGTTCGGGTCATAGCCGAAGCCAGTCATCATCAGGAAGCGGCAATTGGGGATGAGTTCGCGCGCGGCGCGAAACACTTCGTAGCCGTTCCGATCGGGCATGCGCACATCGGAGATGATGAGCTCGAACGGTCGGCCGTCGCTCTTGCCGCGCTCCATGAGGTCGATCGCGCTGCTGCCGTCGGCTCGGCTCTCGACGATGCCGCCCGCCTCTTGAAGCAGCGCCTGAATGGTCTCGCGCACATTGGCATCGTCGTCGGCGACGAGGATTCGCCGCCCGTCGATGGCGGGATCGCGGGAGCGGTCGCGTGGCAGTCGATCGATTCCCAGAACCGTCTGCGGCCCGGCGGTCGCGCCACGGATTCGCGCCGAGAGCATTTCGAGCGCCTTTTCAAGAGATTCATATGCCCCCAATCGACCCGCGGCGAGGTCGCGTGTGGCCTGCCTGAGGCACTGCTGCGGGACCTCGAGTTCGTCGCGCAGCGTGGCGGACACGCGCTCGGATGTGGTGGATCGCTCGACGATGAGCATGTCGAGGATGTTGAGTCCCATCGCCTGATAGCGACCATAGGTCTCGAGAGCGAGCCTGTCATTGTCGTCGAAGGCATTGGGCGCGAGTGCTTCAACATTGACGACACCGATCACGCGTTGCCGCAGGAGGAGCGGGGCGGTGAGGCTCGACCGCGCGCCGGGAAGCCCCGGGAGGTACAGCGGATCGTTGTCGGGATCGCGGCAGATGTAGGACTCCCCGGTGGCGGCGACCCACCCGGAGATCCCGTTGCCCTGCTCGCGCGCGAAGAGCGACTCGCCGATTCGCAGGGGGTCGATGCCGTGCCCGATCACGAGCTCGAGTTGATCCGTCTTGCGATTGCGCAGGCGCACCTCGAAGGGGTGGTTGCCGAACAGCGTCGCGAGCGTGTGCGCGATCTTGCCTTCAAGCAGTGCCAGACGCTCCGCGACATTCAGCGGGTTCACGATCTGCGCGTCGAGGTCGAGGAGTTCAGCACCGGCAGCGTCGACGGCGTCGAGCCGTTGGCTCAGCCGGGTCCGCGAGGTGACATTGAGGAGCACGCCCAGCGCACGCTCGTCCCGGCACCGCGAGACGATCACCTCGAAGTGTTGGTTCTCCGAACGAAACTGGCTGCGCGCGTGCGGTTGCGCGCGGTCGTCACCCTGCTGGAGGAAGGCCGCGCACGCCTCGGTGAACCGGGCGCGAACGGACGCGGGTTGGCCATGAAGCCGGACGCTCTCCCAGACGAAGTCGCCGCAGGCGTCGACGATGCCGCAGCCATCGCCGGCGCTCTCGAAACTGGGAAGAATGCGGGTCGCTGCGAGAGGACCCTCGGAGTCCGCCATGTGACGAACGAGTGTACGGATCGTTTACACTCGGGGTTCCCCCATGATTTCTGTCGATCGTGTGAGCAAACGCTTCGGAGCCGTCGCCGCCGTTGATGGCCTCTCATTCGAAGTGCCCACCGGATGCGTTGCCGGATTTCTCGGCCCCAACGGAGCGGGGAAAACGACAACCATTCGCATGCTCGCCGGGGCGATCCCGCCGGATGGGGGCCACTTAAGAGTCGCGGGGATCGATGTCGACGGCGATCCGATGGGGGCACGGCGAAGGGTCGGGTATCTCCCCGACAACGCACCGATGCCGACGGAGCTGCGTGCCATCGAGTATCTGCGGTTTCGCTGCGCTCTCTTCGGCATCGCGTCGGTCGAGCGTGAGAGGGTGATTTCCCAGGCGATCGATCGGTGTGGAGTGGCTGGCTTCCGGCGCACGCTTGTGGGAGCGCTCAGCCGCGGCATGCGGCAACGCCTCGCGCTCGCGGGCGCACTCGTGACCGGCGCCGAGGTGATCATCCTCGATGAGCCCGGAAGCGGGCTTGATCCCACGGCGGCGATTGCGTTCCGCGCGCTTGTCCGTGGCCTTCGCGGCACGCACACCGTGCTCTTTTCCAGCCACAATCTCGCCGAGGTCGAGGCCACTTGCGACCATCTCGTCCTCATCGACCACGGTCGGCTCGTGGCGCAGGGGAGTCGCGAGTCTCTCGCGCGCTCGGGCGCCGGGTCGTCGACCCTCATTATCGAGTCGACCCACGCGCCGGTCGACGCGCTCGGCCAACTCGAGGGCGTGCTCGCCGTGCGCAGTCAGCGCGATGACTCAGGTTGGACGCGCATCGAACTGGAGATCGACCCAGCGACGCAGGCGATCGGGAGCGTGGCGGAATCAGCGGGGAGTTTGGTGGCCCAGGTTGGCGGAATCGTCCGCCGCTGCGAGCGCGTCGTGCCGCCGCTCGAAGAAGTGTTCGCGCGCCTCCTCGCGCGCCAACTGAGTGAGCCCAACGCCGTGCGCGCGAGGGCCTCGTGAGGGCCTCGTGGTGGCGGTCGCTTTGTGTCGTGTCCAAACGCGAGTTCGCCGCGCTCGCGTGGACGCCGACGCTCTGGGGTGTGATGGCGCTCTTTGCGCTGCTGACGGGCAGCGTCACCGGACTGGCCGTGCTCGTGCCCGGAGGGCCGGCGGAACTCCGCACCGTCGCGGCCGCAGCGGGTTGGGCCATGCTGCTCGTGGCGCCGATTCTCTCCCTGCGCCCCACCATTGAAGAGCGGCGGTCAGGATTCTGGGAAGTCCTCGCGACGAGCCCCGTGGCATCGAGCGCGCTCGTTGGCGGTCGGTTTGTCGGTGGTGTCACGGCGCTCGTTCTCGTGGCCCTCGTCGGGATGGGCGCGCCCTACCTCGCGATGGAGTGGCTGTCTCGGCCAGACCTTGCTCAGGCGCTGGTCGCATTCGTCGGTGTCCTCGCTGCGGGATCGCTCTACCTGGCGTCAGGTTTCCTGGCGGGGCTTCTTGCGCCGAGCGCTGCCGTGGCGTATCTGGCATGTCTCTTCTTTTGGATGGTCGTGCTCGTTGCGATTCGCAGCGTCGCCCCACAACTGCCAGCCGCGCAGGCCGATCTCCTGTTCGCGATCGACCCCGTGCGGCGGCTGGAGACATTTCTCGACGGTCGGCTCGACAGTTTCGCGGTGGCTTACTTCGTCTGCGCGACGCTGGCGGTTCTCGCCTCATGTGCCTGCATCCAGGCAGCGATTCCGAGGCGGGCCGCAGGTGCCGCATCGCTCTTCGGGCGCTGGCGAAGCGTGGCGATGGCGCTCGCGTGGCTCGCGTGCGCATCGGCTGTCATTACGCTCGCGCACCACGACGCGCTGCGCGTACGACTCGACGCCACGGCGTCGCGGGCGTGGGTGCTCGATCCATCGACGCGCGAACTGGTGGCGCAACTGGGCGATGACTGGCGCGTGGCATGGGTAGTGCCGCCCGTGTCTCGCGAGTCAGACGGTCAGGCGCAGGTCGGTGAAGTGCTGGCCGCGTTTGATGAGGCGCGGGGCACGAAGGGTCCTCTGTGCGTGCGGATCGACCCGCTGCAACCGTCGCGCGGCGCTTCGTACGAACAGTGGATCGCCTCACTCCTGGCGCGGCACCGTCCCGACGACGCTGCCGCGCGCGAGGCGGTCGATGCGGGTCTCGTCGAGCTCGATGCCCTGCAGGGGATCAGCACGGAAGCGGCCTCGGCGCTCGACCTGGCGGCCGCGACGATGGGCCCCAAGGACATCGCCCGCACGGCGCTCGTGCAGGGTGCGGAGGCTCTTCGGGGCCTCGGCGTAGGCGCGCCGGTCCTCGCCGAACAGCTCAGGACCGCACTTCGATCGCGTGGCGATCGCGCGCTCCCCGATCTGGCCGAGGTGGCGGCGGTGCTAGCGGCGAACCACCGGGACTGGTCCAGCAAACTCGCGGGCCTCGCGTCCCAGCTCGGCCAGATCGAGTTCGACACACGGTCGACGGAGGAGATGCGTGCCAGGGCCGCGCGAATCCGCCCTGAGTTGCTCGCGCGGGCCCGGAAGCTCATGAGGGTGGTTGAGACACTTGACGGCGTTGGCCCCGATGCGCTCCGGGACGCATCGATCGCCTTGTCCGCCGGCGGGGCGATCGTCGTCGAGTCGCCCTCAGGGATCGCTGTCGTCTCGGACGCGCAAGTGGGACTTGGCGCCGATCCAGCCGGGGCCGTTCGCATTGATCGACGGTTTCGCGTGGAGCAACTCGTCGCCGGAGCGATGCGGTCGGTGATGGATGCCCAACAGCCGCTCGTCGTCATCGTTCACTCGGGCGAGTCATCGATTCTCGAACCCACGCAGGATGGCCACGAGTGCGCAGGTATCGCGGACGCGCTTCGCACGGCGCGCATCGCCGTGACGCAGTGGCGGACCGGCCGAGATCCACGGCCCATTGTGCCATCGCATGCGGTGTGGATCATCGTGCCTCCGACACAGTTCGCGATCGAGCAGGATGCGGCCGAGCGTGCGCACCTTGCGGCCGCGAGTGCCCTCATCGCCGAGGGGCGTGGCGTCATGCTCTCGGTCGGACCGAGCCTGCGCCCGCTGTCGGGTCGCGAAGATCCTTGGGCCGCGCTCGGCGCGCAGCTTGGTGTGCGGGCGTTGACGGACGCCGTCATCGTGGACGAGGTTCCAGTGGAGCAGGGGAAGACGCGGCGGCGCACCGAAATCGAGCCCGAAGCGGCCATGGAGTCATCGCTCTTGTGCCGCGCGCTCGCGGGCCAACGGATCTCACTGCCAGTCGCTGTGCCCGTCGAGCCCGTGGTGCGATCGAGTGAGCACGCGACCACACTCCTTGTCGCGCCTGCGAGAAGCGGGCGAACGCTTGAACGCGACTGGCGACGACGCGAGGCGAGTGCCGAGAGTTCACGCGAAATGGGATCGATGCCGGTCGCGGTGGCGGTTGAGCGTGGACTCCCCGATGGAACTCGCGCGCGTGCCATCGTCGTCGGATCGCCCAACTGGATGCTCAGCGCGACGGCCGATTTCACTCGCTCCCTCGGCGGCGGTCGTGAAGCGCTGTTGACTCCGGGGAATCGCGAACTGGCGATCAACGGCGCGCTCTGGCTCGCGGGCCTTGATGCGCGGATCGGTCCTTCAGGAAGCGGTCGTGAGGCCCCGCGCATCGGTGCCATCTCGGTCGCCGAGAGACTTGAGTGGGCGGCGGTGCTGGTGCTGGGCGTACCCGCCGGAAGTCTCGCAACCGGTGCTGTCATTCTCTTCTGGAGGCGGCGACCGTGAGTTCGCGTGCGATTGTCGCCGCATGGATCGTGGCCTTCGCCCTCTGGGGGTTGGTGTGGGGTGTCGCCTCGATGCCGGCGCTGAATCCCAACCCGTCGAGTGGTGCATCGGGGCTCGGGCGCGCCTTCGCGAGTGCATCGCTTCCATCGGAGAAGGTCGATGTGATTGAACTGTCGCAGGGTGGCACTCCGCTTTGGTCTGGCCGCAAACTCGATGGAGCGTGGAGCCAGGTGCAGCCCATCGAGTTCGAGCTCGAGGGGCTCTTCGTTGAGGAGTTCATCGACCGCGTGCGGACCCTCGAGGTGCTCGAGACTCCAGCGGCTGGCGCCCCGATTCTGGCTGCCGATGCGCCTCGCCTTCGCTTGGGATGGAAGGACGGATCCGTCGAGATCGCACTCGGTCCGCGGCTGCCCGGCGGCTGTGCATGGGTCGCCATCGGTGCGCCAGGGGCTCCCGCGCAGGTCGCGCGCGTCACGCTGCACGATGCGCTCTTGGCGCGGGACCTGAAGCAGTGGCGACAGATGAGGCTGTTCACGCGTGCGGATGTCGAGTGCGATCGAATCGTCTCGCACTCGGCGGCAGCCGATGGTTCGATGCAGCGGCTTGAAATCGAACGGCGGGGTCGTTCGTGGTGGCTCGTTTCACCCGTGGCCACGCGCGCGGATCGTGAGGCTGTCGAGCGGTGGCTCGACGCGCTCGGTCGTGCGCGCGCGAATGGCCCTGTCGTCGACAAGCCACGAGCGCTCGGCCCATTCGGGCTTGACGCGCCACATGTGGCGCTCGAGATTTCCTCGCACACACGGCGGCTGTCCGCGGACGGATCCATTGAGCAGATTCCGCGGACAGAGCGATTGGAGATCGGCGCGGCGGTGCGCGAGGGAGCGTCGGAGCGATTCGCGCGGCTCGGGGCACACCCTGACGCCATCGTTGAGGTCGACGCGGCTTCGGTTGCGGCCTGCGTGCCGCCGGCGCTGTCGCTCGTGGACTCGACGGCGAGCGGCGCGCGTGGGGCAGACATCCGTGCGATCGTGCTCGAACCTGTCGACGCGGGGCGGGTGCGCCTCGAGCGCGCGGG
>SYGQ01000028.1 GCA_005799475.1 Planctomycetia bacterium | reverse complement strand
GCTCATCTACCTGCACTCGGACGATCAGGCCACGCTCGCGGTCGCCCTCAACTCGTTTCGCAACCAGTACGGCGGACTTGAGGATGTCCATCTGTTGATGGCGGCGAGCCTCGTCACGATGCTTCCGTGCATCCTGCTCTTTGCTGCCGCGCAGCGTCACTTCATCGAGGGGCTCGCCCGCGGTGCCGTGAAGGGCTGACCGAACATCGGTCTTGAAGTCGGGATCGCGACTCGCGAGCGGACTCTTCTGCGCCTCGGCCAGCGCGGACGGCGCTGTCGCCGCAGCGGGACTCGCTTGCTCATCGATGGCGATCGCGGTGTCCCACGCGACGCCGGCGGCGAGTGTGCAGTGCACGAGGGTCGAGTGGATCATCGTCGTGTTGTGCCGCCTCCGTGCGCGCGGGGTAGCCTCACCACTCATGGCGTCGATTCGACTTACGGCACTCTCCAAGTCCTACCGGGCGGGGTCGCTCGCAGTCGATGGCGCTTCCCTTGCCATTGCCGACGCCGAGTTCGTCGTGCTCGTGGGGCCCTCCGGATGCGGCAAGAGCACACTGCTGCGCATGATCGCGGGACTCGAAGAGTGCACCAAGGGCACGATTGAAATCGATGGCCGCGTCGTGAATGATGTCGCCCCACGCGACCGTGACATCGCCATGGTCTTTCAGAACTATGCGCTCGACCCGCACCTCAGCGTGCGCGGCAACATGCGATTCGGCCTCGATCGGCGACGGTCCTACCCAAGCGCGTGGCGGGCGCTCGTGAGCGGCGAGTACCGAAGGCGGCGCAGGGACGAGTCGCAGCAGATCGAAGAGCGCGTCCGGAGCGCGGCGCGAACGCTCGGCATCGAGCCCCTGCTCCATCGTGCGCCGCGCGAACTCTCAGGGGGCCAGCGTCAACGGGTCGCCCTTGGCCGTGCGCTGGTCAGGAATCCCAGCGTCTTTCTCTTCGACGAGCCGCTGTCAAATCTTGATGCGCTCCTCCGCAGCGAGATGCGCACCGAACTGCGGATCCTTCACCGATCGCTCAAGGCCACCATGGTCTATGTCACACACGACCAAGAGGAGGCGATGAGCCTCGCCGATCGGATCGTCGTGCTGCGTGATGGCGTCGTGCAGCAGGTGGGGGCTCCGACGGAACTGTACGAGCGGCCGACGAACCGCTTTGTCGCTGGATTCATCGGAACGCCGACGATGAACATGCTCGAAGGGACATTCGACCGAGTCGACGGTGCCGACGCCGTCGTTTCATGGCACGGCAGCTCCATCCGACTCCCCGCATCGCGTTGGGGGGCGCTCGGCGCACGCTTGGCACAGGGCTGCCGAGTCGTCGTAGGTATCCGCCCGGATCGCCTTGCCCCCTGCCATCCCGAGACCCCAGGATCGGTTCCGGGACGCCTTGTCGCCCTCGAGCGCTACGGGGCGCAGTGTGATCTCGTCGCGGATGTGGGGCCGGTGCGGGTGACGGCGCGATGCGGCGCCGAGCGCGTTGGATCTCTGCGCGAAGGTGATCCAATCTCGATGGCCATCGACGGCAACTCCGCGCACCTCTTCGACGAGCACGGCCAGGCGCTGGCCACTTCCCGCTGATCTAGTTTGACCACGAACTCAGCACGACGGTCATGTCGAGGCCGTCGACGAGGCCGCTGCGATCGATGTCAGCGTCGCCGCCGAGAGTTCCCCACGCACTCAAGAGAATCGTCATGTCAAATCCATTGACCGCACCGTCGTGGTTGATGTCGGCAGGGTTGGGCGGCGGCGGCGGCGTGCCCTGTGAGTAGATCACTGCGGAGTACGCGCCAACGGAAACGAGCGCGCTCTGGCCAAGCCCGTCATAGGAACCGCCCTCCGTCGCGGTGTCGAGGGCAGTCGTGTTGGCGTAGTCGCTGGAGTAACCGCTCCAATCGCTGTTGAAGCGAACCCGCCAGAGTCCTGGCCGCGGCATGCCCACGCGATAGTTGAGCTTTGGGGTCGCTGAGAAATTCAGCACCACGATGGTGTCATCGAGGTCGCCGCCGCTCTGCCAGCGATGGAACGCAATGACTTTGTCGGTGTTGTTCACATGAAAGACATTGGTGCTGAACCCCGATAGGCCGCGCGTGACGCCGCTCGAATTGGTGCGCAGCGCCACAAGGTCTTGGTAGCACTTGAAGATCCCCGAGTACGCCACCTTGCGTGACCAGTCCAGAGGGACATCGTCTCGGAAGTACTCGTCCTCAAGGAACTCCTGCCCCTCGAAGAGAAGTGGCACGCCCGGAGCCGTCATGACAACGACCGCGCCGAGCGTCGATCGCTTGCGCGCCCACCACGACCCCGCGTTACCTGGCGAGATTTCCTCGGGGACCCGGCGCTTGCCGTTGGCCACCTCGTCGTGGCTCTCGGTGTAGATGACGCGCTGCTGCATCGAGCCGTTGTAGGAGAACGCGATCGCGTCGCGCACTTGATTCATGTCGCGGTCGGCATCGCTCGAAACGATGCACGCGGCCCGGATTTTCGGGAAGAACGCGGCGTCCCACTGACTATCGAACCCCGCGCCGCCAGCGCCGGTTCCCTTCGTGAGCCACTCATTGACATCCATGTCCTCGGCCACGATGAACTTCTCTGGGTGCGCGGCATCGATGTCGTTGTTGATCCACTGCATGAGCGACCAGCCCTCAGGGATCTCTTGCCCGAATTGGTCGGTCTTCCGGATGTACTTGGTGCCGTCGAAGCGGATGCCGTCGGCGCGAAACTCTTCCAACCACATCATCGCGTTGTCACGGATGTACGAGCGCACCTCGCCGCGACCGAAGTCTGGCCGCGTGTTCCCCCACGGGGTGTACGCGCGGTAGTCGTTGTAGAAGTAAATGCCGCCGAGGGCGTTCTGGCTCCAGCCGTCGAAGACCCACATGTCAAGGTCCGTGGGACCGAGGTGGTTGAACACGATGTCGATGCTGACAGCGATCCCACGCGCATGCGCCGCATCGACAAACGCCTTGAGGTCATCGGGCGATCCGTAGGCGCTCTCGACGGAGTACGGATAGGAACAGTTGTAACCCCACGAACGGTCCCCCGGAAACTCGCATGTTGGCATGAGCGCGATCATGTTCACCCCCAACTCCTGGAGGTGGTCCAGCCGTGCGGCACACTGAGCAAGATTCGACGGCGTCGCTCCGCTCGTCGAGGTTCCGTAGGTGCCAACATGCATCTCGTAGCAGACGATCTTGTCCCATGAAGGAATCGTGAATCTGGGCACCTGCCACTGGTAGGCGGTCGGGCTGTAGATGACCGAATTGCCGACGGAACTCACGAGGTCGCGCGAGCGTGGGTCGTTCTTCCACAGCGTCTGCGTGCCGTTGCGGACGACAAACTTGTACTGCGCGCCCACCTGCGCGGCGGGCACATCGACGCTCCAAAAGCCGTTGCCTTCGGCGAAGAGCGGCAGTGAGGTGCTACTCCAGAAGTTGAATGTTCCCGCGACATGGACGCTGGTGGCATTCGGCGCCCATGTCCGAAAGGTCGTGCCGACTCCCACGGCGTCCGAGTACGGGATCGCGCCGATTCCGGGCCGCTGCGAGATCGCAGACCACGCGGAAGTGCCGAGCGCCAAGGCGATGACAAATCCGACGCAGTCGATGACGGCGGCGCCCTTGATCCGGGAATCTCTCGGTGCGGCAAACCACATGCTGCACGCGAAGAATAGCCCAGAATCGATGGACTTCCCCCCGCCTGGGCGCGAATCCCCCAGAAACTGAGTTGTTCACTCCGAGGCCGAATCGAGTTTCTTTGCCAATTCAGTTCCACCAGCGGGCTGTGCGAACTTCCCGTTGAGGATGTCGATGGGTGTGGCCTCGGCGCCATAGCCGGCCGTGTTGGCGTCGGGCTTCAGAATGATGCCGACACCGCCGATCGACGCGCCTGCGTAGAGGCCCCCTGCGGTCATGAACACCTTGACCGGCGGTCCGCTCGCCTGCGTGTTCCCCGTCGCGCTGCCCGCAGTGCCATCGGCCCCCGCCCAGAAGTAACTGCCGGCGGTCACGAATGTCTCAAAGGCGGATGCGTCATCGAACACCATCACGAGATCCACATGCTGGCCACCGATGAGCGCGCCGAAGTCTCCCTTGACGAGGCCGATCGCCACCGGCGGCGACCATCCCGACGAAAGACGCTTGACTGCGACGCCATTGCCGCCCATGCCACCGAAGACGACGCCCATCTGGAAGCACTCAAGCAGTGCAACGCCCGCACACGACTTCAACTCTGCCGGGGGAATCGGCTTGCCTGAAGTTTGGATCGCGTTGAGGGCATTGAGCCCCTCGGTCACATGATCGAGCATGGGGTTCTGCGACTTGCATCCGCCCGCCAAGGCGAGGCACGATGCCGCGAGACCCAAGAAAAGACGAGACGATGCGAACGCTGCGACAATCCGTGTCATGGCGAGACCTCCCAAAGGTGCGATGGGCGCTTGCACTGCGCCGACGCGAGAAGTCTAGCCAAGTCTCAGACGCGACGCTTCAGGGGCATGGTCCCCACGCGGCGAGGATCGCAGTCATGTCGAGTCCGCCAGCGATGCCGTCGCCATCGACATCTCCACAAGTCGAACCCCAACAACTCAGAAGCGCCGTCATGTCGAGGCCGTCCACCATCGTGTCGGCATTGAGATCAGCCGGGCACGCGGGTGGATCGACAGGGCAGTCAGGCTCGCTGGAATCAACAACGACAACCGCATACTGATTGCCCGCAATCCCTTCAAGGCTCAGTGTGCGCGGCTCACCGAAGTTCCCCATGCCGCCCACAGGACCGATCAATTGGTTAGAGAACCAGCCGTGACCCCATCCATTGATGGCGGCCATCACCTTGATGTTCGACTGCGTGGCGGCGTCGTAGCCGAGGAGTACGAGAGGGATCGCGACTTCGATGCCCGTTGCCACGCCTGCCCCGTCGCTGCTGCCGCCCTCTCCGCCGACACCGGCAACATTTGAATTGTTGAGCGCCACCGACACACCCGTCTCCGCATTCACGATCGGTACCGCTCCGGGCGCGCCGCTGCCCAGATACACACCCGTCCCGCCACCTTCGGTGAGGACCTGCGCGATGTTGGCGTGGATCGCCACTGGCGTGCCGCCAGCGGTCAGCGTGAGATACAGGTTCGCGCTGAAGCACGCGTCGAAGAGGAGGCCGTCACCCACCCCCGTGCCTCCCATGCGGTTGAGTCCATTGAAGTCGACATCGGCATTGTCGCCACGAAGCTGGTTCTGGCCGCCGATGGCGCCATCGATGAAGAGCTCAAACTTGTTCCAGTTGGTCTCCAGATTCCCGCCGAAGAAGAGATAGAGCACGCCATCGGCGATGACCGCATGGCAGTTGTCCAGTTCGGATCCGTTGGCCGCGTCGGGCAGCCCAAGGTTCGAGTCGCCAAACCCCGTTGTTGTGTTCTGAATGGAGACCGCCGCACCGTAGGAGGCGTCGAGCGAGCCGTCGACCACAGGGGTCTGCGCGAACCCTGGGGCAACCACGGCCAACGACAGCGAGCACGAGATGTATCGGGGGACCATGTCTTTCTCCTTGGCTCCAAACATGGCGCAGTATCGCCGCGTGTCCAACCCGAAACTACATAAACCCAGCCCCCCCGAATCAGCGCGGCATGACGCCGACGATCACCCCACCGCTTGCGAGGTCTGCTGCCTCGGCTCTTGCGAGGAGTTCACGAGCCATGCGACGCTCTGGGGCGAGCCGCGTGGCCTTCTGAAAGAACACGATCGCCGCGTGAAGATCACCCGTGTGCTCCGAAGCCATCCCCTTGAGGATGTAGCCATCGGCAAGGTTGGGTGTTCGTCCTATAAGCCGCCGACCACATTGATCGACTCGCTGCCAATCGTCGACCATCGACGCGATGTAGCCCAGCGTGAGATCGTGCTCGGCCGGAAGTGTTTCGCCGTTGACTGCGACTCGCTTCTCCTGCGCAAGCAGTGCGTCACGGGCTTCAAGCGCCCGGCCGGTCATTGCAAGGCAGCGGGCCCGGGCGCGCATGAGGTCATCGCGATCTTGAACCGCCTCTGGAAGCGCATCAAGTGCGATGAGGCAACGATCCCACTCGCGGGCCCGAAAGGCGATGTGCGCGAGGTCCTCTTGATAGACCGACGGGTCCGACGCGAGTGTGACGGCGAGCTCCATGGTCTGCAGCGCGCGGGGGAGGTCCCCCTCCGCCAATGCGATCTCGGAACGGAGGTGCGCCAGCGCCGAGTTGAACTCGAAGTGGCATTCCGAATCTTCGATCAGTTGCTGCGCCTCAGTGATTCGACCGAGGACGACAAGTGTCTCCGCGTGCGCGAGGAGGTAATGCGTGTTGTTGGGCACGAGCATGAGCGCGGCGTCGTACGCGTTGAGCGCTTCTTCGTCACGACCCCACCGCTGATACACGACTCCCTCGTAGTAGTGGCACTCGTCGCATGACGGGTCGAGCGTCGACGCGTTCTTGAACTCGGTCATCGCCAACTCAAGGCGACCCATCTCGAGGACGATCCGCCCGCGCAGGAGGCGCGCGGCGGCGTCGTCTGGGAACGAGGTGACCGCGCGGTCAATGTGCGTGAGGGCATCCTTGAACTGCCCGGCATGGAGGGCCTGTACTGCTTGGTCGACCGACACGCCGGCGCCGACTCGATTGAACCGGTCGTTTGCGGCCTTGCGCGCCTCAAGCCCCGTTGTCGTCGGACCGCCACAACCTGCGAGCGTCCCCGCGGCGATGGCGACAAGAGAGAAAAGTGTTCGTGATGGATTCACCGTTTGGTCTCCTTCATGGCCACCTGAGGGCGGGTGGTAACTCTGGCGGCACCGGCCTGGGCGAGATGTCCACCTTTGGCATCATGCTTGGAGTGTTCGGAGAAAAGGTGCGGCGCTCGATGACTGTCTCATCGACGGCGGTTTGGAAGTCGGATCCGGGCATGGCCGTCAGGCGTTCGCGCAGCTGTTGGAGGGCCGGCGAGATCGGTTTCATGCGAAGCGCCGCGTTGGCGTAGTAAAGCGCCTTCGCTGTATCACCGCGGCCGTACGCTTCGAACGCGTCCTGCTGGTAGTTGCCCGTGACCTGCTCGCGCGAGAAGGGAAGGAGTCCCGCGCGAGCTCCAACTCGCACATTTTGCGCCACCTCGAGCGAATCTCGCCCCTCCTCGTAGAGCTTCTCGTCTTCGATCACCGTCGGCGTCACGAGGAAAATGATCTCCTGACGACTGACCTGATCGGCCTGGCCTTTGAGGGCGCCACCAACCAACGGGATCTCGCTGAGGAACGGCACCTGTCGGCGCTTGCTCGTGATCTTGTCGCTGAAGAGCCCGCCGAGCACGATCGTCTGGCCGCTGCGCACACGCACATTGGTCCGAAGTTCCTGGCTCGACTCGTCGGGCACCTGCGTGTTCCCGCCGCCAGGAACTCCGATCACACGCAGCGTGTAGTCGGAGATCTTGGGCCTCAACTCCATGCGAATCATGCCGTCATCGGTGATGAACGGACGGAATGTCAACTCGATGCCTGTGTCGAGATACTCGACCGTCTGCGTCGTGCTCGTCTGGTTCTGGGTCGATGAGAGGTACGCGACACGCTCGCCAATGAGGACGGCGGCGCGTTGACGGTTGAGACATGTGACGGACGGTCGCGCGAGCACGGTGAGGTCGGTCACATCGTCGAGGATTGTGAGGAAGACCGCGACATCGTTCGCGGTGACGCCCACCTTGACATTCGGGTCCGGCGAACCTGGCAGCGTGGTCTCATTGGTGATGGCCACCGCCTTGCCACTGTTCGGGTAGTTGGGCAGGAACTCGCCATTGGCATTCTTGCCCGACTGGAGCGCGCCAGGGATCCCGAGCGGGGGAATCGCGCTCGCCACGATGTTCTGGAAGTTCAGGTTGCCGATGGCCGCGATATCGAGTCCGTACGCATTGTTCTCGTCGATGTTGGCTGAGACCACCGTCGCCTCAACGCGCACTTGCTGCGGCGCGACATCGATTTCCTTGAGCACCCGCGCGATCTCCTCAAGATTGCTTGAGTAATCGGTCACAACGATGCGTGCGGTGAACGCATAGTCATCCGCACCGCCGTTCTCGACTGTCGGAGAGAAGCCCTGCGTGACGGTTCCACGCGAGGCCAACTGACCTTCCTTGGAGAGGATGGGCTTGACGAATCCCTCCGCGTCGGCCGCATTGAGGAACTGCAGCGTGAACACCCGAGTCCCCACTTGGCGCTTGGCCTGCTCCGCGCTAGCGAACTCCGCCTGTGTGTAGACGAAGATGAACGCGCCCTGGCGGACCGAGACGAGCCCGTTCACGCCAAGGATTGCTTCGAGCGCCTCATTGAACGGCACTTCGAAGAGGTTGACGGAGACTTTTCCTTCAACCTTGTCGCTCGCGACGATGTTCTGCTTGCTGCGGACTGACAGAAGTTCTAACAGCGAGTCGATCGGGACATTCTGTGCCGAGAGAGTGATCGCGCCGTTGGCCCCGACCTCAACAATCGGCGGCAAGGCGGCTGGTTCGGGTGGAACCGGCACCGACGGCCCTGGCCCTGGCGCTGCTGGTGGTGCTTGCGGCGGAGCTGTTGGAGTCGCGACTGCGGGACTCTCGTTGGTGGTAGGAGGTGCCGCGCCCGCTGCCGAACTCTTTCCAGTTGGCGCGAAACCGCCCGGCGGAACCGCGCTGGGTTCACCGGTCGCCGACTGTGCCCCGTGCGAGTGTCGCGTGAGTACCACCAGTGCGAACATGGCGATCGCCACGCCTCCCCGTTTCACGAGGGAGTGCATGGGATACCGATAACCACAAGCTGGCTGTGACCAGTGTGACATGCGTTGGGTGCTGTCTGGAACAACTCTGACAACTCCCAAGACTTGACTTCGGCTCATTATGGAGTGGGCGTTTGTTTTTCCAGACGGATCTGGCCGGAGGTGGGTTGCAGCACAAGGTCGACCGACTCCACGCCACCCTCGGTCGAGAGGTGAATCCTCGGTTCCGGCGCGTCGAGACCAACGCTCAGCGCACCAGAGTGGCTAAACGGGATCCCGTCCGCGGGAACATCGGACACGGAAAGCTTCACGCCCGAAGCCTCAGCGAAACCTCCTGAATCGAAGCGGACCGCCCCCCCGTCAGGTGGTCCTTCGATGACATAACCATTTTCCAGAAAGCGAATCCGTGCAGGGCTAGATGGGTTCGCGATCGTCCAGGCCTGCGCATATTGGATGTCCGCCCAGAGCCTGTGTTTGGCGGCCGTGAGACGGTCGCCGTCACGGTCCGAGAACATCGGAAGCGCGAGCGCAGCGACGATCGCAATGATGATGACCGCGATGAGGAGTTCGATAAGTGTGAAGGCTCGTGGCATGTTCAGAAGTTGATCTGGATGCGGGTTGGGATCTGTTGCGTTCCTCCACGAGGTGGAGGCGCCCCTTCCGTGAGGCCTGTGATGTCGTCGAGTGCGTGGTCGTAGAAGAAGCTCGCCTCGTCGCGCAGGATCACATGGTTGGCGGCGATGCGACCGTAGATCTCGGTGTTGCCCCGGAGGATCACGGGATTCGTGGGCATGTAGATCGAGCCGATGATCGAACTTGAGTTGAAGTCCCACAAGAAGATCGAGGAGAGAAATGCCGGGTCGGGGAAGATGCGGACGCGCCAGGGCTCGAGATAGCGCGGCTCCATTGGCGGCGTCGGATCGCACGCCGTCGCGGTCCACTGATTGAGCCACTTCTTTCGGTGTGGATCGCCTGCTGCGGCCGTACCGGTTCCGCTCGGACATGTGTAGTCCGCGCCAACCCACGAACCCGTCGACACCATGTCGTAGGCGATGAAGAGCAGCAGCTGCGAGTTCCCTTTGAGTTCGATGGCCGAGTTCGTCATCTCGAAGCTCTTCGCGTCGAGGTCGAACCACATGCGCGCCTTCATCACGATCTTGACATTGCCATCGATGATGAGACGGCTATTCAAGAGCTTGAACTTGTCG
>SYGQ01000193.1 GCA_005799475.1 Planctomycetia bacterium | reverse complement strand
CCCACATCGTCGCCGTCAATCTCTCGCGCAACCATGGCCATCAGCTTGCGGTCACAGCGGGACTCCTGGTCGCGCGCGGCGATCGCGTCATGGTGATGGACGCGGACCTGCAGGATCCGCCCGAACTCCTCGGCGAACTCATGAAGGCGCTGGACGCGGGCGCGGATGTGGCCTACGCGCAGCGGCGTAGCCGGCCGGGTGATGCGCCGTTCAAACGAGCAGCATGCGCGGCGTTCTACCGAATCCTCGGCACAATGGCCGATGTGCCCGTCGCCCTCGACACGGGTGACTTCCGACTCATGAGCCGTCGCGTCGTGGACCTCGTGAACCAGATGCCCGAGCGACGCCGCTTCATTCGCGGCATGGTGTCGTGGGTGGGATTCAAGCAGACGGCGGTGCTTTATGACCGCGACGCGCGACAGGCAGGCGAGACGAAGTACCCGCTTCGCAAACTCATCGCGCTCGCCATCGACGGCGTGACAAGTTCGTCCGTGAAGCCGCTGGCGTTTGCGAATGTCTGCGGCGTGGTGGCCGCGGGGCTCGGGCTCGCGATCCTGCTTTACTCGCTCGTGTCCTGGCTCGTTGTCGGCGCGACGCCGCAGGGATGGACGAGTCTCATGATCGTCATCGCGCTTCTGGGCAGTGCGCAGCTCTTCGTGCTCGGCATCATCGGTGAGTACTTGGGCCGCCTCTGGGAGCAGAGCCGCGGACGACCCGTCGTGATCATCGATGAAGTGTTTCGGGCGGCCTGATGCCGTGGCGAAGCTCACGCACACGAACCGACTCGCTGCCTCAACGAGCCCGTATCTCCTCCAGCATGCCCACAATCCTGTGGACTGGTATCCGTGGGCCGAAGAGGCTCTCGCGCGCGCCACACGCGAGAGCAAGCCGATTTTCCTGAGCGTCGGGTACTCGACCTGCTACTGGTGCCATGTCATGGAGCGCGAGGTCTTCGAGAATGCGGAGATCGCCGCAATGATGAACGAACTCTTTGTCAACATCAAGGTGGATCGCGAACAGCGCCCCGACCTCGACGAGATCTACATGACGGCGACGCAACTCATGGCTGCACACGGCGGATGGCCCAACAGTGTGTTCCTCACACCCGATCTCAAGCCGTTCTTTGCGGGGACATATTTTGGTGCGTCCGACCATGCGGGACGGCCAGGGTTCCCAACGCTCATCAGAGCGCTCGCTGACGCATGGAGGGACCGCCAGCCCGAAGTGCTCGCGACGGCGGAGCGCGCCACGGCGGCCATCCGAGAAGCGGTGCGAGTCGAGGCGGCGCCGGTCGGCGCCGTCGCGCCGGGTCCCGTGGTCGCCGAGAGAGCCGTCGAGCAACTGGCGGCGCGCTACGACGCGCGCGAAGGAGGATTCGGCGGGGCGCCCAAGTTTCCACAGGACTTCTACTACGGGTTCCTCATCGATCGAGGCGAGCGGCACGCGGATTCGCGTGCGCTCGAGATGGCACTGGCGTCACTGCGCGCCATGGCCGCTGGCGGCATCCACGACCATGTTGGCGGGGGATTCCACCGCTACGCGACCGATGCGCAGTGGTGTGTCCCTCACTTCGAAAAGATGCTCTACAACCAAGCGCAACTCGTGCAGGCGTTCGTGCGGGCACACGAGTCCACCGGCGAAGGCGTGTTCGCCGCGAGCGCTCGGGACACGCTCGCGTTCGTCAACGAGGTCATGACGGGTCCCGAGGGCCAGGTCTACTCGGCGCTCGATGCGGAGACTGACGCGGTCGAAGGCGCGTACTTCGTATGGAACCGTGCCGAGGTCGAGGGCCTGCTGAGCCGCGAGCAGTTGGAAGTGTTCGACGGTGTCTTCGCGCTTGAGCCGCTGCCGAACCTCCCGGGGCACAAGCACCCCGAGGGCGGCGCGCTGTTCATGCGCAGGCCGCGCGTGGCGGTGGTCGGAGAGAGGGTCGACGGGATTCTTCGCACGCTCAAGCGGCACCGCGACGCGCGCGCACGACCGAGGCTCGATGACAAAGTCATCTCCGGATGGAACGGCATGATGATTCGCGCCTATGCGGTGGCGGGCGCAGCGTTCGATGAGACCGACTCCCTCGCGCGTGCCCGGCGCGTCGCACGCTTCATTCTCGATCGCATGCGCGACGAACGGGGACACCTGCTGCGCCTCTGGCGCGGCGGCGTCGCCGAGCAGCCTGCCTTCCACGAGGACTACGCATTCGTGATCGGGGGACTCCTCGCGCTGCACGCGGCCACGGACGAGCCTCACTGGCTTGAGAGCGCCATTGAGTTCACGCGAATCCAGGACGAAGCGTTCTGGGACGCCGAGTTCGGCGGATACTTCTTCGCGCCCGAGAGCGCCGACCTCATCGCGCGCGTCAAGACGAGCCGCGACGGCGCCATGCCTTCGGGCAACTCCGTTGCGTTGCACAACCTCGTCGAGCTGTGGGAGGCCACGCACGACGAGCGCTGGAAGCAGCGAATCGACGAGATGCTGCGAGCGTTCACCGGCGTGCTGACCGAGAGTCCAGCGGCGCACATTCACATGGTGCATGGGCTCGCGCGCTGGCTGGCGCTGCAAGGATCCGCGAAGGCACAGGGCACGCTGGAAAGGGCACCCGGCAGGGGATCCCCCGAGACAGCGTGCGTCACGGCGACCGTGGCGGTCGAACGCCAGCGAAGTTCACGATGCGGCGAGTTCAGGGTCATCGTGGATCTCGCCATCACGGAGGGATGGCACATCAACGCCAACGCCGTGTCGGATCCCGCGCTGATCCCGACGCTCGTCGATGTGCGCCACGCGAGTGATGGTGCGCGGGTCAGCGTCGTCGCCGTCACCTACCCCGAGGGCCGTGTGTTCTCCGGGCGCGTGCGCATCGTTGTGAGCGCGCGTGTGTCGGAGTCGGTCGCGCCCGGGACCTCCTTGCCGTTGACCGTGTTCCTTCAGTACCAAGCCTGCGACGAGGCAAGGTGCCTTCCCCCGATCGAGCAATCGATTCCGATCAGCATTGAGGTGGAGGGGTAATGGACGCTCGATTCGTGCTGCTGCTGCGCGGCGTCAATGTCGGCGGGCGCAATCGCTTGGCGATGAAGGATCTCGCCGGCGCGCTCGAAGGCGCTGGGGCCACACGAGTGACGACGCTTCTCCAGAGCGGGAACGCGCTGTTCTGGGCGGAACCAAACCGCGCTCCACGCCTCGCAGGTGCGGCGATGCGCGCGCTGGGCGCGCGTGCGGGATTTGAGCCGCGATTCACGCTGCGATCGGGCGCCGAGATCGTGCGCGTCGCGCGCGCGCATCCGTGTGCCGCGAAGGGACGAGATCCTGCCCGGCTTCATGTTGGGTTCCTCACCACGAAGCCGACCGTTGCCGCGGCAAGAGAACTTGCGGCGCGGGTCGGCGCCGACGAATCACTCCTCGTCAAGGGTCGCGAGGTGTTCGTGCACTACGGCAGGGGAGTCGGGAGGTCGAAGCTCACCGCGGACCTCTTCGACCGCACTCTTGCGACGATGTGCACGATGCGAAACTGGAACACCGTGTGCGCGCTTGCGGCGCTGGCCTCCGATGAGCACTGACGCTGCGCTCGCCGGAATGCGCGTCGGGGTCACCGGCAGCAGCGGTCTCGTGGGCTCGGCGCTGGTCGATCATCTGCGCGGTCACGGCGCGACATGCGCACGATTCATTCGGGGCGTCACTTCGTTGTCAGGCAACGACCGCTCATGGAACCCGAACGCGTGCGTTGACGGCACACCGCTCCCATTGGTCGATGGTCTTGATGCCGTCGTGCACCTCGCCGGTGCGTCGGTCGCGTCCCAGAGGTGGAGCCGTCGTCGCAAGACCGAGGTCCGCGAGAGCCGCGTGCACTCCACGCGCACCTTGGCCCTTGCGCTCGCGCGCGCCAAGGTGCGCCCTGCGACGCTCGTGTGCGCCTCGGGAATCGGTTACTACGGCGACTGCGGCGATCAACCCGTCGACGAGTCGTCCGCGGCAGGATCTGGATTCCTCGCCGAGGTCGTCCGGGAGTGGGAAGCCGCCGCGGAGCCCGCGCGCGAGGCGGGTGTTCGCGTCGTCCACGCGCGATTCGGCGTCATCCTGACAACGCGCGGCGGCGCCCTGCACCGCATGCTGCCCGCCTTCCGGCTCGGACTCGGAGGTCCAATCGGATCCGGACGCCAAGGCTTCAGTTGGATCTCGCTCGACGATGCCATCGGCGCGGTCTCGTACTTCCTTCATGACACTCGCGCGGAGGGGGCGATCAATGTCGTCGCGAACGCGGCATGCTCGCAGCGTGAGTTCGCACGCGCACTCGGCGCGGTGCTGCATCGCTGGGCCATGCTTCGGGCACCAGCGCCGATCGTCCGGCTCGCACTTGGCGAGATGGGCGACGAACTCTTGCTGCGCGGCGCGTTCGTGCAGCCGCGACGGCTTCGCGAACTCGGGTACTCGTTT
>SYGQ01000192.1 GCA_005799475.1 Planctomycetia bacterium | reverse complement strand
CGTGGCGAGGGAATCCCCTTCACCGAGTCGGTGGCGAATGTCGGTATCTGCCGCGCGTTCAATCAGGCCGCGCGACTCGGACGCGGCGACCTCGTGTGCATCATCAATGATGACATGGTGCCGTTGCCCCGATGGGACACGGCGCTTCTCGACCGGATCTCGCGCCTCGGCGACGATCGGTACATGGTGTCTGGGACGATGGTCGAGCCGCGCGACACTCGAAATCCCTGCGCCGTCGTGCGTGACTTTGGCACTTCGCTAGAAGCATTCCGCGAGGTCGACCTGCTTCACGGACAACCGAGCCTCAACGCCAATGACTGGTTCGGCTCGAGCTTTTGCCCATTGGTCATGTCACGGAGCTTCTGGGACGAGGTCGGCGGACTGAGCGAGGAGTTCTCGCCCGGCCTCAGTAGCGACCCCGATCTCGCGATGAAGTGCTGGACGAGGGGCTGCCGTGTCTTCCTCGGAGTCGGCGACTCGCTGAGCTACCACTTCCAGTGCAAGTCGACCGGGCGCGTCGTGCGCAATCCAGGCCCGCAGCAGTTCCTGGAGAAGTGGGGCATGACGCAGGCGTTCTTCAATCGGTACTACCTGCGCAAGGGCGAGCGTGCCCATACCGAGCGACTTCAGGATCCCCGTACGACGCTTCCGTTCGTCTGGCATTGGCTGCGCGGCAAGGCGAAACTCGTCGCGCGGCGCGTCACAGGGCGGCGCGCCCTACCGTAGTCGCGTCTCACGGTGCGGCATCACCGAGAGGGCGATCATGATCGCGCCCACCGTGAGGAAGACGCCACGCGTATTGAAACTGTCGAACGCCGCCGCGGTGAACCAAACGATCGCACCGCCGATCGCACCGATCCGAACGGGATCGTCTCGGAGCATCGCGATCGCTCGCCCGAAGAACACGATCGCCCAGAGCACGAAGAGTCCGAGTCCAACAAGACCACACTCTGTGAGAATCGTCACATACGTGGAGTGCGGCGTCGTGAACTCGTGAAGCGTGGCGTCCTTGAACGGCACCACGATCGACTTCGTCGCGTCGGCGTATCCGCCGAGCCCTCGGCCGACGACTGGACTCGCGCGCCACGCCTCGAGTGACATCGTCCACATCGCCATGCGTGCTTCCATGATGACGGGCGTGTCGCCGCTCAGGGACTGCGACGCCTCCTTGGCGGCTTGATTGATCTTTGTGACGAGTTGTTCTCCCGACGCGGAGTAGACGACAAGGAGGATGGCAAGACCGATCGTGCCGCGAATGAGTGCACGCTTCACCCAGCCCGCCGCCACAACCGCCAACAGCGTGTTGGCCACGGCGATCTCGGCGAGAAGCCCGACGAGCGCCGCTCGCTGGCCCGCCCAGAAGAACCCGAACGCGCAAAGCACCGCCATCGGAAGTGAGAGAAGCGCCATGCGCCACCCCGACACCACGGAGAGGAAAAGCCAGCATGAGAGCGCGATGGCGTCCCACATCCCGGCCATCGTCGGATGTCGCATGCCCGCCATCACGAGCATGCCCTTCTTGCGCACATCGAAGAAGACGCCACTGGCCTGAATCCCTTGGAGGACAAGCGTGGCAAACAGAAACGACCCGAGCAGCCAGGCCCAGTGCCGGTGCAGCGGCCACAAGAGCGGAATCCAGAGGAGGAACTTCAGATTCCAGAGTCGGTCAAGGCCTGTGATCGGATCAGGGCTCCACGCGATCGAGAGCGCACTCCATGCGATCCACACCAAGAGAAGCTTCACCCACGCTTCGCGCCACATCGAACACCAGATGGGCCAGAGAACGCCAGCGCGGAGAATCCCCACGGCACAGAGAGATGCGAAGCCGACGCTTGCCGTCGCCGTTGAGATGGACTCCATCGCCATCGCAAACGAGGCCACGAGCAAATGTGGGCCCTCACCAAGGAAATCGCGTGTCGCTCTGGCGTCATTTCGCCAGCCTTCCTCAGTGTCCCAAGGATGGATCGATGCCACGGTCACAATCGCGGCTCGTCAGACTCCGACTGCGGTAGCGGCGCGCCGTCCGACGAACGCCACGACCTGCTCGGCGACATGGCGCAGTTGCTCGATCGAGAGCTCAGGGAAGATGGGGAGCGCGATGGTCTCAAGGGCCGCCGCCTCCGAGTGGGGAAGCGATCCCTTGCGCGCACCCAGATACTCGAAGCACTCCTGAAGGTGCAAGGGCACGGGGTAGTAAACCTCAGTGCCGATCTTCTGCTCGGTGAGATGCGCTCGCAACTCATCCCGCAGTCCCTGCGGCACCCTGAGCACATATTGGTTGTAGATGTGTCGAGCCGGCGAAGGCAGGCGATAGGGGAAGCGCAGCGCGAATCCACCCTTCGCAAGGGGCGTCCGTGAATCGCTCGCACCGGCTTGCGTGAAGGCATCGTCGTAGAACTTTGCGTTTCGGGCTCGCCCGGCGTGCCACGACTCAAGATGTCGAAGCTTGACGCGCAGGACGGCTGCCTGCAGCGCATCGAGGCGCCCGTTCATCCCGACATGGGTGTGCATGTACTTGATCTTGCTGCCGTGCACGCGAAGCATCTTGAGGGCATCGGCCAACTCCGCTGAGTTGGTCGTACACATTCCGCCGTCACCAAATCCGCCGAGGTTCTTCGAGGGGAAGAAGCTCCATGTCGCCATCGTGCCCTTCCCGCCAACCGGAATCCCCTGCGCATCCTTGGCACCGATGGCTTGCGCGGCGTCCTCGATGACGGCCACCTTCAATCGTGTGCCGAGCGCGGCAAAGGCGTCCATATCAGCGGCCTGCCCGTACAGGTGAACCGGCAGGATGGCCTTGAGTGAACGGCAACGGCCGGCCGCTTGCGCCGCGGATTCAGGGCACATGTTGTAGGTCACCGGATCAATGTCGGCCCACACGGGCTTCATTCCCACGCGCGCCACGGCACCGCCGGTCGCGAAGAAGGTGTACGACGGACAGACGACTTCCTCGCCGGGCTTGCCTCCGATGGCCATGAGGGCGAGAACGATCGCATCGGAACCGTTGGAGCAGCCAACCGCGTGCGACACGGAGCAGTACTGCGCGATCTCGCGCTCGAGTCCCTCGATTTCCGGCCCGAGGATGAAGACCTGACTGGCAACCACGCGCGCGATGGCCGCATCGATGTCCGCCTTGATGGCCTGGTACTGCGGCTTCAGGTCGAGAAGGGGAACCACGGGTGTTGCGCTCATGTCGGCTCCTTGTTGGTGGAACGCGAGCATAGCACGGTGCGGCGTAGACTCCGCCCCCCATGGCCGCTGTCTGCTTCTACTTTCAAGTGCACCAGCCGTTTCGTTTGCGGCGATACTCCGTCTTTGATGGCGATCCTTTTTACTTCGACAACGAGGCGAACGAGTCGATCCTGCGGAAGGTGGCGGACAAGTGCTACCGGCCTGCGACACGACAAATCCTGGACCTCGTGCGTCGCCACGAAGGTCGATTCCGGGTCTCGTATTCCCTCTCGGGCACCGTGCTCGAACAGTTCGAGCGGTGGGCGCCCGACATCCTCGATCTCCTGCGTGAACTCGCGCAAACGGGCGCGTGTGAGTTCATCGGAGAGACAAGCCACCACTCGTTGTCATTTCTGTTTTCCAAGGGCGAGTTCGATGCTCAAGTCGCGAGGCAGGAAGAAACGCTCCAACGCCTGTTCGGCGTAACGCCGACAACCTTTCGCAATACGGAGCTCATTTTCACGAACGAGCTCGCTGGCCACATCTCGTGGCGCGGGAAGCACACCGCGATGCTGTGCGAGGGGGTCGACCGAATCCTCGGCACCCGATCACCGAACTATCTCTACTCGCCACCCTCGCGCGCTGTGCCTGCCGGCGCACGCGCCGTGAAGCTTCTCCTCAAGAACTACCGACTTTCCGATGACATCGCCTTTCGGTTTTCTGACCGCAATTGGCGCGACTGGCCGCTCACTGCGGAAAAGTTCGCCGGCTGGGTCAACCAGATCAATGGCAATGGGTTCATGTGCAACCTCTTCATGGACTACGAGACGCTCGGTGAACACCAGTGGGCCGAGACTGGAATCTTCAAGTTCCTTGACGCGCTCCCAGAGAAAGTGTTCGACATCAACCCGGGACACAACTCGTTCCTGACACCGTCCCAAGTCGCGTCGACCTTTCAGCCCGTGGGAGACTACGACGCCGAAACGCCAATCTCGTGGGCTGATACCGAGCGCGACACCACAGCGTGGCTGGGGAATCCGCTCCAGGACAACGCCGCCGCCGAGCTCTACCGCCTCGAAGAAGCGGTCCTTCGCCGCCAGCAGGCCGGCGACGAGTTCATCCTCGAGGACTGGCGCAAACTGACCACGAGCGATCATCTCTACTACATGTGCACGAAGTACTGGGCCGACGGTGATGTCCACAAGTACTTCAGCCCGTACGAGAGCCCGTACGACGCGTACATCAACTTCATGAATGTGCTGGACAACCTTCGCCAGCGCGTGACGAGCTAGCGTCGGGAAGTTCAGCGACTTGCTCGGCGCTCGTGCTCGGTGGCCGCGATCGATGCAGCCAGACGGCCAATCGCGTTCGCCAACGCCACCGACCATCCTCGCCAGCCATCGAGCAGCCCCCGTTCGATGATGAGACCCTTGACGAGTGTCGCAGCAGCACCCAAGAACCCCGTCGCCACCGGGCATGCGGTCGCCTTCCGCAGCGGTGCGCCCAATCGCGCGTAGGCGACATTGCGTGAGACGGCGTCGCAGAACCCGTCCCATGAATCGTGGCGGCAGACACCTGCGGCGCGAATCACCACGCCATCGGCTTCAACGCGCTCGTGGACGGGGCGATCGGCTACGCGAAGCGCACCTCGACGCCCGGCGCGAAGCACCCAGTCAGGGAAACCGATGCGGTGGAGCCACGCCCCTTCGAACCACATCTTTCGATTGATGATGATGCCGCGCACTTCCGCGGACGCCCGTTCGATCGCATCACGCAGCCCACGACGCAAGTCTTCCTCGAGGCTCTCGTCGCTGTCGAGGAGAAGTACCCACTCACAGTCGGTCGCGAGTGAAAGCGCGAACGACTTCTGCCTGGCGTACCCCTCCCACGCATGATGATGCACGACGGCACCGAGCGACCTGCACAAGTCGACCGTCCCATCCGTGCTGCCGCTATCCACCACGATGACGCTCGCGGCGAGGCCATCGACCGAACGCAGACACCTCTCGATCGTGCGAAGGCTGTTGAATGCGGTGACAACGACGCAGAGGTCACACCCGCGACCTCTTCGCGCCGCGCCCGCGTCAGCCATTGGGCATGAGCTCTTTGACCGTAAAGAGGCTCTCGAACGCGATCCCTTGGGCCTCGATGTTCTCCCGCGCGCCCTCGAGTCGGTCGATCGTGGCAATGATGTGTGTGACCGTGGCGCCTTGATCCTGCACGACCTTGGCCGCCTCAAGGGCTTGCCCTCCGGTCGTGGCGACATCTTCAACGATCACCACACGGTCGAGCGCGGTCAGCACCCCTTCGAGCTGCTTGGCGGTGCCGTACTCCTTCTTCTGATTGCGAATGAAAATGCAAGGCAGACCAGAGGCCATGCTCGCGGCGCTGACAAGCGGGATGCCGCCGAGTTCGGCGCCGGCAAGGCGTGTCGTTCCCTTGGGCACACGGCGAGCGAAGAGTTCGCCGAGCCCACGCAGCACATCCGGCTGGGTGCTGAAGAGATACTTGTCGAGGTAGAAAGTGCTCGTGCGACCGCTGCGAAGCGTGAAGTGCCCGCGCAAGAGGGCGACCGACGCGATCCGCTGCGCGATAGCTGACCTGTCCATGGCTCGATCCTACTGCGGTGTCACACGACGCACGCGCGAGGCTTCGCGCAGTTCGCGCGCGACAGAAACAGTCGCCACGAGCCCGAGGGGCACGATGAGCGCGAGGTCGATCGCGCGGTTGACGAGGTCAGCCGCGAGTCCGAGATCCTCGGGCCACGCGCCCAACCACGGTCCCGCAAGGGCGACTGCCCACTCGCGGATCCCAAGCCCATTGCCGACAAGCGGGACGAGCGACGCCGTGAGTCCGACGCACGCCGCTGCGGCAGCGCCCTCCCACGGCAGGTCGACCCCGATGAGCGCGAAGACCGCCCAGTACCGCGCCGTCCACGCGAGGACATCGAGCCATCTCCAGAAGACTGCCTCGGCATGCACTTTCCACCACGAGCTGCGCCCTCCAACGAGCGCGAGACCCGCGAGAGCCGGTGCCCCCACCATGATGGCGCCGACCGCGCGGGCGTCGGTGCGGCTGACGACCGTCACCGCGATCGCGAGCCATAGTGCCGTGGCCAACGACACCACGCCCGCTTCCAGAGTGGCCCAAATCGATCGGCGGACTGTGATGCCGCACACCAACTGCTGGTAGGCGACGCGCCCCACGAGTCCGGGCCTCAGCGGCGCGTAGTTGAGCAATCCCGAGGCGGTCACCAGCTTGACCATCTGCCAGAAGCGAAGCGACCCGTGGTTCCTGAGCAGTGCGAAGAACATCCCGCCCGAGAACCCGAAACTCGCGATCGCCGCCGCGAGGGCGACCAATCCGGCGACGAGGCTCGGCGCCGCGAAAGCGCGCCGCACCTGAGCGAGCGCCGGCGCTGAATTCATGATCGCCACAAGGGCACATGCCACGAGTGTCACGCCAAGGGCCAAGCCCAGCGTCCGGCCCACGGACCGAAGTGGCGTCGACCCTGTGACGACGCCGTTCACTTTGGCGCCGGGGGTGCCGACGCCCCTTCCTTGCCAACCTGCTGCGCGGCGTCGCGCGTGCTCCCGACGGACTCCTGCTTCGCCCCGCGCATTCGCTCTTCGGCGCGAGCGGCCTCGCGGAGGAAGCGAGCCTGCACGACGAGTGCGGCCTGCATCGCCCACTCACTCCCCGAGCGAACAGCCGCGGCGATCTGCGCGTCATCGGCGGACCGGCAGTAGTTGAGGAGGTAGGCCGCGCGGACCTTGGGGTTCTCCGTCGCACGGACGACATCGAGGAACGCAGTGATTCCCGTGACACCGCTTGGCAAGGAGATGACGGTCCACTCCTGCGCCGCGGGCGGGAGTTTTGCCCACCCCTGCGCGATC
This sequence comes from Planctomycetia bacterium, assembly GCA_005799475.1. Lineage (GTDB taxonomy): Bacteria > Planctomycetota > Phycisphaerae > Phycisphaerales > SM1A02 > F1-60-MAGs104. Next base: position 882 of record SYGQ01000192.1, on the reverse strand, counting down.
GCCTTCCATGTGGCCTCGAATGCCTCCTCGGGCACGAGCTTGTCTTTCATCGCGAACGCGAGCAGCACCATGTTGATGACATCTTCGTCCGAGTTCGCGCGTGCGGCAGCCTCTGTGGCGGACGCGATCCACTCGGGGGTCACCCGCACACCCTGAACTTCTGTGTTCGCTGTCGTCGGCATGGCGCCGAACACTCCCTCCTTGAATCCTCCGACGGATCCCGAGAAATTCGCCGCGCCTCGAAGTTCAAGGATGGCCCCAGTGACCGGATGGAGCGCCGTCCTGTACCCAACCCCAGTCCAACCAAAATTCCATCTCATGGTCATCGACTCGTGCGGCCTGAGTTCGATGGCGCGATCGAACGCGATGATCTCGGGCGTCATCCGGTCGACGACGAGTGCGCCGGGCATCAGGAGCCTCGGCTGCAGAAGGATATGTTCCATGATGGGCCCCTGAGGCGTGACGGCGAGCGTCATCGAGCTCACATTCTTGAGCGTCAGGGTGTACCAGATGGGTTCGAACGGCCCGACAATGCGAAGGTCCGGTTTGGCGGTGAATGTCAGAGCGGGCAGCTCGCGACGCAGGTATCGCTCGATGGTGGATGGAATCGATGCGACGAGGCCATTGAGCCGCGCGAGGGACTCGGGCGGTGCGAGCCCGCGTGCAATCAAGTCCCGCAGCGAACTCTCGGCGAAGAGCCCATAGAGTGTGCCACGACCGCCCGTTGCAACCGCGAGGTACTCGCGCGCGGCACGCTGCGTGTCACCAGTGAGGAGCGCGGCCTTGGCTCGTCCGAGCGCGACCGCAACCGATGACGACTCGAGTTTCGCGAACGCATCTCGCGCGGCGGCACCCTCTCCTGTTGCCAGCAGTTTCCACGCG
>SYGQ01000191.1 GCA_005799475.1 Planctomycetia bacterium | reverse complement strand
TGTCGATCAGATTGACCTTGTACTCAACCCCGAGGTGTTCCCACGGGCATGTCGTCGCTGCGGACTGAATGGTGATGCCTCGCTCCTGCTCTTCCTGAAGCGAGTCCATCGTGGCCGTCCCCTCGTGGACCTCGCCCATCCGGTGGATCTTGCCCGTGTAATACAGGACGCGCTCGGTGACGGTGGTCTTGCCAGCGTCGATGTGGGCGCAGATACCGATGTTGCGGACTTTGGTCAGATCAGTGGCCATTTGCGGGTCGACTCCTTGGAGAAATAGAGAGCCCCGAAGACTATCAGAGACTGGGGCTCCGGACAATGGTCGGCACGAGCCATGAGATTCGACAACGATTCGAGTGGGATTCGGTCAGATCGCACGAACGAGGAGCGCCTCCGGGAGGTCGCTCGACGCGAGTGTGTCGCGGACCGACGCGACGAAGCGCCGGCCGTCCTGAACATACCCCGCGGTCGGGGCGAGGCCGGCAACGCGCCCGGCGAACCATCGGTTGAGCCGTCGCATCCAGAGTTCGCGGGTGTACTTGGCGGTCATGGAGGCCAGCGCGACGGGGAGGTGGCTCGCCTCGGCCTCCACCGAGAACGAGACCACCGTGTCGGCACCGAGCCCTTCGATTCGGTACAGGCTCGCTTGCTCGGACTCGTCGAGCACTGTGAGTCGTGCGCCATCGAATTCGCGCATGAGGTCCTCCCGGTAGCGAATGCGTCCGCCTTGCCGGTCGATGGCCAGCCGAAGCGGTGTGTCCCAGTGGGCGCGCTTGACTCGCCGTGCGTGATCCATGACCAACGACCACGACACGCTTGACTTGGCTTCGCCCGTGCTTGCGGCCGCGTTGATTTCTTTCGCATCAACGGCCGCGCAGCGCAGTGAGGTCGCTCGCACACCGCGCCGCGCGCAGGCTGTCTCGAGCATCGCGCGCCCGAGCGCGATTCGCGCGGGCGTGTTGCCCACGGGAAGGGCCAATTCCCCGCTGTACCACGGTGCGTGTTCGTCGAGGCCGAGCGCGCCGAGGGTCTCGAAGAGTTCGGAGTCGAGCGTTGGATCCGCTCCCGCGCGGGTCGCGATCCCGAGCGCAACGAGGACGCCGCGCTCCAGGGCGCACAGCGGATGGTGGTGGCCTCCGGATGCTCCCTTGAGTTTCTTGCTGTCGGCCATCGCGACTCGCCCGCGGCGATCTCGCCCTGTGGTGCAGACAGCCTGCGAAAGCGACCGCCAGAGGTTCGGCGGATCTGCCGGGTCGCTTGCGTCGTTGACCGTCCATTCCGAGCACGCCACGCACAGCGGTCCCATGAGCGGGCCGTATCCGGCCTCATCGATGCCCGCGTAGACAAGCATGCGCGGTATTGTGCCCTCGCGCGGGTATTCTCGCCTGCCTCTGAAGGAGCGATTCATGACGACAGCCACGAGACCGACCCCGTCCGCCCCACAATCGCTTGAGTCGCTCTTGGGCGCCGAGGCCCAAGCGCTGCTTTCGTACAAGGCCAAGGTGAGCAAAGACCTACTGCACTTGCCGGGGCCCGATTTCATCGATCGCGCGCTCGTTCAAAGCGATCGCAATCCGCAGGTGCTCAGGAACCTTCGTGCGATCTTCGGCCACGGTCGCCTTGGAGGCACGGGGTACTGCAGCATCCTGCCGGTCGATCAGGGAATCGAGCACTCCGCGGGGGCGAGTTTCGCGAAGAATCCGGCGTATTTCGACGGCGAGAACATCGTGAAACTGGCGATCGAGGGCGGATGCAACGCGGTCGCGACGACTTTCGGGGTGCTTGGGAGCGTCTCGCGCGCGTATGCCCACCGGATCCCATTCATCGTGAAGATCAATCACAACGAACTGCTCACCTATCCCAACGGCGCGCAGCAGATTCTCTTTGGGTCAGTGCGGGAAGCGTGGAATCTCGGTGCCGCGGCCGTCGGCGCGACGATCTACTTCGGTTCCGAGGACTCGGACCGAGAGATCGTCGAGGTCGCTCATCGGTTCCAGGAGGCGCACGAACTGGGCATGGCGACGGTGCTCTGGTGCTACCTGCGAAACAGTGCGTTCAAGCAGGGTGGCAAGGACTTCCATGTCTCGGCCGATCTCACAGGCCAGGCGAATCACCTGGGCGCAACGATTCAGGCCGACATCGTGAAGCAGAAGTTGCCTGAGTGCAATGGCGGGTTCGAGGCGCTCAACATGGGCGGCTCGTCGTACGGAAAGTTCGACAAGCGGATTTACACCGAACTTTGCACCGACAACCCGATCGACCTCTGCCGGTATCAGGTGCTCAACTGTTACTGCGGTCGAGCGGGACTGATCAATTCGGGTGGGGCCAGCGGGGCCAACGACTTCGCCGACGCCGCGCGTACGGCGGTCATCAACAAACGCGCCGGCGGCACCGGGCTCATCTCGGGGCGCAAGGCATTCCAGCGACCCTTGGCCGAGGGCGTGCGCATTCTCAACACGATTCAAGATGTCTACCTCGATCCGAAGGTCACGGTCGCCTAGTTCGACGGCACCGGGGTTCGCGTTTCGGGCGCCGTGAGGACGACGACGGTCGGCTCTTCCATGGCCGCTGCGTGCGAGGTGGGGGGAGCGATTGGCGCGTCGGCATTTCTGGCCCACTCCACGGCGAGCATTGTGCCCCGCGCGAGGCGGATTCCCTCGGCGAAATGCCACGGTTCCGCGAACCTGTCGTTCCACTTCGGGAGGTCGAGGAGCGCGGTCTCGCATCCATCGGGGGCAGTGGCGGTGACCCTGATTGACGCGGCGCTCGAAGCGGCGCGGACGATGATCGAGATGGCGCGGGCGTCCGCGTTGAGCGTGGCCGGACGCCGACGCGAGAAGGAGTGCGCGTCGACCGGGACCGAGTCCCTGTCGGCCTCGACGAGCCCGATGCGGCTCGACGCGGACTCGGGCTTTCCTCGGGGCTCGGCATGGACCTCCGCCACAATCACGGACCCGGCGGGAACCTCCAGCGCGAGGCCCTCCGGGAGGCGGAACGAATCGCCAAAGCGAGAAAGCGCGCCGAGGCTGCCCGATGCAGTCCATCCGACATCGCCGGGTGCGTCGTAGCCCGGAGCAGGATCCGATGCATCGAGTCGCCGCGCGAATCCCGTCGTGTCGGCGAGGAGCGAGACGGCGTGGATCGAGCCCGGCGG
>SYGQ01000190.1 GCA_005799475.1 Planctomycetia bacterium | reverse complement strand
TCATGACGCAACTTCAGGTTGCGTTCTGATCGAGAACTCTTCTCGCATGATTTGATCGTCGGTTGGAGCGATCTCCGGCCGACTTGATTGAGACGCAAGGGGCCAGCCCGCAGGGGCTGGCCCTTTTTCGTTCTCCGCGCCATCGTGCCGTTTCGTCGCGAGCGCCGACGGGATCTTCAAGATCAAACGGATCAACGATTGACCCGTACACAACACTGGCGAACACCATGACTCTCCAGGATGCTTGGCGCGCCAAGGACTTCGGCAACGGCGTCGGCGTGAAGATCGGTCAGTTCAAGAGCCACTTCATGGCCGACTCGATCCGTCACGATGCCGCCCGCTGCGGGTCGGGTTCGAACCGCCTGCTAGACTCGCCGATTGATGAATGTGGTCTTCGCTGCAGCCTCGGTCGCGCTTGCTGGGCAGTCTGTTCTTGCGCAATCGGCGGCCGCACCGAGCGTGCCACCCACGGGTGATGCGACCGCTCGGCAGATTGAGGACATGGCCCGCAGACTCGAATCGCTGGAGAAGCGCAATAGTGAACTCCAGGGGCAAGTCGTCGAGCTCAACGCCAAGGCCGGCGACCAGTGGCTCACCGATGAGCGCGCCGCCGAGGTGCGTGAACTTGTGCAGGACATTCTGGCTGATAGTTCCACACGATCGTCGCTGCAAGGCAGCGGCGCGACAGCGGGATGGGACAACGGATTCTTCCTCGCGAGCGCCGACAATCGATTTCGCATCGAGTTTGGTGGACTGATCCAATCGCGGTGGATGTTGAGCGCGCAGAAGGGGCAGTATGTGTCGCCGCCCCAGATCGACGGCGCGGCCAGGATCCAGTGGGATCCGATCCCAACGCGCTACGGTTTCGACCTCAACAATGTCGAACTCTGGGCGCAGGGGCATGTCATTTCGCCGGATATTCAGTACATGGTGAAGGGGATCTTTTCCCAGAATCAGAATGTCGGCATCCAGGTCAGTCAGGCGAGTTCGGCGGTGAACCTGAACAATCCGGTTCCATCGTTTGTCTCCGGGTCACAGTCGGGTGGCCTTCAACTGCTCGATGCGTGGGTTCGCGTCAACTTGACCGACGACTGGTCGGTTCGGATGGGCCAGTTCCGCGCGCCGTTTGGCCGGGAGTTCCTCGTCCTTGAGCAGTACCAGATGGCCGTCGATCGGTCGCTGGTGTCGCTCCACTACGGGATGGGTTACACGCAGGGAGTCGAACTGGAGTGGATCACCAACGAGGCGCGGTGGCGCTTTGCTATTGATGACGGTGGCATGGACAACATCGCGGCGCCAGCGCGAGTCGCGGGCAGCCAGCCGCTCAATTCGCCGTGGTTTCAGCAGAACGCGACTTTGGGTGTCACAACGCGCTTCGACTGGAAGGGCGAGGGCGGCTGGAAGCAGTTCGACCAGTTTACAAGTCCCGAAGGAACGGAGCCGGGTTGGCTGTGGGGCGTCGCAGTCAATCTCCAGCAGACTGACCCGACGCAAGTGATCCCACTCACTCAGGGCCCCGGCGCAGTGAGCAGCAACTCCAAGAACACATGGGCCGGCGTGACGACGGACTTCACGATGCAGTTCGGCGGCGCATCGCTCTTCGCCAGCGCCTACTACAACTATGTCAACTCGAATGCCGCATTCTTCCTGCAGAATGTGAATCAGCAGAACTTCTCTGAAGCTGGGAAAGTGAACGCGCTTGGGTTTGTCGTGCAGGCGTCGTACTACCTCGCCCCCAAGTGGGAGGTCTATAGTCGGTACGAGTACATGCATACCACCGCCTCGAACTCCGGCAACGCGCAGTTCCAGAGTCTGGCACTCGCCAACTATCTGTTCCAACAGCGCCACATGGATCTGTTGACCATCGGCGCGAACTGGTACATCGATGGACAGGATGTGAAATTCACGGCTGACATGGGGTGGAGCCTGACGCCGGTCTATCCCTCGTACGCAGTGCCTTCAACGGGGTGGCGGGTGTCGCAGGCCGACGAGTTCGTGTTGCGCGCCCAGATGCAGTTGCTCTTCTAGGGTCCCGCGCGCCTTCGCGCGCGAAGAGGTCGCTACGATCGCTTGATGGCGACGGCGGCGGGCGTAGAGATCGTTCGATTTGAGATTCGACCCACGCAGGGCGCTCAGGATTCTCGTGCGGTCGCACTCGCTCGCGCCGCAGGCCTCTTGGGATCGGCGCGAGTCACACACTCGCATGTCTATCTCGTCGAGGGCTCGCTCTCGACCGCTCAGTGCAACCAGATCGCGCGGGAACTGCTGGCCGATCCGGTGACGCAACAGTGGTCGTGGCAGCGCCACGGAGGCACCGCTACCGGTCATGCCCTTTTCGGCACTCCCGACGCGACCGTCGAGGTGCATCCGCTCCCGGGCGTGATGGACCCTGCAGCAGAGAGCGTGCGCACGACGATTGGAGCGCTCACTGGCGAACGCGTCGATGTGCGCACCGGCTCGCGATATGACTTTTGGGGTGTGCCGGCGGAGACAGCCCGTCGCGCGGTTGAGGCTCATGTCGCAAACGGAGTGATTCACGCGGTAAAGGGTGCGCCGTACCACCCCGAGGCGCTCCCGAGGGGGCACGCCTATTCGCTCGTCGTTCGCAATGTCCCGTTGCGCGGGCTGGATGCCGGCGCGCTCGAACGGTTGTCGCGCGAAGCACACTTGTTTCTTTCGCTTGAGGAGATGCAAGCCATTCAAGCCGAGTTTGTGCGGCTCGGACGCGAGCCACGCGAAATCGAACTGGAGACGCTCGCGCAGACATGGAGTGAGCACTGCGTCCACAAGACGCTCAAGTCGAGGATTCGGTACCGCGGCACGACCTGCGGTACGCACGCGCGTCCAGGTCACGAGGCGCAAGCGATCGACGCGGTCGTCATTGAGAACCTTCTCAAGACGACCGTGGCCGCGGCGACCCACGAACTCACCGGCGGCGCAGCCCTGACCGATGGTCCCGGCGTGGACCTCGGCGCAGAACCCATCGACTGGTGCCTGTCCGTCTTCGTCGACAACTCCGGCGTGATCGCTTTCGACGACGACCACGCCGTCTGTTTCAAGGTCGAGACACACAACCATCCGAGTGCGATCGAACCCTACGGCGGCGCGGCGACAGGCATCGGTGGATGCATCCGCGATGTCATCGGGACCGGGCAGGGCGCAAGGCCCATCGCCGCGACCGACATCTTCTGTGTGGCCAATCCCGGCATGACCTCCGTGCCGCGCGGGTGCCTGCCACCCAAGCGCGTCCTCTCGCAAGTCGTTGCCGGAATCCGCGACTACGGCAATCGAATGGGCATCCCGACGCTCAATGGAACCGTGTGGTTCGACGATCGGTTCGTGGGGAATCCGCTCGTGTTCGCAGGGTGTGTCGGGCTCATGCCGCGCGAGCGCGTGCGCGGCAGCGTGCGCGCCGGCGATCGAATCATCGCGCTCGGCGGGCGGACCGGCCGCGACGGGATCCACGGCGCAACATTCTCGAGTGCGGAACTCTCCGACACACACGCCGAGGAGTTCAGTCATGCGGTGCAAATCGGCAATGCCATCACTGAGAAGTCGGTGCTCGATGCGATCATCGCTGCGCGCGACCACGCGTCTGGGTGCCTCTACAACGGGCTGACCGACTGCGGAGCAGGAGGGTTCTCGAGCGCGGTGGGCGAGATGGGGGCGACGCTCGGCGCCGAAGTGCACCTCGATGGCGCGCCCACCAAGTACGACGGGCTCTCGCCGACAGAAGTGTGGATCAGCGAGGCACAGGAACGGATGGTGCTCGCGGTGCCCGAGGCGAGCGTCGCGGCGCTGCGCACGATCTGCGCCGATCACGCGGTTGAATTCGCTGACCTCGGCGTTTTTGGTACGCCCGACCGGCACATTGTGCTCCGTTGGCATGGCAGCGAGGTCGGACGGCTCGACACCGAGTTTCTCCACAATGGGATCCCAACTCCAGTGCGCGAGGCGGTGTGGGATCCAGAGTGGGCGAAGGCGAACGCTCGCGCACGGGTCTCGGGGTTGAGACTCACCAGGCCGACGCCGGCGCTTGGCGACGGCCTGAAGTTGCTCTTGGCGCATCCCAACATCGCCTCCAAAGCCTGGATTGTGCGACAGTACGACCACGAGGTGCAGGGGACTTCCGTCGTGAAGCCGCTCGTAGGCCTTGGGGCAGGCGGCCCGGGGGACGCTGCGGTCATCGCGCCGCTCGCGCGCAGTACGCGCGGACTCGCGCTTGGGTGCGGGCTCGCGACCGGGCTCGCACGGGACCCGTTCATCATGGGGCTTGCGGCGGTAGACGAGTGCGTGCGAAATCTGGTGTGCGTCGGCGCCGATCCGTGTCGCATCGCCATCTTGGACAATTTCTGTTGGCCTTCCTGCAAGGATCCGCGCAATCTCGGCGCGCTCGTGCGAGCGGCGTGGGCCTGTTACGACGCCGCGAAGGCCTACCGCGTGCCGTTCATTTCTGGCAAGGACAGTCTCAACAACCAATTCGTGACCGAGGACGGACGCACGATTCAGATTCCGCCGACGCTCCTCATCAGCGGAATGGGAATCGTCTCCGACATTGGCCGCTGCTGCACGATGGACCTCAAGGCGGTGGGCAGCGCACTCCTCGTGGTGGGCGCGACGAGCGGTCGACTCGGCGGCTCGCACTGGGCGATGATTGAGGGCATCGATGACTCGGAGTTGCCGCTGCCGGAAGTGGATCTTGTGGCGGGGCCCCGTGCGGCGCGTGCTGTCGCCGAGCTCATCGCCGCTGGGATGGTGCGCAGCGCGCACGACCCGAGTGAGGGGGGAGTCCTCACGGCCGTGGCCGAGATGGCGTTCGCCGGCGGCACCGGCGCGCGGATCGACCTCGCCCTCCTTGGCAAGGCCTCGACGGACGGCGAACTGCGAGCGCTCGCATTCTGCGAGGATCCGTCTCGTTATGTCCTTGAGGTGACCGCGGACCGAGTCTCCGCGTGTCAGTCGTCGCTGCGCGCCGCGGGTGTGCCATCGGTCGTGGTGGGTGTGACGCACGAGGCGCCGACACTCTGTGTGATGAACGGCTCGGAGCAGGTCGCGTGTGAGTCGCTCTCAGTGCTGCGCGAGGCATGGGCCTCGGGCGATCACGGGTGGTAGCGTGAGGATGAGTCAAGTGACGCCATGAGTTCGCTCCGCCCCAAGGCCCTCATCATCACCGCACCGGGGATCAACTGTGACCACGAACTCGGTCACGCATTCGCGCAGGCGGGCGCCGAGCCCGAGAGCGAACTCCTTCAGACTCTCGCGCGCGAGCCGGCCCGCATCGCCACCTACGATCTGATCGGGCTCCCCGGGGGATTCAGCTTCGGCGACGACATCTCCGCCGGGCGCATCATGGGAGCGATGATCGCCAAGTGTCTCTACGGTGCGCTGCGCGACGCGGTCGTCCGCGGTGTTCCCATGATCTGCCCATGCAACGGATTTCAGATCGCGGTCCAGTCGGGGCTCCTTCCTGGGCCGCATCATGCCGACGGCGTGTGGCCTGACGCCGCCGCCAGCGCCACAGTCGCGCTCGTCCAGAACACGGAAGGGCGCTTTTCCGACCGATGGACCCGCGTCGAGATTCCTCGTCAGACCATCTGCATCTGGACGCGCGGTCTTTCCGTCGAGTCCCCCGGTGATGTCCTCCCGAGCGCGCATGGCGAAGGATGCTTCGTCGCACCAGAGCCGGTCTTGGATCGCCTCGACGCGTCCGGGCAGGTCGCGATCCGCTATCACGCTTCCGAGAACTTCAATGGCTCCGCGAGGTCGATCGCGGGGATCTGCGACGCATCAGGCCTTGTGTTCGGCCTGATGCCGCACCCGGAGCGCTCCACGAGGTGGACGCAGCATCCGAACTGGACGCGGCTCGTGCCTGAAGCGATGCATGACGAACCGCTGGGACTGCGAGTGTTCCGCAATGCTGTGAAGTGGGTCCGTGAAGATCGGCGCGGCGCGAGCTTCGAAGTCAGTTCGTCGTTCGCGCCATCATGAGCGCGAGAATCTGAGTGGCGGAGAGATCTTCGGGTCGCATCGAAGGCTCAACGCCCAGAGGCCATGGTCCGTCACGACCCAGCGTCGTCCCGAGTTGCTTTCGCCGCTTTGAGAAGATGGTGTGCATGAAGTCGCCAAGTGCGACGGGGTCGAACGGCGGCGCATCGGTGCGGCGTTCGATGGCGAGGAGCGCGCTCGTGACTTCCGGCGCGGGCCAGAAGCACGAAGGCGGAATACTGCCGATGAGTTCAGTGGATGCCAAGAGCGTGGCGAACACCGCCAGTGGACCGTAGTCGCGCGAGCCTGGCGTTGCGGTCAGTCGGTCGGCGACCTCGGCTTGGATCGTCACGAACTGGCCCACACAGTCTGGACGCGTCGTCAGGAGCAGGATCATGAGCGGCGTGGCCGCGTGGTAGGGGAGGTTGGCGACGAGGCGAAAGGGCGCTCCGGCGAATGACTCAGCGAGTGCGAGCGTGAGCGCCGCAGAGAGTGCGCGCTTTCCGTCGAGGCAATCACCTTCGACGATCCGAAGCCTCGATGATCCCTGCGGGACAACGCGATCACGGAGTATCGCGATCATCTCGGGGTCAATCTCGCTGGCGATGACCGTTGCTCCAGCGTCGATGAGCGCCTCGGTCAGCGTCCCTGTTCCCGGGCCCACCTCGAGGATTCGGTCTCCGGGCGCGATCCGCGCGCGCGCGACAAGCCGCCTGATCTGGTTTTGGTCGTGAAGGAAGTTTTGTCCGAGCCGATGCCGAGGACGAATCCCGCGCGTTTCAAGGAGCGCACGGATCTCTGAGAGGGTCTGCAACGGCTAGAACCAGGTCCGTCGTCGGGCGATGTAGGCGCGGTAGAACTGATCATCGGGCTTCGAGAGATAGATGATCCCCTCGATGAGGCCGATGAGCGCCATGACATACGCGGGAACTCCGGGGAGGCAGAGACAGGAGCTTGCGACGCTCCCCACGATCGACACGCCCAGCATGACGAAGCCTGTGCCGAGAAAGCCCAGTGCAAACTTGTGGGCACCCAGGCACCCGAGAACGATCGCGAGGACACCCGCGAGGATCTTCTTTGTGCGCGCGGCCTCCAGTGTCGCCGCGTCGAGCGGCGCGTCAGGAGGGATGGTTCCCCACCTAGGGGGCGAGGTCGGTTCGTGTTCGGGGAGGTCGTTCATTTGTGGCTCCTCTGATGCGATGCTAGCCGCGTCAACTCATCGCGCCGTGGCCTCGGCACGCACCTCGCGGAGCACAGAGACCTTGATTTCGCCGGGGAATGTCATCTCATGCTCGACCCGCTTGGCGATGGCGCTTGCGATCGCGTGCGTCGTTGCGTCGTCGATTTTTCCCGCATCGACAATCACACGAACCTCGCGCCCGGCCTGGACGGCGTAGGCCTCGACGACATTGGGCTGCTCGTACGCGATGGCCTCAAGTTGCTCGAGTCGCTTGATGTAGGCCTCCATCGACTCGCGGCGCGCGCCCGGCCGCGCCCCAGAGAGAGCGTCGGCCGCCATGACAATGGGCGTGTAGGGCGTTGTGGTGGGGATATCGCTGTGATGCCCGCCGATCGCGTTGAGGACGGCCTCGGACTTCTCGCCGTGCCTCGCGGCGAACTCCATCCCGATGGCCGGGTGGCCACCCTCGACTTCATGATCCATCGCCTTGCCAATGTCGTGGAGAAATCCAGCGCGGCGAGCCATCGCCCCGTCGAGTCCAAGTTGATCGGCGATCAACTGGCTGAGGAATGCAACCTCCAGCGAGTGCTTGAGAATGTTCTGCCCGTAGCTCGTGCGAAACGAGAGTCGTCCCATCGCCTCGATGAGCTTGGGGTGAAGCCCGCGGATGTCGGCTTCGAGCGCGGCTTCGGTCCCGGCTTGCACGACGCGTTGCGAGATGTCTTTTCGAACTTGCTCGACGACCTCTTCGACGCGCGAGGGATGGATGCGTCCATCGGTGACAAGACGCTGCAGGGTCTCCGCCGCGATGGCCTGTCGAACGCGGTCGAAGCACGAGACGGTGATGATGCCAGGCGTGTCGTCGATGAGGATGTCCACGCCGGTCAACTTTTCGATCGCCTTGATATTGCGCCCTTCGCGGCCGATGACACGACCCTTCATGTCGTCATTAGCGATCCGTACTGTCTTGATTGTCGACTCACTCACCACATCCGCCGCGTAGCGCTGAATGGCCATGACGGTGATTTCCCGTGAGCGAGCGGAAGCACGCCCCTCCGCCTCCTCCACGATGCGCTGCTCGAGAGCCGCCGCGTCCCTGGCGCTCCGTGTGCGAACCTCGTCGAGGAACATCGCGCGCGCCTCGTCGCGCGAGAGCCCCGCCATGGCCTCAAGCCGCCGAGACGCTTCTTCGTTGGCCGCCGCGAGCGAGGCCCGGTCCTCCTCTATTGCGGCGAGTTTCGCCTGCGCCTGTTCCTCGATCCCCCTCGTGCGCGCCTCACCGCGCTCGATCTGCTCAAGCTTTCGTTCAAGGGTCTCCTGAAGCCGCTGGCTGCGCGTTTGGCTCTCGCGGACGCTCTCGAGCGCGGCCTTGACTTCTTGGTCGACCACGCCGCGGTGCGCTGCGGCAGCGCGCTCGGCCTTGAGAGCAGTGTCCTTGGCCTTGTCGCTCGCGACGACTTCCGCGGATCGGATGATGTCTTCGCCTCGCTCCTTCGCGTGGCGCAGGCTCCGTCCGGTGAGGGCTCCGATCGCGAGTCCGCCCCCCACGAGACCGATCAGCAGCGCCGCCGCAATGATCAGCGTTTCGACAACAGTCAGTTCAACAAGCTCGGGCTGGGTCGCCATGTCGGATCTATCGGGCGCGTGGCCCGCCGGGAATTCCCGGTCATCCAGCGAGTCGGCACGACGCCTTCCCGTTGGTCAAAGGTGCCGCCGATGAACCTGCGGCCGTCCCATCCTACGCGTCGCCGGTGACCCCTCGCAATCCGCATGGCTACGATCGCCTGAGATGGCTGGACTCGTCGACCGGCTGCTTCGGGTTCTGCCCCTCAACCCGATCGTCGTCCGCATTGTTGAGGGAGGCAGCCGTCGACCGCGCCACCTCCTGATCCGCTCGGGGTACCTCGCGGTCATGGTGCTCATCCTCCTCATTGCGCTTCTGGGCGCGGGCTCGACGCTGAGAGAGCTTGCGCAGCGCGGTGCGTCGGCGTTCGCGATCGTGAGTTACGGGCAGGTGTTCCTGATCTGCGTGCTCGCCCCGGTGTTTCTTGGGGGCGTCATTGCGCAGGAAGCGAACCCGAACACATGGGATGTCATGCTGACGACGCCACTGAGTTCGCTCCAGATTGTGCTCGGGAACCTCTTCGGGCGGCTCGCGTTTGTCTTTGCGCTGCTCGCAGGCTCGCTGCCGCTGTTCGCGGTCACGCAGCTCTTCGGCGGCGTCCCTGGTTCGGCCATCTTCGAGAGCTACGCCATCGCCGCCTCCAGCGCACTCCTCATGGGATCGATCGCGATCACGCTGAGCGCGACGCGCTCGGCCGGTCGGCGGGCCGTCTTCGTCTTCTACTCATCGATTGTGCTCTACCTGTTCGCGACCTACGCGATCGACCGCAGCCTCCGCGCACCGATGGCGGTCGGCAGCGCGACCGACATGACGACGATCCTGACGCCGCTCAATCCGTTCCTCACTCTTGAAGTGCTGATCGCCCCGAACCAGTACGCGCCGCGCGAGTTTGCGGGCACGGGTCACCTCTCGATCGTGCGGGCGTGGATGGGTTCGCCCATCGCCACGCAGCTCGTGGTGTCGACGCTGCTCTCGGTGGCCTTTATCGTGTACTCGACACTGAGGGTGCGCTGGCTCGGTGCCGCCCTCGTCGGTGGCTCGGGCAAGGATTCGTCAGCCACCAGTGATCGACCACCGCGTCATGTGAGCCACAATCCCATCGCGTGGAGAGAGGTTCACCTGCGCGGGCAGACCTTGGGTCGCCGTGCCGCGCGGTGGATCTTTTTGGGTGCCGCGCTCGCGGTGGGACTCGGCGTGCTGCTGCTGACCCGTGGGGGAACGCTCTCGTTCAGCCAGTCTCGGATGGCGCTCGCGGCCATCCTCGGCGCCGAAATCCTGGTGGTGGTGCTCGCCGCGCTCAACATGAGCGCGTCGTCGGTGAGCCGCGAACGGGAGGACAAGTCGCTCGACATCCTCTTGACCACGCCGATTCAGCCCGGGGCATACATCTCCGGCAAACTCCGCGGTCTCATTCAGTACCTGGCACCGTTGATCGCGGTCCCGAGCGTGACATTGGCGCTCGCGGCTACCTTTTCGATGACCAACGGCCTCGGTTCCGGCGTCCCATGGACGGTGCAGGAAAGGTTTGGAACCGGCATGGCCGCGGTTCCCTTCGTGCTGCCCGAGGCCGCCGTGGCGCTTCCCATCGTGCTCACGGCCTTCACGGCACTGTGCGTCATGGTGGGGCTTGGGTGGTCGGTGAAGTCTCGGGGGACGATTGGGTCGGTTCTTGCCGCAGCGGGAGTGGTCATGGTCTTCGCGCTTCCCATGGGCCTTTGCGGCGCGGCGTCATCCACCGTGCCTTACTTCGGCGCAGTCGTGAGTGCCGCGATTCCGCTCAATCTGGCGCTCGCCGCGGTCGAGCCGTCAATGATTGAGGGAAGCCTCGGCTCGGCGCAGGGGCGCACGCTCTCGATTCTGCTCGGGGCCATTGGCGCATCGCTCATCTACGGTGCCGTGGTGTACGGTCTGCACGCCAACATCAAGTCCAACTTCATGTCGCGGGTTCGTCGCCTCGCTGGCACATCATGACGCGTGCGCCCGCCGCAGCCCGCCGCGCTGCGTAAGATCGAACATCGGAGAGTTCCCCGTGACCACCCACGACCCATTTCACGCGAAGTTTCGTCTGGGCACCCCCGTTGGCGATCGGACGATCTATCGCCTCGACGCGCTCAAGGGCGTCGGTCCCGTCGACCGCCTGCCTTGCTCCATCAAGGTATTGCTCGAGAGCGTGCTCAGGAATCAGGACGGCCGCGTCTACACGCCCGACCATGTCAAGGCGATCGCGAACTACGACCCCCGCACGCCGAGCGTCGACGAAATCCCGTTCATGCCCGGTCGCGTCGTGCTGCAGGACTTCACGGGAGTGCCGTGTGTCGTTGACTTCGCCGCCATGCGCGGCGCGATGAAACGGCTCGGGGGCGACCCGAGCAAGGTCAATCCGCTTGTGCCGTGTGACCTCGTCATTGACCACTCGGTGCAGGTGGATGCATTCGGAACTGGCGTCGCCCTGACGATCAACAACGAGCGCGAGTTTGAGCGAAATGGCGAGCGCTACGGCTTCCTCAAGTGGGGACAGGGCGCACTGGCGAACTTCCGCGTGGTGCCACCAGGAACGGGCATCGTGCATCAGGTCAATCTCGAGTACCTCGCGAAGGTTGTCTGGGAGAACGCAGGAACGATCTACCCCGACAGCGTGGTTGGCACCGACAGCCACACAACGATGATCAACGGGCTCGGCGTGCTCGGGTGGGGCGTCGGCGGCATCGAAGCCGAGGCGGTCATGCTCGGGCAGCCGATCTACATGCTGATTCCCGAGGTCGTCGGCGTGCGGCTCACCGGCGCGTTACCCGAGGGTGCCACGGCGACGGACCTTGTACTGCGCGTGACCGAGATGCTGCGCGCGCATGGCGTCGTCAACAAGTTCGTCGAGTTTTTCGGTGAAGGCCTCGCGCGGATGCCGCTC
>SYGQ01000189.1 GCA_005799475.1 Planctomycetia bacterium | reverse complement strand
TCCACAAGGGAAACTCGCTCAGCCACTCACTCGTCCTGGGGTCTACCAAGCACAAGACGGTGTTGGAGTTGGGGTCGGTTGGGTCATTGTGAACATCGACGCCGATGCAGCGCGCGTCGCACCAACACCACCTGACGCCGTGACGGGGATGTTTCGTGGGATTGGCTGCACGATCGCACAGGGTGACCTCGCACAGGAGGCAAGGCGGAAAGTGACGGGTGCGGGCGAGACGCCAACACTTCCAGTGGCGGTCGCACTGAGTGGTGAGTCGATCGCGCCATGGTTCTTCTGGGCGCTTGTGGTGTTCGCCATCACTGAGAGCGCTCTCGCACGATCAGCCTCGATTGGGTCGGGCCCCACCCATCACACGGGGACCGTGTGAATACACCCATCATGCGCTGGTTGTTTGGTATCGAGTCCATCCCACACGGATCGACCGGCCTCGAGTTCGCCTGGCAGTATCCACTCGCCGACTGGGTCTGGCTTCTCACCTGGGTCGCCGCAGTCGCAATTGGTTGGTGGAGCTACCGGCGAGTCATAGGAACGCCAAGGTCTCGGGTCACACTCGCGGCCATTCGCGCGGCGCTCATCTTGCTCCTTGTGTCGCTCGCAGCTGGACCACTCCTTCGTCTCGGGGTGTTCGAGAGCGAACCCGACTGGGTGGCCGTGCTCGTGGACCGGAGCCGGAGTATGAGCATCGAAGACAAACGCGACGAGGCTGGTCGTCCACTGGCGAGAGAGAGTGTCGCACAGAGGGTGATGCGTGACGATGTGTGGTCACGGATCGACACGACGCGGGAGATTGTCTGGCTGGGCTTTCACGCATCGGCGTTTGACCTCGATCCAAATGCGCCCGCGTCGGCGGATGGGTGGACGACAGATCTGAGTCTTCCCATCGAGAGTGCACTGAGACGCCTTGTGGGCCGACCCGCAAGCGCCATCGTTGTCATCTCCGACGGGAAGACACCGCGCCCCATCGATCGCGAAGTCATTCACGCCCTTCAGGCCCGTGCACTGCCGGTCTTTGTAGTCCCAGTTGGGTCAGCGGAGCCAGTCACAGATCTCTCCATCACAGAGCTCGAGGCGGCGCCGCGAGCGTTTGTGCGCGACCATGTGCCTGTTGTGGCGCGCGTTGAGTGCGCTGGTGGTGTCCCAAGTGGCCCGGTCGAAGTTGAGCTGGTCGATGTGGAGTCAGGCCGGATCATCGACACGGTCACGATGACTCCGGCCGAGTTCACAGGTGACCACGCTGATGCGGTTCTCACAGGGGCAAGTCCAGGGGCGGGTTCGACCAAGTGGATGGTCCGTGTGCGAGGTCGCGGCGACGACCTCGTCCGAGGCAACGACGAGCGATCGATCGAGATTGAGTTTGTTGATCGCCCACTTCGCGTGCTCTACATCGAGGGCTACCCACGCTGGGAGTATCGCTATCTCAAGAATCTCCTGATTCGAGAGGAATCACTCGAGAGCTCCGTCATGCTGCTCTCGGCGGATCGGGACTTCGCGCAAGAAGGCAACGCACCACTCGAGCGCCTTCCTCAGTCCACCGATGAATTCGAGGACTACGACCTCTTCATCATTGGTGATGTGCCTGGGAGCAGCCTCTCGCAGACACAGATCGAGCACATCGCATCAGCCGTCAATGAACGAGGCGCTGGGCTTCTTTGGATTGTCGGCGAGCGATCAACCCCCGGATCGTGGCGCGGGACGGACCTTGAGAGCCTCCTCCCCATTCGAGGCATTCCTGAGCGCGTGGACGAGATGGTGTTTCTCGAACCGACCGCAGCAGCCCTCCGCGGGGGCGTCCTCCAACTCGGTGAAGGCGCGCGAGACGAGTGGCCAGTGTCACTCGGTCGTGACGGCGACCGTGGAGGGCTTGAGTGGGCGCTTCACATCGACCAAGACTCACTGAAGCCAGCGACCGAAGTCCTTGCGCGAGCGCAGACCAGATCGGGTGTCGACCCGACGGCGCTTGTGGTCTCGATGCGATACGGGGCCGGCGTCATTGTGCTCGTGGGGACTGACGAGACATGGCGTTGGCGGCACGGCATCGGCGAGACCTACCAAGAACGGTTTTGGATCCAGTTCATCCGATATCTCGCACGAGGGTCGGTGCAGCGAGACGATCGCCCATTCCGACTCGTCGCGGAGCCGCGCCGCCCTGAGGCGGGCGCACCCGCACTGATCCGAGTGGAGGTTCAGGATGCGAAGGCTGGTGGCGTGGCAGGCGATGCACCGCTCGAGGCGCGCGCTGAGCCTCTCGACTCATCGGGCACAGTGTCTGGACAATCGATCCAACTTGTGCGCAGCGGCGCGCAGTGGGTGGGCGCTTGGACACCAGAGAGTCCGGGCGCCTGGCGGATCCATGTCGATTCTTCGCGGACGGGGATTCTCGAGCAGGTCGTTGAGGTCACGCGCAGCGACGCGGAACTTCTCGATCCAAAGACCGACCACGCGCAATTGGCGGATCTGGCGACGCGAACTGGCGGAGCAGTCCTCGCGCCGACGGAACTCAACCGGCTTGAGACGCTCCTGCCTCGCCGTGCGCTCACGAAAGAACAGGCCATCATCGACCCCATCTGGAACTCTCCGGCCGCGCTGATCGCTGTTCTCACACTGTTCCTCGCTGAGTGGATTGGTCGGCGACGACTGCGATTGGCCTAGGATTTCGACTGAGCATGACCGTGTCACGAGACCTCCCAAATGAGCTCACTGGAGCCGCCACGACGCGTCGAAGGATCCGTGTCGCCGAAGGTTGTGTCATCGTCGCACGCCTTGTCATCTTGGCGATGAGTGCCTGTGTGGCGCTTGATGCACTCGTGCGATTTCCAGAGGGTGTGCGCTGGGTCCTCCTCTTCGCCGCGGCGTGGTGGCTTCTGTGGCTAGGTCGACGATGGGTGAGCCCGACGCTCGTTGCAAGAGAGAGTGTGGTTTCCCTTGCGTTGTCCATCGAGAGTCAGTGTGCAGCATCTCGCGGGAGACTGGCGTCTGGTGTCGAGTTCGCGCAGTCATCGCAACATGAGGGGAGTGCGCTCGCCCATGCTGTCGCCCAGAGCGCGAGTGCCCTCGCGCCGCACGACCTCCTGCGTCGACTTGTTTCCGTCACACGACTTCGTCGCGAGGCGCTCGGCCTCGCTGCGGTGCTCGGGATCTGGGGGATCTTCGCGGTCATGGCTCCGACACTCGCGCTGACCGGCCTGCAGCGGTTCGTCACCCCATGGACACATGCAGAGTGGCCAGCGCGGACCAGTGTGCGAAGCACGACTTTCGCCACACACCATCCACACCGTACCTCGCTCGCACTGCGAGCCGACCTCTTCAAGGGCGATCCAATCAGCGAGCCAGTGTGGGTTCGTGTGCGGACCATCAGCTCTGGCGCCACCGGTGAGTGGGGCGAGATATCGATGGTGCACCAAGGTGAGACTCGGTTCGAACGGCTCATCGAGCCAGGTGCCGATGCGATCGAGTTCGTCTTCCTCACACGCGACATGGAGACACGGCCGCAGCGCATCGAGTTTGTGGACGCGCCCACTGTCTCATCGGTCAAGGCCACAGTGACACCACCACCCTATGCCTCGTCGAGCGTGCCTGAGACCTTCGACCTTGGTCGTGCCATGGATGCCCGTGGCAAGGTGCCACAACCGATCCTCGAAGGATCGACGATCGAGTTACTCATTGAGACCGTCCCACGGCTACCGATTCCGACAGCAGATGGTGAGGCGTGGCGTGAGCGGACTTTCTTGTTTTCGGGGATGCCCAAGGGCATCGTTGGCGCGCCAGTTGGGCTCACCATCACAGCGGGTCCAGACGGATGGCACCTCAAGTGGACCGCTGATGTGTCCCGGGTCCTCACGCTGCACCTTGTTGACGGCCATGGAGTCAGAAATGTGGAGGACATCATTGTCACGACGGATGTCGTTACCGACGCGGCACCCGAAGCCACGATGATCGATCCATCCGCAGACGAAACGGTCCTCCCGTCAGCGGTCGTCCCACTCCGGGCCGAGGCGCGCGACGATGTTGGTGTCGTCTGGCTGTCACTCAACGCCAGGCGCGGTGAGGGTTGGGCGAAGGAGATCGCTCGTGTTGAGGCGCACATGGTGCTTCAGGCTGAAGTCGATGGCACACTGGACTTGGAAGAGGTCAAGGCGGCGCCTGGTGACATCTTCGAGGTCAGCTGCCTTGCTGCCGATGCATTGACACGCGATGGCGCGCGACGCGAGCCCACACGCTCGTCGATCCGCCGAATCCGTGTCCTCAACCGGGCACAGTTCGACGAGGAGACTCGCAACTCGCTCGCGGCGTTGCGGCAAGGCGCACTTCGTATCGACGAACGGGAGCGGGCGCTGCTTGATCGCGCAGAAGACGCGATGACGCAACTCCGCCCACAATCCGAGATCAGTGAACGCATCAAGGCACTCCGGAACACACTTGGCGCGATCGAACAGCGCGCACAGAGAAACCGCGTCCACGACGATGCATCTGAGAGCCTTCTGGCGGCGGCCGCTGACATCCTCGAGGCGGCGCAGATGGGAAGCGATACTGCACGCGACTCGCTGCAGCGCGCCTCGGGGTCCACGGATGCGAAGTCCAGCAACGCTGCCATGGAAGAAGCGCGCACCAAGCAGTCCGAAGTGCGCAGTGAACTCGCTGATCTTGCTGCACTCCTCGACCGAGACAAGGACGCATGGGCGGCGGCGAAGTCGCTCGAGCGAGTCGCCGAAGCGATCACCCGTGCGGACGACGCGCGGAGTCAGGCTGGCGCACGAACGATCGGTCGTCCACGGGAGGAACTTGGAGAAGACGAGGCAGCCGCGCTCGATCGTGCCGCCGAGAGCACGCGACAAGCGGCGCAGGTTGCCACCGAGGCGGTGGAGGAACTCCAAGAGCGAGGCGCGCAGGTCGCACAGAGTGATCCCGCGCGTGCGGCCAACCTCCAACAGGCGGCGAAGCGCGGAGAGAGCGAGGCCGTCTCGACGCGACTTGAGCAAGCGGAGCAAGCCACACGGGAGAACCACCTTGACGAAGCTCGGCAAGCGTCAGCGTCGGCCATGGCAACGATTCGGCAGATGATGGAGGACTTGGCCGACGACGAGAAGTCGCGCACCGCGACACTGCGCCGTCGGCTTGCAGGAATGGCCGACGCCATCGAGGCGCTCGTGAAAGACGCTGAGAGCGTCGAGGAACAAGGGATTCAGCTCCAAGGATCGGTTGCGGGCGAGGCATCGACGGTTGGTCAGCAGGCGGCCGCCGTGTCGCGCAACGCGCTTGGGATTGCAGAGGACGGGCGGGCCACTGGACCTGAAGCTCAACGGGTTGTGCGGCTCGTCGAACGAGGCGCCGAGAGCGAGAGCCGAGCCGCTGGTGCACTTCTCGCACTTCCGGCGCAGGTGGGCGCTGGGCACGAAGCACTGGCAAGGGCGACTTCGCTGTTCAAGGAAGCGCTCACAGCCGCGCGCGAGCAAGAGCGGCGAACCGAGGACGCGCAGCGCGAGGAGCGCATGCGCGAACTCTCACAGCGCTACCGAACCCTCGCTGAGTCCCAAGAAGGGATCCTCACCGCAACCGCCGCGCTCGGCGAAGAGAACTCTGAGCGCAGGGCGCTCGTGGAGGCGCGCCGCCTCGCGCTGGCGGAGGACGAGATTCGTCTGTCGCTGGAGGCGATTCCGGAAGAGTCTGAGGATGTCAAGGCATCAGCCACATTCATGGAAGCGTCGCTGCTTGCCACTGAGGCTGCAGCGGAGGCCGCCAACGCACTTCGTGAGGGTCCGCCACTCGATCGTGCGATTGAGGTCGAAGGGGACTTGCTCGTGATCCTTAAGGGTCTCGCGCTCGCCCTCGACGAAGCAGCCCGAAAGAAGGATGACCCATTTGCGGACCCAGAGCAAAGTCAGGACCAACGCGGCGGTGCCGGAGGTGGAGGTGGCCCACAGGAGGGCGAGCCAGCGATTCCACCACTCGCCGAGTTGAAGGTTCTGCGGTCTCTCCAGAAGACCATTTACGAGCGCACGCGCCGTGCGGAGGCTTCGGGTGCTTCGCCAGAGGCACTGGGCATGCTTGCGACGCGACAAGAGAACGCGGCGCGGCTCGCCGACGAACTTCGAAAGGCGGTGGAACGCCGCATGCAGACCCAATCCCCCCCACCTGCCGAGGCAGGCGATCCGAATGATGGCGCTGAAGCGCTCGACCCACCAAAGCCGAAGGAGAGTGAACCATGATCTCGCTCGTGATGATGGCCACGGTGATCGCGCTGACCCAAGTGCCACAGGAAGTGCCCCAGCCGTCGCCACCAGAGAAGTCGCTGGACGATCTCCTGGGGATCGCCCAAAGCGACACCGACGCGGCCGCCGCCGAAGGTGCGCGCGCTCAGCGTGAAACACTCGCGAGGTCGTTGTCGGCAGGCGAGGCACAGAGCACACTCGAGTCGGCGATCAATTCAATGAAACGAAGTGCCACACTCTTGCGGGAACAGGAGCTTGGACTCTCGGTCCAAAGGCTCCAAGAGGATGTTCTCGCTCGGCTCGACGCCCTCATTGACTCTGCGCAACAACAGCAACAACGGCGTCAGGGTGCATCAAGTTCCGCGTCGGGTCGCTCTGGGCAGCAAGAAAACCAACCCGGCGCGCAGAAGAAACCCGGAGGCTCCGGCAGTGACGCTGAGGAAGCGAAGCGTCGCCAGGCGGCGAACGATCGTGCGCGTGGTGCGCAGGGTGCGCAAGATGGATCCCCGCAAGCCGGCACCGGCAACAACCCAGGGGAGGCGCCGCCAGTCGAGGCGACCATCGAAGGCGGCATCTTGGAGGAGACCGAAGCGGAGTGGGGGAGCCTTCCTCCGCGCACTCGCGAGATACTGCGCCAAGGAACCCGCGAGCGGATGTCGTCGGTCTACAGGAAAATGACCGAGGCGTACTACCGCCGTATCGCGCAAGAGGCGAAGAAGTGACAGCGACGCTTGCGGTGTTGCTCGCGGCGTCTGTGATGGCCCAAGATGCCCCGTCGTCGAAGCCACTCGCACTCGGCCTGGGAGCAGAAAATCGACCCGCCCGAGGCGAGATCACTCCAGAACTCACCGCCGCCATCGAACGAGGGCTCGTCTACCTCGCGTCAGCGCAGAATGGTGATGGGTCCTTCGGTCGAGGGCGCTACGGTCGGCATGTCGGCATCGCCGCGTTGTGCGGACTCGCATTCATGGCCGATGGACATGTTCCGGGTCGCGGGAAGTACTCAGAACAGGTCGCCAAGGCGCTCGATTATGTCCTTGCAAACAAGTCCGAGAGCGGGCTCCTTGCGGCCGATGGAACGACGGGGCCGATGTACGGCCACGGATTCGCGACGCTGTTCCTCGGCGAGATCTACGGCATGACGACACAGGATGTGCGGGTTCGTGATGCCCTCGTCAGGGCGGTCGACCTCATCCTCAATAGTCAGAACGACGAGGGTGGCTGGCGCTACAACCCCGTCCCATACGACGCGGATGTATCCGTCACGATCTGTGAGGTCATGGCGCTTCGGAGCGCGCGGAACGCCGGCCTGAGAATCCCCAAGGACGCCATCGATCGCGCGGTGCGGTATGTGCGCGACTGTCAGAACCCTGACGGGGGCTTCCGCTACATGCGCCAGCCGGGTACCAGCGCATGGCCGAGAACTGCCGCTGGTGTGGCGAGCCTCTTCTACGCGGGCGTCTACGAAGACGACTCGATTGTCCGTGGACTGGATTACCTCCGGGTGAATGCCATGCTTGCCGATGGCGGACCACAGATGCAGGCCCACTACTTCTATGGCCAGTACTACACGACGCAGGCGATGTACCTCGCCGGCGGGGAGTGGTGGAGTCAATGGTGGGAGCGCGCGCGTGAGGAACTGCTTGGAATGCAGGCTCAGGATGGGTCGTGGGTCGATCACCAAGCAGGCAACGCGTATGCAACCGCTATGGCGCTCATCGTGCTCCAAATGCCAAATCGGTTCCTCCCCATCTTCCAGCGCTGATCGATGCGAGCGAAGCGACTCCATCCGCCATCGCTCTTCGCGGCGACCGTGCTCGCGTGTGCTCCTGCCGCTTCGGCGACGGCTGACCGCTCTGGGATTTCATGGGAGGCACTGAGTCAGCGCGGTGAGTGGGCTGGCGGCATCCAAGACGAATCAGGAGCCGTTCGGAACCAGTCGACCACAGATGTCTTCACCGGAGCACTCGCGCTTCGACGAGTGATCGACCCAACGCCCCCCACGAGCGTTCCAATCACAACGATGCACCTGAGCGATGGCCAGGTCCTTGTGGGGGGATTCGCTGGATTCATCGATCGCGAAGGGCGCGACACAGTGCGGTGGAAGCATCCGGCGCTCGGGCTCATCGATGTGCCAGTGGATCGCGTCGCGTGGATGCAGTTCGATTCTTCGTCGCAGGACACACGCGGCGGTGACGCTGACACGGTCGTCCTTCGCAACGGCGACAGGATCGAGGGATTCATCGACTCTTGGGACAGCCCGCTCACGATTGATGTGAAGGGCCAACGCCAGGAGGTCGAGTTGAACCGGGTTGCGGCGATCTGGCTTGTGAGCAAGGCCACCGTCCGCCATGATGTTCGCGTGTGGACTGCAGACGGGTCAGTGCTCGACGGCGACACGATTGACGGTGTGCCTGGGGCCGCATTCGTCTTGTCGGGCGTCGATCTTGCCGTCGGAGGTGCATCACTCACACTGCTGGCCGAGGATGTGTTGGCCATCGAGCGACACCCAAACCGGTTGCTTCCACTAGCGAAACTGACTGCGCTGGTTGGCCCATCTCGGGCCGCGGGACTTCCACGCGCGGCGGTTTCGACACCCAAACGACTGCGCGAGTCGGCGCCACTTGGCGCGGCCACGATCTCAATCCGGGGGCCGCAGCGGCAGGTCTACGAAGTCCCCCAGGGGTTCACCATCTTCTGCGCCGATGTGTCGATTCCCGCTTCGATGGCGCCGTGGACCGACTGCACGCTCGTCGTTCGCCAAGGCGACACCGAACTGGCGAGGATGCCACTCTCTCGGGAAGTGCCACACCGGACACTCCGAGTGCCGATCAACGCGGGCCTTCTGGAGTTTGATCTCGAGGAAGGGGCCGGCGGGCCTGTGGGCGACACTGTGCTTCTCGAGCGTGGACTCTTCGTCGCGCCCGACAGCCAGAGCTGATCTGACGGCCCGCCACTCATAGTGTTCGCCTGTCCACACACCCACACGCATCGATCCATTGGGGTGCCACTCCACCGCACACGCGCGGTGCCGGCTGGTGACGAGTCTTGTCGCATCACCAAGGTGCCCGATCCACCGATCCTTCAGGAGTCGCCGCGGCCCGGTGGACTGAAGGAGCACACAACTCTTCACCCGCTCCACCAGCGCCGCTGATTGCGGGAGGAAGCTGCCGTGGTGCGGGAGTTCCATCACATCAATCCCGGCGAGCGACTTGGGATCACCCGAAGTCAGCAGCGACACACAGGACTCACGGCCGATGTCACCAAGAAGCAGAATCGATCTGTTCCCATGCTCGATGCGGGCCACTAGGCTTCCTTCGTTCGCGTCGGTGAAGCCGACGCCCGCGGGGGGCCTGAGGATCTGCCACCGTGAGTCACCGAACACGATGACCCCCCCCGCTTCTGCCGTATCGACGCGTGTGCCCTGCAGTCTCACGAAATCGAGCGCCACCGCTGGCGCACTCTTGGCGCGTCGGGCCCAGGCAAGAAAGTCGCCTGTGACGATGACGCGCGGAACCCGAAATGCCGTGGCGACCTCGGGGAGCGCACTGAAATGATCAAAGTGTGGATGAGAGATCACGACAGCGTCGAGTCTCGTGACACCAAGCGCCATGAGCGCAGGGACGACGACGCGGCTCCCTGCGTGGGTACTGTCGAGACTCCCGCAATCAAAGAGCACCGAATGTGTCGAGGTCCGAATGAGGTGACACGAGCCGTCGCCGACATCAAGCATGTCAAGTCGAAGCTCAGCATCTCCCATCTGATCCACAACCGGCACGGTGCGTAACGCGGGCATGGCGCCCGGAAGGGTGTCGACAGATCTGGCGATCGCGAGGACAGCTTGGCTCGAATGGATCGCCACACAGCCCATCGTCGTGCCGAGAATCGGGCTCAAGCTGGAGAGTGCGATCGCGGCGTTCGAGCTCACAACCATGAGCGCGAATGGGAGTGTGAGGGTCAGCGTGACGGGGATGCACAACCACGCGCATGCGCCGAAGTGACACAACACAATGGGCAGCGTGGCCGTCCACGCGGACAGAGATGCCCCCACCGGCACACACAGGCGACGAACGAGCGCCGAAGCCACTCCGACCCCGCCAACGCGAGACGCGAAGACGCGCGCCAGTGGACCGGCGCCCACGCGCAACCCGATGACTGCGGCGAAGCTGAGTTGGAAGCCGGGCTCGGAGGGTGCGCGCGGATCGCTCCAAGAGATGACGAGCGCGGCAAGCGCGAGCGCCACGGTCGGAACCAGCGAGCGAGAGAATGAAAGGGCCGCGGCCGATATCGCCCCCATGAGCGCGGCGCGTGTGGATGAGACTTCAGATTCAACAGTCGCCGCAAAGAGGATCGCGAGCAGGAGGAGCACAATCCCCGAAGCGACGGTCGACGCGCGGATCAGGGAGGTCAGCCAGAGCGCCGCGCCCGCCAAGATCCCGAAGTTGAACCCACTAATGGCGACCAGATGCTGTGTTCCAGTTCGCCGAAAGGGCAGTGACGCCGCCGAGAGCCCGGGCCACACGCCGCCAGTCGTCGATGACGCGACAAGCGCGCTCGCGTCCGGAGGTGCGTCCTCACCGATGGACTCACGCAGCACAACATCCACCCACGACCGCCATCGTGCCACCAAAGCGCGCACGCTGACTGGCGCGTCATCGACACGGGTGACCAGTTCACTCGAGGCGACGCAGAGCGTCGCGGCAATCGATCGGGATCGACCCCAGGCCTGCGTGTCGAAGCCACCTGGATTTCGGGAGGTGTCAAGTGGGGTGAGCCAGCCGATCACATCGATCGTGTCGCCAGGAAGACAACCACTGGCGAGGCCATCAACAAGGACCCGCAGGTCAGCGTGAGGGGCGAGTGCATTGCTAGGTGCTGGCTCGATCGTGATGGGATCGATGTCGAAGCGAATGCGCGGTTCGCTCACTGAGAACTTGGTGAGGACATCTTCACAGAGAGCGTCGCCCCGTTCGAGTACTTCTCTCCAGGCACGCTCGTCGGCACGCGGGATGGTGACGACAACGCCGCGCACGCGGACCAGCCGTCGCTCGGTCGCTTCAGTGAGTCCCCACCTCTCCAGCATGCGTGCCCAGCGCGCATCGCTCTGCGCCACTCGCGCAGCACCAAGGAGCGCGCAGCCCGCAAGCAAGAGGCACAGCGCCGCGAACCGCCGCCGCCGCCATGCGCCTGCACCAAGGCACGCGACGATGGCGACGGCGGCCAGTTCCCCCGCCGTCCAACCGCGGGCTCCGTCGGCCCAAAGGCCGGTGTGCGGCCGCACGGACCACGCGGCGGCTCCGAGTGTGAACGCTCCCGCGATCCACCCGAGGAGTGGCACACGCGACTCATGGGCGCCGCTCATCCTGCGCGGCATGGCAGGCACACTAGACCCCGGTGCATCGACAGCAGAAAGTCAGCCGCTTTTTCTAGGCGAATCTTCCGTCATGCGTCCCTGAGTCGCCATCATGGGCAATACTCGTGTGATGCGCACTCACGCCACAGGAAGCCTGCTCGCCATGGTGGCGCTCGTGGCAACTGTGGTGTCTGGCAGGGCACAGGGCCAGTGCCCAGGGGATCTCAACAGCGATCTCGTGGTCGATGGCGCCGACCTCGGTGTGATCCTCTCCAACTGGGGTGGCGTTGGCGGCGACATCACTGGCGACGGCACCACGACTGGCGCGGATCTCTCCGCGCTCCTTGGTGGTTGGGGATCGTGCCCCGTTGCGGCCAAGCGCTATCTCGTGACGACATTGGGCAACACGCTGACGACGGCATACGACGCGACGACCCACCTCGCGGTGCAGACTTGGACTGGTGCGGCCGGTGCGGCGAGCGTCGCGTATCTGCGAGGCGATGGAACTCTCGTGCGTCCCGCCGTCCACACGGCTGGTGCGTACCCAGGCGCCGCGCGCGGTGGCCGCCTGCAGATCTTCAGCGCATCAGGCACGCTCACGAATGACCTCCTCGTATCGAATGCCGCCTTCCAGCAACACCATGATGTGCGACC
>SYGQ01000188.1 GCA_005799475.1 Planctomycetia bacterium | reverse complement strand
TTCGACGCGGTCCGAGCGCTCACCGTGGTGGCGATGTCGTGCATCGGCGCCTACCTTGGCGAGCGGGAAGTGCGCGAGAGCCGCGTGCCCACATCAGACATGACCCTTGACGCAACGACCCACACTGAGGAACCGTCCGATGGCCAAGACACAAAGTGAGGCATCCCTTATGACTCCGCTGGACTCAAGTGCCGGCGATCTCGAGTGCGCGATCGGGCTCTCGACCGGCCGCTACACCCGCACGCACGGCCCATTCTGGTTCGCCGTCGCAATGGTGCTGACCGTGGTGACATGGCTCGCGCTCATCCCATTCAAGGGCAGTTACCTAGAGGATGTCATCGCCTCCGGATGGCAGACCAACTGGCTCTGCATCCTCTTCACATGGTGGTGCGTCTTCATTCTGTTCGCGAAGTGGCAGAAGGTGAAGGTGCAGCGGCGCGCGCTCGAGGTCACGGGAATCTTTCCGCGACGCGGCGACTTCGTGCTGTCGCCGGGCACTTCAGGGGAGGTGCTTGCCGAACTCAAGCGGCGCGTGGCACGGCCGCGCGAGTTTCTTCTCTTCAACCGCGTGTGGCTCTCGCTTTCGAATCTAGGAAACATCGGTGAAGTCCGCGATGTCGGTGCGGTGCTCGACTCGCAGGCCGACAGCGACAGTTCCGCGATCGACTCCTCGTACACGGTGATCCGCTCCCTCATCTGGACGATCCCCGTGCTCGGGTTCATCGGTACGGTCCTTGGGCTTGGCATCGCCATCGGCAACTTCACGAATGTCATCACCGAAGGGACGGAGGCGGCGGGCGGCGTCGCGTCGATCCGAGACAAGCTCGGGCCTGTCGTCGGCGGTCTCGCCACGGCGTTCAACACCACGCTCGTGGCACTCGTGGCGGCCGTCGGCGTGCAGCTGGCGACGACCTACATCTACAAGCTTGAGGAGGATCTCCTCGATGACATCTCGTCGTACTGCAACGACAACATCATCAGTCGGCTCAAGCTGACGAACTGGTAGGGACCAGGGTCGCACGCCATGTCGAAGAAGGCATCCGAGTCTCCGATGACCTTCTTCTCCTTCCAGGACATCATGGCCTGCGTGACGGGGATCATGATCCTTGTTTGCCTGATTCTCGCGCTGGATCCGCTGAGCAACACCCCGTCGGCATCGACGCGGCGCGCGGCCTCAGAAGACCCGAGCGATCGACTGGCGCAGGTCCAGCGGCGGGTGGGAGAGGCCACGCACGCCATCAGTGAGGCGACCGCCGCGATCGAAGAAGCGAAGTCGCGGCCGCAGGTGACTTCGGACCAGCTCGCGCGTCTCGATGCGCTCATTGCCAGGGACCGTGAGGGGCTCGTCGCCATCGAACGGCGCCGTGCGGAGGCAGAGGGCGAGGCGATCCGGCGCGAAAACCAGGTCATCATCATCAACAAGGAGTCCCAGCTGGCCGCGGACAAGGCACACGCCATCCGCAGAGACCTCGCCGACAAAGTCATGAAGAGCCGCGTTCGGTACCAGTCTGGCGTGGCTGAGACCATGCTGCCGCTGATTCTCGAGGCCACGCCGTCCGGTGTCATCTTCGGCGAGCTTGATGTCGCCGGGACGCCCGTCAAGAGAGGCTCGGTCGCGGCGACTGAGCCGCTCGACGCGGTACTCGCGGCTCATCCACCAAGCCAGTGGTACGGACTGCTCGTTGTGCGGAGTGATGCAGTCGCGCCCGCGAACACACTCCGCGACACGCTGCGGGGCCGAGGCTATGAGGTGGGTTGGCAACTGTGGGACGCGAGCGAGGGCGGATTCTTCGACGCACCAGCCGTCGACCCGGGGGCGGCCCCATGAGGCGTCGCCGACGAAGGCGCCCGGGAACTAGAGCGGCCACAAGCGATGCCTTCGAGCTCTTCCTCGACGCGCTCTGCAATGCACTCGGCGTCATCATGTTCATCTTGCTGTGCCTTGTCGTGTTCGCGAAAGTGACCAAGGGGACACAGACGGCCGTCGATCCGGTGAAGATCGAGGCAGAGATCACGGCACTCGAGGCACGCGCGGCGGCGCTCGAACTGACGCTCGCCGGGCTCCTGCAGGCACTTGCCGCCATGCCACCGTCGGGCGATCCAGCCCTCATCAAGCGATGGCAGGAACTGCTCGCCAGCCTCGAGGAGATGCGGACGAAGAAGCTTGCGGAGGTCGAAGGGGAGAAGAACGCGCGCGCGAAACTGGCGGCCAGCGCCGCCGCACTTCAGGAGGCCGAGCAGAGGAAGCGAAATCTCGACGCGGAACTCGCGCGACTCGACGATGCCCGCAAGCGGCAGAACACCGTGATTCAGTTCGTGCGTGTTGCTCGGTTCAAGCCCGATGCGCGCAAGGCGGTCCTTGTTCTTTGTGGCGACGCACGCGTGAGCCTTGCGAAGGTTGAGAAGAAAGATCAGTCGTTCTCGGAGCCATCGGGCACGGGGATTCCTGTCAGCGACGCGGCGAGCGCGAAGCTCGCGGTCCGCCAACTCATGGAGGGTCGCGTCCCGACCGCGTGGCGCGTCGAGATCGCGGTGTGGCCAAGCGGATTCACGGCCTACAAGCTGCTGGAGCGTGAACTGATCGAGCAGCGGTATGGCATCAATCCGCTGCCGCTTCCCTCGGGCGAATCGCTTCAGGAGGGCGCGGGCGGGGTCCAGTGACAGTGGCCACGAGTGCGCCGGCGAGTATGAGGAGCGCGCCGAGCCACTTACGCATCCCGAATCCCTCGTGCATCCACACGGATCCGGCGACTTCAGCGAAGACCGACTCGAGCGAGAGGATGATGGCGGCGTGCGCAGGCGGCGCTGAAGTCTGGGCGAAGACCTGCAGTGTGAACGCGATCGCGATGGAGAACACGCCAGCGAACGCGATGGGTCCGATGGCGTCCTGAACGATCGCCACCGATACGGGCTCGATGGCGATCGCCGTGCCCGTGCACACAATCGCCGTCACAAGGAACTGCACGAACGCGATCCCGAAGACATCTCCGCGTGTCGCCGCCCACCCAATCACGAGCACATGGATCGCCCACGAAAGCGCGCAACCAAGGAGCAAGAGTTCTGACGGGTCGAGGCTGAATTCACCGTCGATGCAGAGGATCCAGAGGCCAACGAGCGCGAACGCAACGCCGATCCACACGCGCCGTGCGACACGCTGGCCGACGATGAGACTCAGCAGGGGCACCCACACGACATAGGTGCCGGTGATGAATCCCGCGGTCCCCGCGCTCACTGAGTGCATGGCCGCTTGCTGCAGCGAACTCCCCGCAATCATTGCGGCACCGGCGGCTGCGCCGCCGATCCATGTTGCGCGCGAGCGCAGCGCACCCAGGCGGCACACGAATGGCGCCAGAATCGCGGTGCCGATCAGATAGCGCGCGGCATTGAAGGTGAACGGCATGCCACCCATCGACTGCGCGGCCAAGCGTTGGGCGACGAAGGAGATCCCCCAGAGGAACGCGCACGCGAGCATCATCGCGTCCGCGGTCGGGACGCTGATGCGGCGGGGCTCAGCGGATGAAGCGGAGGCGGCCAAAGTCGGGAATGAACGCGCGACCACCCGAGCTCATCGCCACGGGCGCGGGGACGTAGACGGACCACGCCTTGCCGATGAGCATTTCTCGTGGCACCACGAATGGGTGATCGTTCCCGAGTTCGCGCAGCACGAGTGGGTGTGAACGACCCCAGAGCCGAGAGTCCTTTGATGCACCACTGTTGTCGCCGAACATGAGATGGTCGGACGGGCCAAGTCGGGCTGGATTCATCGGGTCGCAGCCGAAGGCCAATCCGGAGATCGCGGTGCCGTTGGTGGGGTACTGATTGTTCGCGCTCAGGAAATCTGGGCGGTAGTAGAGGTCGCGCTGCACGGTCACATGCCGGAGCGAGAACGGCGAACCTTCAAAGCGCCACTCCATCGCTGTTGGGGTCGGCCGCTGACCGGTTGGGTTGGCGACATACTGTTCGAGCGTTCGTCCGAAGTGTGATGCGAGAATGCGCTTGAGGGGTCCGCCGAAGTCGTAGTCGAGAAAGCCCAACAGGTCGCCGTCGAGGAAGAGACTCATTCGCTGGTCGACGTGCCAGCATTCGAGGCGCATCGGGCCTGTTGGGTGGGGGGCGCCCGCGGCAGTCGGAGCGAATGGAAACGTCGCCGTGGAGGCGACCACCTGTGACTCTGCTTCGATGACGGAGAGCGTGGCCGTTCCGGCACCGATGGCGAATCGAAAGACGCGACCGCGCGCGGAGAGGTCAAGCGTGCAGCGAAACGCGGCGGGCTCTGCCGCATCGATGGCCGCTGAGATGGCAAGATCCGCCATCGGGTACAGCGGGATATCGCGACGATATGTGTTGTAGGCGTTCCAGTCGTCCAACGGGAGCGTCTCATTGCTCCACGCGATTGACGCGGGCAGTTTCCGATCCCACTTCCACTCGCGTTTGCCGCGCGTGTCCCATCCCTCGCTTGGGCGCCAGGGCGACCCGCGCCATCGCTGGCGCATCGCCGCCTCGACTCGCTCCACCTCCACAGGCTCGTAGTCGCTGTCGTACACCGGCTGCCACACGGCGCGCTGCACCATCTCGGGCTTGCGCTCGATGCGAAGGTCGTCGACCTTTGCATCAAACGCCCCCGTGAAGATGTCGCCGTCGGCGATGAGAAGCGTCTCGTCGGGCATGCCCACCATGCGCTTGATGTAGTAGGGCGCCTCGCCCACCGGATCAGTCGGGTTCTTGAAGACGGCGACATCCCAGCGCGTCGGATGCGTCAGGGGCGCGAGGTACTTGAGGACAAGGACGCGGTCGCCCATGCGATTGGCTGCCGCCAGTTCAGCGCCCGGGATCGCCAACACCGGACTCTGCCGGCTGATCATGGGGTCGAAGATGGGTCGGTCGTTGCGCCGTTGTCCCATCTGTTGCGCCATGATGATGTCGGCGGAATCGACCGCGTATTCGTAGCCGGTGGCAGGGCTGTGGATGCGGATGTGCGCGCCCATGAGCGTGGGCGCCATCGACCCAGTCGGGATCACGAAGCCCTCGAGGACGAATCCGCGGAACGCCATCGCGAAGACGAATGCCACAATGAGCGACTGCAGCGTGTCGATGATGCCGCCAGAGCTCTGCGTCTTCGTCGGCGCGCTCGCGCGGGTGTCGCTCATGGGCAGGGGATCCTACAGAGCCGAGATGTCTTCGATCGCGAACGCGGCTTCGCGACCGGTGGCATCGAGCTTGACGAGCGCCAGTTGAACGAGCGTCTTCGTCTCGATGACGGTCGCGGCACCCTCCGGAGTCATCACGCGCGACTTCACTTTCGGGAGTTTCGCGACAAGCGACTCATAGGTCTCTTCTTCGTAGCGCAGGCAGCACATGAGCCGCCCGCATCGTCCGCTGATCTTCATCGGGTCGAGCGTGGCCTTCTGCACTTTCGCCGCCTTCATTGAGACCGGCTTGAGCACCTTGAGGAAGTTCTTGCAGCAACAGTGCTGCCCACACTTCTCGTAGTCAGCGGTCAACCGAGCCTCATCGCGCGCGCCAATCTGCCTGAGTTCGATGCGCGCGTGGAGCGCCGCCGCCAGCGTTGTGAGGAGTGCACGGAAGTCGACACGCTCCTCGCTCGCGTAGTAAATGGTGATGAGTTCGCCGCCGAAGATGGGCTCCATGGCGACAAACTTCATGGGAAGGCCGCTCGACTGAAGGATCGATTCGACGGATGGCGATTGCGCAGTCGCCTCTGCCTGCACTCGCGACCACTGGGCGAGGTCATCGGCCGTCGCGACGCGGATGATGCGTCCGTCGGTGTGGAAGGGGAACTGCTTTCCGCCTGAGTGCTCGATGTAGTCGAGCATCTCGTGTCTCGAGACGCTCTTCGAACATCCCGAGTTCGAACACGCCGTCGTGAGCATCTCGACGAGTTCCGTTCCCCGGTGGGTCTTCGCGACAAGTTTCGTGCCGCAGCCGGGCTTCGCCTTGCCGTCGTAGGGGTACTCGGCCACCCACTTCATGCGACCGCCGCGCACAACCAACGAAGTCGGCGGAGCCAAGCGCGCGTACCGCTCCTCGTCGGTGAGGGCGTCGCGGAATGATGGATCGCCGTCGCGCTCGAAGATTGGCAGAGGGTGGATGCTCACGCGCGTGAGTCTCTCGGCTTGCGCACACGGGTGCGCTGCCCGGGGGCGACCTCCTCGCGTCGCCGCGCGGAGAACACCAATCGAATGGGTACCTCGGAGTACGGGACCTCATCGCGGAGCCTGTTCAAGAGGTAGCGCTCGTAGGTGCCCTCAAACAGCGCAGGCTTGTTGACGACCATGGCAATCGTCGGCGGATTCGTCTCAATCTGTGAGATGTAGAAGACTTTGGCCTTCGTGCCCAACTTCGAACTCGGGCCCCGCTCCGTGAGGATCTTCTGGATGAGCGCATTGAGACGCCCCGTCGTCTCGCGATGGCTCGCCTGCGTATGAAGGTTGAACGCCATCGAGATCGCGTCGGTCGTGCCTTCACCGGTCTTGGCGCTGACGAACACGATGGGGGCGAAACCCAGCATCGGGAGCTCCTGACCGAGGTAGTCGAGGTAGTCGCGGGGCGTTCGCTTCTTCGGCACGAGATCCCACTTGTTCACCACGATGACCGTTGGCTTGTAGGCCTCGACGAGTTCACCAGCCAGCGTCTTCTCCACATGCGAAGCCGGTTCTGTCGCGTCCAGCAGCAGGATGGCGACATCGGCGCGGCGGATCGCCGATTGCGTCCGCGCATGCGAGTAGTACTCCACATCATCGGCCCATGACTTGCGCTTGCGCACGCCCGCGGTGTCGATGGCGACGAATGTGCGCCCGTCCTGCTCAAAGCGGACATCGACGCTATCTCGTGTGGTCCCCGCGATCTCGCTCACAATGACGCGTGGACCGCCAGCGAGTGCGTTCACGAGGCTCGACTTTCCAGCGTTGCGGCGGCCCACGATGGCCACCTTCATTTCTGGGTTGGGGGCAGTCGATGCCGCGCGGTCAGTCAGTCGTTCCCAGAGGACTTCGAGCAATCGACGCATGCCGGTCCCGGACTTCACGGAGACGCCGATGACTCCGCCGAACCCCAGCCGCGTCGCTTCCTGCGCATGACTCTCCCACGAGGGTCCATCGACTTTGTTCGCGACGCACTGCACCTTGGCGGCCGCCCCCGCGCGACGGATGAGCTGGCCGATCTGCTCATCGATCGCCGTGAGCCCCTCCTGCGCATCGACCGTGAAGAGAATGATGTCGGCGCCGGCGATCGCGCTCTTGATCTGCCCCTCGATGCCGGGAACGAGTTTGGCAAGGTCTTCTCCAGCGTCATCGAACTGG
Source organism: Planctomycetia bacterium (assembly GCA_005799475.1). Classification (GTDB taxonomy): domain Bacteria; phylum Planctomycetota; class Phycisphaerae; order Phycisphaerales; family SM1A02; genus F1-60-MAGs104. Next base: position 2,243 of record SYGQ01000188.1, on the reverse strand, counting down.
GCACCCTCGGCCGAATAGATGCCGTATCCGCCGGTGTCACAGAGTTCCGCGACGCGCGGCAGCGCCGTGTCGTCGGCGAGCTCGGAGGGAGGTTCGATGGTGATGACCGTCGCAATGCGATCCCGTGTCACTCCCGGGGTGGGATCGACGATCGCAATCCGTTCGCCCGCAAGGCGGTTGAACAGGCTCGATTTGCCCACATTGGGGCGACCGACGATGGCAACAACAGGGAGCACGCCCCAAGCATAGAGCCAGCGCCTAGCCGGCCACGCGAATGACGAAACCGTACCGCGCGCAGAGTGGACCCTGTTCGCGGCGCATAAGGCGTGCGGCTTCACGCACGCCCTTGCGCGTGCGAGCCTCGTAGCTGAGCAGCGTGAGCCAGTACGCCTCGAAGATGGTCGCTTCGAGCCAAGGCACCTCGCGAGTGAATCCGCTGACGCAGAGCGCGCGCGTGGTGCGCAGGAACCGCGCCACTCGTGACGGAGGCATCTTGAAGTAGCGGCAGCCGGAGAAGTGCAGGATGCGGCCGCGACACTTCCCCTGAAGGAGTCCCTCCAGGGCGTCGATCCCGAGTCGCTCTTCAGGCTTGCGCATGTCACCCGGCAGCAGTTCGCCAGGCCTCGTGTGAATCGCCATCCAGAGGATGTCGTAGCGCCGGTAGCGAGCCTGGAGCCACCGCCGGAGATAGAACTCGATCTCCGCGCGCGTGGCGGCGTCGCGAAGGACGAACGGAATGCGGGCGTCGGATCCCGCGAGGAGATCCAGCACCGGCTTCATCGACATCGGGTGAGCGAGGCCGAACCAGTCGGCCTCGATACAGAAGACGCCGTTGGCAGAGGCCATTGGATGGAGTCTAGGGATGCCCAGGCGACAGGAGCAGCGAGCGTCCCGTCATCGATTCGGGTTGGGCGAGTCCCGTCATCGCGAGCATGGTCGGTGCGATGTCGGCGAGCCGACCGTCGTCGCGAAGTCGGGCACCGCGAAATGGCGCGCCGATGACGAGGAGGGGCACCGTGTAGTTCGTGTGCGCTGTGTGCGGCGCACCTGTGGCCGGGTCAATCATTTGCTCCACATTGCCGTGGTCTGCGGTCACGATGAGACTGCCGCCGCGCGCTAGGGTGGCCTGCGTGATGGCGCCGACGCACTCGTCGGTCACTTCGACGGCGCGGATCGCTGCGTTGAGGTTGCCGGTGTGACCCACCATATCGCAGTTGGCGAAGTTCACAATGATGAACGACTCGCAGTCGGCCGCTGTGAGCCGCGAGAGAACCGCGTCGCGGACACCCGCGGCACTCATCTCAGGCTTGAGGTCGTAGGTCGCGACGGTGCGCGGGCTCGGGATGATCTGGCGAGACTCACCGGGGAAGGGCGTCTCGCGGTAGTCGTTGAAGAAGAAGGTCACATGCGGGAACTTCTCCGTTTCCGCGCAGCGGAACTGTGTGAGGCCATGCTGCGAGAGGCACTCCCCGAGGATGTCCTTCATGCGCGCCGGCCTCTCGAAGACGACGCGCACCGGAAGACCCTCCTCGTAGTTGGACATCGTGGCGAAGAAGAGGCCCTTCGGCACGCGCCCTCGGTCGAACGCACCGCCAGGCAATGCACGGAACTCACCCTCGCCATAGACGAAGGCCTTCGTGATCTCGCGTGGGCGGTCGCCTCGGAAGTTGAAGAAGACGACGCTGTCGCCGTCGCGAACGTCGCCGTCGACGCCGGCCACACGGGTTGGGAGGATGAACTCGTCGCTCTCTTGCGAGGGCGCGGGAGGATGGGCATGGTGCTCGCGAACGATGGCGAGCGCCGACGATCCCTCGCGCGTCGAACGACCAACGAGGCACTCCCAAGCCTTCGACACACGATCCCATCGGTGGTCACGGTCCATGGCATAGAAGCGACCGATCACCGTTGCGATGCGCCCGCCGGATTCGTCAAGTGCATCCTCGAGTGCCTCGATGTACCTGACTCCCGAGTTGGGAGGCGTGTCGCGCCCATCCATGAACGCATGCACGAGCAGGCGTTGGGATGGGAACGCGTGGGCGCGCGCGAGTTCGAGGAGCGCCACGAGGTGCGAGAGGTCGCTATGGACTTGGCCGTCGCTGACAAGCCCCATGAAGTGGAGCCGTGCGCCCGAATCCCGAGCGCGGTGGATCGCCTCGAGCAGCACTTCATTGTTCGCCAACGCCCCCGTTCGGATCGCGCGTGTGATCCGCATGAGTTCTTGATCGACGATCCGTCCTGCGCCG
>SYGQ01000187.1 GCA_005799475.1 Planctomycetia bacterium | reverse complement strand
GCCTGCACCGGCTTGAAGGTGGAACTCCCAGAGCCTTGGTGAACCCGCCGCGTGCGCCGTTTCAGCGGTCGGCACGACGATCGTCCGTAGTGCGATGGCCATATCGAGGTCGCCTTCCCATCCGACAGCGCCGAGCGCGCCCGCGTACGGGCCTCGGCGCAAAGGCTCAAGTTCATCGATGATCTGGATCGCCCGGACCTTGGGTGCGCCGCTCACCGTTCCAACGGGCAGTGTGGCTCGCAGCGCATCCCACGCATCCATCTCCGGACGCAGTCGCCCTTCAATGGTCGAAGAGATGTGCATGACATGCGAGAAGCGCTCAATCTCCATGCATTTTTGCACATGAACAGAGCCGCTGTCGCAGACGCGACCGAGATCATTCCGACCAAGGTCGACGAGCATTGCGTGCTCGGCACGCTCCTTGGGATCCTCGAGGAGTTCACTGGCGAGCGACTGGTCTTCCGCGGGAGTGCGTCCGCGACGCCGAGTCCCGGCGAGCGGACGATTCGTCACGAGAGCCCCGCGGGTCCGGCAGAGAATCTCCGGGCTCGCCGCGACGAGGATGCAACCGCGTGCCTGCAGATAGACCTGATAGGGACTCGGATTCACCACACGGAGTGCGCGATAGACATCGAAGGGGTCCGCGGCTGACTGGCGGGTGAATCGCTGACTCAAGACCACCTGAAAGGCATCGCCGGCAGCGATGTATTCGCGTGCGCGTTGAACGGAGGCCTCGAACTTGCTCTGCGAGGTCGCGCTCTGCCCCGACGAGCGTGGCGTGGCCGAGAGGTCGAGGTTGACGCTCCCACTTGCGAGCACGGGGGTCGACGCCAAAAGGCGTGCCTCAAGCCGATCCAGTGACCGCGCGCCGGCCGACCTCGCGCCGGCGTCATCACACTCTTCGGGGAGGATGGCGCAGACCGCAAACACCGTCTTCGTCGCGTGGTCAAACACCACGACATCGCGGTAGAGAGCGAGATGCATGTCTTCAAGCTGCCGATCATCATGGGGAGCCTCTGCAAACGGCAACTTCTCCCACTCGAGCCATCGGACCGCATCGAAGCCGACATAGCCCACCCATCCGCCGTGGAAACACGCCGGCAGCGGGCCGTGCGCTTCCACTCCGGACCACGGGCGGAGATCGCGCACGCACGAGAGCGGATCCGCGACCGTCATGGTGCGCTCCCGCGTCGGGGCGCACTCACGGTGCTCGACGACCCTGACCTGTGTCCCGCGCGCGATGACCTCGAGCATGGGCTGCGCGCCGAGCATCGAGTACCGCCCCACTGCGCCCCCCTGCTCGACCGACTCGAAAAGAAAACTCGCGGCCGTTCGCTCGTCGGGCGCGACGAGTTTCCGGTACGCGACAACGGGTGTCAGCTGATCGCTGAACAGCCGGCGCGAGAAGAGTCGGATGGGCGCCGCCATCGCGTCAGCGTATCGCTCCGGCGCGTTGGATGTCCGCCAGCGCAAGGGCCATGGCGTCGGCGACATCCGACGGCGACGGAGGGGTCGCGAGTTGGCAACGCGCCGCAACCGCAAGTTGCACTTGCCGTTTCGTCGCAGCGCCATTGCCGGTCACCGCCCGCTTCACGCTCGCGGGGGCCATCTCGTGGATCGCGATGCCCGCGCGCTGGGCGGCCAAGAGGACAACGCCACGCGCGTGCGCCATCACGATCGAAGTACGGACATGCTTGGGGTGAGCGAAAATCTGTTCCACGGCCATCCTCTCCGGGTGCCACTCCGCGATGAGCCCGGCGAGATCCTCGTCAAGTTCACGCAACCGCCACGCCACGGACTTCGCCGTTGAAAGCCGCAGGATTCCCGCGTCGAGGAGTTTCACGCCACCGCGCGGAAGGGTTTCGAGACAGGCGTATCCGGTCCGCTGAAGACCGGGATCAATGCCGAGAATCCGCACAGAGCGATCGTATCGACGGGCGTGCCCTGCGAGGGGCACGCGTCGCGATGGGCGCAGTTCGCTAGGGCGCGCGCTCGATGGTGAGCGTCACGGGCGTGCCCTCGCGCGGAATCGATTGTGTTCGCGCCTCCCACAGTGGCGGCGCGATGTCCACCTTGTCCGGAATCACTTCGTCGAAGGCGATCACTTCGTCACCGAAGGTCACGAGCCCGACGATCGAACCTGTGAAGTCGGCGACGAAGTGTTCCCCCGCAGGCCATGACGGCGGGTTGGGACGGATCAAGCTTCCGGCAAAGACGAATCGCGTGCACGGGAACTCGTCCGAAGGTGCCTGGTTCGCTGTCGGTGCGCGGCGAACCCATGAGCACAGTGGCGCTTCGCGTGAAACGCCCTCGGCCGTCCACTTCACCCGAAGCTCGACGCGATCCCCGCGTGGCGGCACAAGTGAGAATGTCGGCACACCGTTGGCGTCGGGAGCGCCCTCGAGCCAGGACCCAGGTGCCCCAGGCGTGAGCCCGCACGCCAGCAGTGCTGCGTGGATCATTCGCGGCGACGCTTCGACGGCGAGGAGAGACTCGTGCTCGCGCGTCCCCGCCTTGCACACCAGTTGCTCGAGCCATCCCTCGCGCATGGCGACCTGCGCATCGACCTCGACGAGTGTGGCGGCACCCTCGCGCACGAGGCGCACGCCCACGCCGAACTCAATCCGGTCGCCATGGCGTTGATCACCCGCTCTCTGGTGTGATGCGTTGGATGCACCCACCATCGGTGGCGATTGCTGTGCACAAGCTGATGCAGCGAACACCACAAGCGCGAGCGAATGTCGCTGCATAAGCGTCGGGAATGTGTGACTCTGCTTCACGCGATCATTGAAAGAAAAAAGGCCCGGCGGAGGCAAGCCTCACGCCGAGCCCTTCCGGGGGTCTGTGCGCCTCTGAGGGCGCCTATAAATGATAGGAACCGGGGGGCTCCTGTCAACCGCAGACTAGGATGAATCTCACCGCGCACGCCCAACGGACCCATCTCGACCGTGCCAGCAGCCCAACCTTCGCCAATCGCCGTCGACGCTACGGAGTCCACTCGACAGACCACCCTGAGTCGAATCGTTCGGATTGCGATGACCCACGCGAGCGAACCATCGCCCCTCGGGCACAACACTTTCGCGGGTTTCCCTTCAACGAGCGCCATCCCGCTCTGGTCAGAGTTCCGCGTCGAGGTATCGGGCACCCCAGTTCGCGGGCGCGGGTATGTGACTTCGCTGGTTCAAATCGATCAGGCCACGCGTAGCGCTGCAAGAACGGTGCTCCGGTTTGATCCCCACGCGATCCTGAGCGGGTCCCTAGGGCCCGACACCGTGATTGATCGCATGGCGCGTGCCATCTCGGAACACCTCGGCCACCAGGTCTCAAGGCTGACCTGGCTTGTATCCCCGTACCACCACTACAGTTGGGAAGAATCCATGCCCGAACGAACGACACTTTCGTGCCATTTCGAGTTTGCGGCGGCGCACCGCCTCAACGATCCGACCCTGTCTGAGGAGGCAAACCTCGCCCTCTTCGGCAAGTGCAATCGAATCAACGGCCATGGACACAACTACCGGCTCGAGGTCGCCATCCGGCGGCCCAACGGCGGTTCGTTCGGCATGTCAGACTTCGAACGAGTTGTCGCCGAATCCGTTGTGGATAGGTTCGACCACAAACACCTGAATGTGGATTGCCCCGAGTTCGCCGCGCTCAATCCCACTGTCGAACACATCGCCGCGGTCTGCTTCGATCTGCTCGAAGGGCCGCTCCGTGGCCATGGCGTCGAACTCATTCGGGTGACGGTCTGGGAAACTTCAAAGACCAGCGCCACCGTCGAGGTCCGAGTCCCCGCCGCGGGCTAGCTCAGGTCGTCCTCGCCGAGCAGCGTGAATCGCTTGCGCATGAGGATCTGCCCAGAAAGGTGACAGTCATCGACCGCGAGCGCCACGCACGGCTCGCCGCCGCCGCGCATGAGCACCGGGTACACGAAGCG
>SYGQ01000186.1 GCA_005799475.1 Planctomycetia bacterium | reverse complement strand
GTCTTCACCTTGGCGGTCGCCGCGTCAACATCAACGACATTCACATAGGGACCCCAGTGCGAGGGCACCTGCGCGGGCACGCACTCGGGCATCGCCATCATGCCGCCGAAGCTGCGCGCATTGTTGGAGAGACTGATGTAGGTGCCGCACGACGCGGCGCACTCATCGAGCTTCCAGCCGAAGACCCTCGAGTAGAAGAGGCGCGACGCCGGGAGATTTCGCGAGAGGTTCTCCCACCAGCAGAACGCGCCGGGGGTCGCGGTCTTTGGGGCCGAGCAGCAGGTGTCCGTCTTCGACGATGGGGAAGTAGTGGTCTGTGTCATGGGAGCGCGAGTCTAGATCAAGGTCGCGGCCGTTCCAAACGGGCGACAATCTCCACATTGAACGGGCCGATGAAGACGCTCGAAGGGTCACGCGCAGCGTCGTCGATGGCGGCGATGAGTCGGCCGTGCGAGTTGTCGTCGAGGAGTCCCAGCGCGACCAGTTGCGGCGCGAATGTGCGGATGAACTCGCTGGGCCAGCGCCAGAATGGCTCGCTCGGTCGCGCGACGACCGGCAGCGCGCGCACATGCACGAGTTCGAGGTGGTGCTTGGCGAGCGCGGCCATCACCGGACTCGCTGCGTCAACGGTGCCGCCGCACTGTTTGAGTCCTTGGATCGCCTTCGTGACGAAGTCCTCGATCTCAACGCGTCGAGGCAGTGTGCCGTAGGTGCGGTAGTTGGCGTACTCGTGGAAGACAGCCACGCCGCCGACGCGCAGTGACGCAGCGATGCGCGCGACGAGGAGGTCGATGTTGGGGACGAACAATGCGACCCATCGGCACCATGCGGCGTCGTGAAGACCGTGCTCGATGGGGATGTGCTCGCGCATGAGGTCGACTTGATGGACCGAGACATTCGCATGCGAGCGCGCGACTCGCTGGCGCAGCGCGGCGACGAACTCGTCGGATCGTTCGACGGCGGTCACATGGCCCGTGGGACCCACGACGGCGGCGAGGTCTTCGGTGGCCCAGCCTGGGCCGGCACCGACATCGACGACGCGGCTTCCTGCGGCGATGCCGGCGAGGCGCCAGCCTTCTAAGACCCGGTCGCGCCAGAGCGCGTGTTGTTCGCCCAACCGTGCGAGCTCGCGCGATTCGTCGCCGAGGAGGTACTGGCCTTCTTCGAGCGATCGCGGCATGTCCGCAGGCTATCCCGCGTGTGCCCCCCCCCGCAGTTACGGGCAGATTGCGCTCGCTAGGGAGCGCAATCTGCCCGTAAACCGGGGCCGCCGTGGGAAGATCCTCATATGCAGTCGAATTCACGACCAGCGTGGATCTGCGCGCTCGTCGCGCTGTGTGCCGTCCATGTACCCGCGACGCTGCCGCTTCTCGGAGTCGGGCCGCTGATGGAATGTCCGCACTGCGTGGAGACCTATCTCTGGTGGTTCCCGATCTCACCGTTCGCGGCGGCAGGGGCGCTCCTGGGAGTCGGCGATTGGGGATGGGTCGTCGCGGCGTGTGTGATTGGAACCGCATGGCTCGGCGGCATCGCGCTGCTCGCCCGACGCGCGCGTTGGTGGTGGCTCGCGATCGGCGGCACGGCGAGTGCACTTGCCAGCGCGGCACTCTCGCTTGCGTTCGCGGGCATGCTCCGCATGTAGCGAATCGGTCCGCGGTCGGTAGCCCCACGGGGGTGCGCAGGGGTTCTACGATGCTCCACATGTCCATGCCGATGCCAATGCCTTCGGCCGGGGATCTCGCGCTCGATTGTCTCGTCGGAACCTGGCGCGGCACCGAGCGCATGCATCCCGTACCGTTCGCGCCGCAGGGCGGCACCGTCGAGGGCACCGTTCACAATGTCCGCGCGCTTGACGGCTTCGCCGTCGTGCAGGACTACACGCAATCTCGCGCGGGCACGGTCACCTTCCGTGGACACGGGGTCTTTCGATTCGATCAAGCCTCGGGAGAGCATCATCTGCACTGGTTCGACTCGATCGGCCAAGGCGGCATCCTCTATCGAGGAGCGATGAAGGATCGCCGCATGACGCTGGAGTACATCTGGCCAGCCTTCGCCGCGCGGGCCGCATGGGACCTGACCGGCGACGGCACCATCCTCTACTCCATGGACATCCGATGCGACGCGGACCCCTGGCAGCGGTTCATCGACTGCGAGTACCGTCGCGTCGCCGACTGCTCCCCAAGGATCCATTCATGAACCACACGCTCCTGCTCGTACTCGCTGCCACCGTTGCCGCCGGCTGCACCGCGACCCCACCCACCAAGGACACGCGCAGCGCTGCCGATGCTGCGGCCGCCTTCGAGAAGCTCAAGGCGATGAAGGGTCAGTGGGACGCCGACTTCGACTTGGACGGCACCACCGATGCGAAAGTCACCTACGACCTCATCGCCTCGGATTCGTGCGTCGTCGAACGGCTCTTCGAAGGCACACCACACTCAATGGTGACGGTGTTCCACATGGACGGGCCTCGGCTCCTTTGCACGCACTACTGCGCCGCGGGGAACCAGCCGCGCATGGAAGCGACGGAGATTCTGCCTGGCAGCGTCTCATTCAAAATGATCGATGTGACGAATCTTGCGAGCCCTGGCGCGTCGCGCATGGACGGCGTGCGATTCGAGTTCATCGATGCCGATCATGTCACGACCGAGTGGAGCTCGCGCGAGAACGGCGTAGAGGGCGAGCACGCAGACTTCCGCATGACACGAGCCAAGGAGAAGTCAATGGACAGCACGCCTGAAGGCAGCGACTTCGTGATCCTGATGTACGAGGATGACAACGCGTGGGCGTCCATGCCCAAGACGCAACAGGACGAGTTGATGGGCAGGTACATGGCTTGGGTCGGTGATCTGCGCACTCGCGGGATCTTCAAGTCGGGCGCGCCGTGCGGCGCGAAGCAAGTGCTGCTCTCGGGCGATGCGGCGTCGGGGACGGTCGCCGCAATCGATCACGCGCCGACCAAGGATGTGCTGACCGGGTTCTTCGTGATCCGCGCGATGTCACTCGACGATGCGGTGTCGATCGCGAAGACATGTCCGTCGCTGACGCACGGGGAGCGGATCATCGTTCGGCCCGCGACGCACGAGTAGGACCCTCCAACCCTCAGTTCCGGGCAGATTGTGGGCCCTAGGGCACACAATCTGCCCGGAACCGCGGGGAGGAGCGGCGCTGGCAGGGCGAGCTCGCTGAGCGACCTACAGCGCGTGCGCTGGGTGATCGGCGCGCTGCGTCAGGAACTCTCCCGCCGAGATGGCCGCGAGCCTGAGCAGTGGAAGTGCCGCCGACGCCTTGATGGCATCGCCCGCGCGAGATGCACCTTCGATCGCCTCGCAAAGCGATCCAAGTTGGTCGGCACCGACGGCACGCGACGACGACTTGAGCTTGTGGGCGATGTCCTTCGCCGCAGAAAGGTTGCCCTCTGTCACATCGCGCACGATCGCATTCACCATCGGCGCGAGCCTCTGCGCGTAGTCCGCCAACAGCCGATTGATCATCGCCGGATCGTCGCCGACTTGGGCCTTGAGCGCATCGACGCGCACGGGCACCTCGTCGGGCAACCACCGCGCGAGCGTCTCGCCGAGATCCGGCAGCAGCACGGGTTTCGTGAGGTAGTCGTCCATCCCAGCCGCCTTGCACCGGGCATCAGTGCCCTTCACGGCATCCGCCGTCAGCGCGATGATGGGGACGCGGGCGCTACCGCGCGCCTGTTCGTCCGTGCGGATCGCCTGCGCGAGTTGGTAGCCGTCCATGTGTGGCAGGTGGAGATCCGAGAGCACGAGCGCATAGCGCCCGGATCGCCACGCCTCGAGCGCTTTCGCGCCGTCCTCCGCCACATCGTTGGGATATCCAAGCAGCTCAAGCTGACTGCGGATCACTTCCTGATTGATCTCGTTGTCCTCAGCCACCAGGATCCTGTGGGCGTGGCGTACGCCGCGGCGCGCGAGCCGCTGAGGCTCGATGCGCGGCTCGACGATCAGGTCATCGGCCACGCTTTCGGCCGGTGCACGACCGATGAGCACGGCGAGTTCCTGCATGAGCGCTCGTCTGGTCGCCATTGCACCGTCGAGTTGCACCATGTCCGGCGTGCGGTAGGGCGGCGTGCGCTGCGCCGCGCACGTCAGGACCAGGAACGGTCGAACATGTGGCCCTTGTGCCGCGCGGAACGCACGCACGGAGTCTCGCACAGACTCCATCGGTTGATCGTCGTCGCGATCGATGATCCAGATGTAGGCGTCCGAGGCCGCCTCGGCCCCACGGATGTCGGCAACGGTCGAGACTCGCGCCCCGGCCGCCGACAAGTATTCCTTCGCGTCGCCGACTCGCTCGTTGTCGCGACCGATGACGAGCACCTTCGCGCCGTCGATCAGCGACGGTTCGGCGCCACTCCCAGCCGGGAGCGCTCGCATCGGAATGCGCGCCGTGAATGTCGATCCGACATCCGGTTCGCTCTCGACGGTGATGACGCCGCCCATCATGTTGGCAAGCCGCTGCGAAATCGTCAGGCCGAGGCCCGTGCCGCCGTGGCTTCGGGTCGTGCCCACAGTTCCCTGTTGAAACGGACGGAACAGGTGCGAGAGGATCCCCTCGTCCATTCCGATGCCGTTGTCGCGCACCGTGAGCTCGATCCATACTCGGCCGTCGTCGTCATTGCCAGCCATCCTTGCGCGCACGGAGATTCGGCCTTGCCGAGCGAGCCCGCTGCTGAATTTCACTGCATTGCTGAGGAGATTCACCACGACCTGCCGAATTCGGTCGGGGTCGCCCTCGACAAGTGCTGGAATGGCTGGGTCGACGAAGTGCGTCAGCTGGATCGACTTCTTGGCGACGATCGGATTGAGTAGCACACAACTGCCCTCGACAACCTGCTCCACACTCATGGGCTCAGGATCGATCGCGAGTTTGCCGGCCTCGATCTTGGAGAAGTCAAGGATGTCGCCGACGACCGTCAGGAGCGACTCGGCAGAGATGCGAATCGCGCGCGCAATGTCCATCTGGTTGGCGCGCAAGCTCGTCTGCATGAGGACATCGACCATGCCGATGACGCCGTTCATCGGCGTGC
>SYGQ01000185.1 GCA_005799475.1 Planctomycetia bacterium | reverse complement strand
GGCGGTCATGACCGAGGCCACACCGGCCGCCACCGACGCCGCGAACGGGGGCAACTCAACCTCGCGCAGACGGGCCCGGGAGTGCGCGAGCCTCGGCAGCTTGAAGTGGCTGTCGAGATCCGTGTCGCCATGGCCGGGGAAGTGCTTCGCGCACGCAGCGACGCCCTGCCCCTGCATCGCGCGAATGAATGCTCCAGCGCACGCGCCCACGCGTGACGCATCGCGCGCGAAGCTGCGGTCGCCGATGACGGGATTGGCTGGATTGCTGTCGACATCGACGACGGGGGCGAAATCGAGGTCCACGCCCGCGGCACGCAGTTCCCGCGCGAAGAGTTCGCCGATCCTTGCGGCCTCGGCCTCGCCGAGCGCGCCCACTTCTCGCATGGGCGCAACCTTCGTCATGCCCTCACCGAGGCGCACGACGCGGCCGCCTTCGTGGTCGATGGCCACGAACACGCCGGGATTGCCAAGTCGCCGCGCCTCGCGCTTGATGTTTGCCGACAGCGCGGCGCAGTCGGCTCGTGTCGTTGCATTTCGCGCGAACACGACGACCCCCGCAACACCGGCTCCGAGCATCTCTCTGAGGTCGTCGTCGATGGCTGCCCCGGCGAACCCAACACACAGAAGTCGCGCCGCGAGCGCCCGTTCGTGAGCGATGGTCATGCGGAAGAAGGTATCGACCTCTGCCCGCGCAGCTCGAGGGGGTTTCCGGTACAGATAGCCCATGGCGGCGTCGCACTTCACGCAGGTCATGCGCGAGCGCAACTACCGGCTCTTTGCCGTGGGGTTCCTCGCCTCGGGCATGGGCCTGCAAATGATGACGACGACGATCCTCTGGGAGATCTGGCTTGCCACACACGATGCGCTCTCGCTGGGGTTCGCCGGGCTCGCCCGCGCCGCGCCGGTGATCGCGTTGGCGCTCGTCGCCGGTCACGCCGCCGACCGACACAGCCGCAAAGCGATCCTCACGGTGACGCAGTGCGGCTTCGTCGTCATCGCTGTCGCCTTTGCGATCGCGAGCGCGCGCGGCGCGTCGGAGTGGACCTGGTATGCGCTGCTCGTCGCCTCAGGAGGCATCCGAAGCTTCAATGGACCCAGCCGAAACTCGCTGCTGCCTCTCCTTGTGAAGCCGGAGAACTTCGAGAGTGCCGTCACATGCAATAGTGGGATCTTTCAGGCTTCGGCCGTCGCCGGGCCGGTCGCCGCGGGCCTCCTGCTCGGCGCGGGCATCCCCGCCTGGATCGTGCTCCTCGCCAGTGGTGCGCTCATCCTCGTCCTCGCCATCATCGCGCCGCGCCTCGAACCGCGCGAAGAGTCGCGTGCAACGGTATCGCTCACACTGGGGTCGATGTTCGAAGGCATGAGCCACATTTGGCGCGAACGGGTCATCCTTGCCACGCTCACACTTGACCTCTTCGGCGTGCTGCTTGGGGGGGCGACGGCGCTGCTACCGATCTACGCCGACGAGATTCTCGGGGGCGGACCGGCACTCCTCGGCTGGTTGAAGGCGTCCCCATACCTGGGCGCGTTCGTCATGGCGGTCTGGCTCGCGGCGCGACCACGACTCGCGAACGCTGGCCGCGCGCTGCTTTTCTCGGTCGCCTGCTTCGGCCTCGCCATCGTCATCTTCGGCCTCTCGCCGTGGACCTGGCTGAGCCTCGTCATGCTCTTTGCCTCGGGAGCATTCGACAATGTGAGCGTCATCATCAGGCACACGCTGGTTCAGACGCGCACGCCGAACCATCTGCGAGGGCGCGTGAGCGGCGTCAACTCGCTCTTCATTGAGTGCAGCAATGAACTCGGGGCGTTCGAGAGCGGCCTCGTCGCACGGCTCTTCGGCCCCGTCGTGAGCGTGGTCAGCGGCGGGCTCGGCACGCTCGCCGTCGTCGGTGCCGTGGCGTGGGCGTTCCCCCAAGTGAGACGGCTGCGGCACCTCGTCTCAGAGGAACCACAGCCGCCGACAAGCTAGATGACGATCGATTACTGCGCGGCTGCTGTCGCGCAGCCGTTGCTGCACTCGATCCCACGAACGAGATTGTGAATCTTGTCTGTCGGGAGATTGATGATCCGGTTCGGGTCGCGCTCGATCACTGTTTGCATCAGCACGATGTTCGTGATGTCGCGGCCGGACGCGGTCTCGATGACCTGAATCTGCGAGCCCGTGCGCACGATGTCGTGGAGCTGGCCACTGGTAATGAAGGTCGAACGGCTCGTGTCGTACAGACGACGGTTGGGGTACTTGCGGATACGGATTGTGGTCATCGGCTTCCTAGGTTGGAGGGATGGGTGGAGGGTTTGTGTCGAGGTGGGGACCCGCGAGTGCAGCACTATTCGCGTGCCACGAACGCGGTATCCACCCAGATGAAAGTATTTTTGCAGCAACGCTACTGCGCGCGCAGAATCATCCGCCGAACGAGTCGATCGCCCTCTTCCCGTAGACGGTTGCCGGACCGCCTCCCATGAGCGTGCAAACATCAAGCATCTCGTGGAGTTCGGGCAGCGTGACCCCTGCGGCGCGCGCGGCCTTCGCGTGGTGGACGACGCAGCCGTCGCACAATCGCGAAACGGCGATGGCCAGCGCGATCAGTTCCTTGGTCTTCTCATCGAGGACGCCGGCCTTGAGGCTTGCGGCGTGGAGTTGCTTGAACGCGTTGCTGGTCTCTGGAGTCATGACCGCTGGATCCTAACGGCGACGGACGGCCCATGCGATGAACGCACCTTGCAGTGCGAGGCCGACGACGACCCCACCCACGATCAAGACGCGCATCTCGGCAAGGTCTTTGAGGGACCGAAGTCCTTCCAACTCACTGAGCCCCTGCAGCCCCTGCAGCGAGTCCAACTGGCCGAGCGGCTCGAGTTCGGAAAACTCCTTGAGCATCCCGAGCTCGTTGAGACCCTCAAGGCGATCGAGCGCCGAGAGGTGCGACAGTTCGCCCAGTTGATCGAGTTTGTCCAACTTGCGCACTTCTTCGGCGATCGAAGAGATGTCTGTGCGTAACTTCACGAGCGCGGGGTCCTGCAGCGTGAGCAGCAGGACCCGACGCATTCGATACTCCAACGCCTGCGGCAGGAGTGCCGCCACATCCGCCACCTCTCGCACCGCAAGGCGAGCCGCATGGATCTCGTCGAGTCCGCGCTCAAGAAGGCCGCCATCGTCGAACTTCACGAATGACGAGTCGATCTGCAGGCTTCGAGGGACCGCTGTGTGGGTCGCAAGCAGTTCGTTCACACGGAAGATCCCCGCCGTCGATTGCGCTCCGGTCGCCTTGGCCAGCACGATCCCCGCTTCAACTTCCGCCATGACCTGGGGAGTGAGCCACTCGCCGCCGAGCGTGTGCAGGTCGCTCGCGAGTGCCGAGAACGTGGCCACGAGTGGGTCCATCGATGGGTAGGGACCCGAGGCCGCCGTGACGCGGATCGCCTCAGAGACGCTCGCGCTGGTGACAATGAGATCCGCGAGCCCTGCGCGCGGGTCCGGCGCGCACATCCGTGCGATGCCGTAGATCCCCGCGTTGGCGGCGATGTCGAGGATCATCGCGCGCGTTGTCGGATCGGTGATCCCGAGGTTGGCGATCTCGCACTCGATCGGCAGCAGCACCGACGACTGCCGGATGATGGGTCGCAACTTTTCGCGCAGCGCCTCGACTTGCGCTTGCTGTTCGATGTAGGTCTTGTGGCTCCCTTCGTGCGACCCCGCCGGGATCGTGAGTGGCGCGGCCTGGCAACCCGCAAGCGAGATCAGAAGTCCGACGATGCTGGCGCGTTGCGCAAGTCCTGACATGCGGGCAATCGTATGAAGGGAACGAGAGCCATCCCGGGAACGCCCGCGAGGATCGTCAAAAGGTAGAACCCGGGATAATCGAACGCGCGCGCAAGGAGTCCACTGAGTGCGCCGCCGATGGCCCCGCTGGCGGCCATGAGCGCCGTCAAGAGGGCGTACTGCGTCGCCACCTGCTGGCGATCGCACACCGACATCAGGAAGGCCACAAACCCCGCGGACACGAGGCCGCCGACGAAGTTCTCGATGGCGATGGTGCCGACGAGAGGAGCGATCGGCGGCGGTGCACTCCGCGCGATTTCTGTGGACGCATTGAAGGCTTCGGCGATCAGGAGGAATCCGCCGTTACTCAGCGCCTGCAGGATCCCGAAGACGACCAGGCAGCGAATGATCCCCCAGCGCGCCACCATCCATCCTCCCACGAGCGCTCCCGCAATCGTGAGGCCGAAACCAAATCCCTGTCGCACCCACCCGAGTGTCTCGGGCGAGTACGCGAGACCCTTCAGCAGCAGCGGCGGTGTCATCGCGTTGCCGAGTTGGTCGGGCAACCGGAACAGGAGCACGAAGGCGACGAGCGCGAGGACCCGGATCCCCCACCGGTTCCACAGGGACGCGAACGGTGCAACGACTGCAGCGCGCAGCCCGGGCTCAGGGGGAGCGCGCACGGCGGGCTCCGTTGCAGAGAGTGTGCCGAGGGAACACGCGAGCGCCACGACTGCCACGCCGAGGAGCACCATCTCCCAGCCGAACTTTGGCGCGAGCGCGAGTGCCGCGGCTCCGAGCGCGACGAACGCAACGCGATACCCGCTGACGAACACGCCGGCGCCGGCGCCGAGCTGCTCCGGCTCGAGCGATTCCGTTCGGAAGGCGTCGGCCACGATGTCCTGCGTTGCGCTGACGAATGTCAGCACGGTCAAGAGCACCGCGAAGATGGAGGCGTGAGAGGCCCAGGATGGCTCGCCCCCGACGGGTCCCCACGCGCCGAGAGCCGTCATCATGACAACGCAGGCGAGCTGGCTCCACAGGATCCACGCCCGTCGCCGGCCGAGTCGCCGTTGCAGCGGAAGCGCGACTCGATCGACGCACGGGGCCCAGAGAAACTTGAGCGCGTAGGGAAGTTGCAGGAGCGAGAGATAGCCGATCGCCTCAACTTCCCAGCCGATCACGCTTGTCCATGCCGGCACAATGCTGGTCGCCACGAGATTGGGAGTTCCCCCAGAGAACCCGAGCGCCACGAGGACCGCCATCGTGGCGTTGCCGTAAAGCCGCATCCCTGCCCCTCGATCCGTGACCATGAGTCGAGCGTACGCCGCAGGAGTTGACCACGCGCTGAGGTGGAGCGTGACAAGGCTCGAGTTTCACGGGGCCGCCGCCGTGAGGCGTCAGGGTGATGCCTTCGTGTCGGTGTCCTTCGTCGTGCCCGAGAACTTTTTCTTGGCTTTCGCGGCCGCGATCTTCGCCCAGTCGCGCGCCCTTTCGAGCCAGCGCTTCGCCCACGCGAACTCGAGGGCGAGGATCGCTAGCCCAGCCGGAATGACGATGAACGCTGGGCCCGGAAGCACGATCAGCGCGACTCCGATGAGGAGCACCGTGCCACCGACCACGAAGATGAAGGCTTTGCGGATCACGGCGCTCTCGCCGGTTCGTCCATGAACGCATCGCGCACCGCTTCGACTTCCGCGATCCGCGCGCAGAGGATCCGCGCGAAGTTGGGGTCGAAGTGCCGACCGGCCTCGTCGGCGAAGAGCGCGAGGATCCGCTCACGCGACCACGGCTCCTTGTAGGCGCGCGGCGAGGCGAGTGCGTCGTAGACATCGGCGACGGCAACGATGCGCGCAAAGAGCGGAATCCCCTCAGCCTTCAGGGAGCGCGGATACCCCGAGCCATCCCACTTCTCGTGGTGACACAGCGCCACCTCGGCCGCGCACTCATCGAGGTCCGATCGGAGACCAGAGAAGAGTTCCGAGCCGATCGCCGCGTGGCGCTCCATCGAGGCCCGTTCGTCGGCGTCGAGCCTGCCGGCCTTCTTGAGAATCGCGTCAGCGATCCCCACCTTGCCGACATCGTGGAGGATCGCCGCGATGCGAAGAAGATCGCGGTGCTTCGCCCGCTGAGCCGCCGGAAGTTCTCGTTCGATGGCCCACGCCTCGAAGAGGAGTTCGGCGATGCCCGCGACGCGCTGCACATGGCCGGCCGTTTCCGACGGGTCGCGAAGCGCGGCCATCGAGACCATGCGGAAGATGAGCGCTCGCGCGGCCTGCGCCCGTTCGAGCGCGACCGCCGCGAGATCAGCGAAGTTGCGAAGGAGTCGCTCGTCTTCGGCCGAGAACCCATCCTCGTCTGCCGCGTCGGCAAGGGCGAGCACGCCGAGCACACCCGCGCCCTTGGACACGGGGAGTACGAGACACGAGCGGCCCTTGCTTGACAACGCGCCGTCGACGGCAAGCCGCGGTGATACCCCCGACGCAGGTGGGCGCTCGATGCGCGTTGCGTTTCCACTCGCCGCGACAGCGCCGACGATCGTGGAGGCGTCGATGGGAGTCGTCGGCGCACGAGGCAGCGCGGGCCGCGCGACCCCGTCGGAGTAGAGCGCCGCAGGTCGGAGTTGCGCCCCCTCCCTCACGAAGAGCGCACCGGAGGTCGCCCCAGAGAAGGCGACCGAGTCTGCGAGGATCGTCTGCAAGAGCACATCGAGATCCTGGATGCTCGCAAGGCCGCCACCGGCCGAGGCGAGTGCCTCAACCCTCTGTCGCTGCTCGCGAATGTCGACGACAAGTTCTTGGTTGGCGCGCTTGAGCCGAGCGTTGGCTTCGTCCAGGAGCGCATTGCGCCGGTGCAACTCCGCGTCCTTGGCTTCAAGCGCCGCCACGGCGCGGTTGCGCGCCGCGAGCGCGCGCGAGGCGAGCGCGTGGTGTCGAACGCGCGCGACGAACTCGATCGCAGGCGGGAGCTTCTCGAGGTAGTCCGACGCCCCAGCGATGAACGCGTTGGCCTTGATCAGCGGGTCTTGGGTCGAAGAGAGCACGACAACCGAACACTCCTGAAGTTGCGGGTGCGACCGGTACTCGGCCACGAGCGAAAGGCCGTCACCATCGGCCAGCTTGAGGTCCTGAAGGATCACCGCCGGTTGGATGGCGCACGCGTTCGCGATGGCCTCGGTCGCGCGCAGGCAACCGTGGACCCGCGCCAATGGCTCGGTAGCGAGCACACGGCGCACTGCTTCGATGATCATCGGCTGATCGTCAACGACGAGGATATCGAACGGCTCAGTCGAGGCCACCCCAGCGTCGATCATGTCGTGAGCCTATCCGAGGGTCGTTCGACTACATTCGCTCCCCCTCGGACGACCACTCATGTCGACGCTACCCAAGCCAACTCTGGACCGCCTCTTCTTCGAGGCGCGCACTCACAACGGATGGACCGACCGCCCGGTCTCAGAGGCAACGCTTCGCGAACTGCACGATCTCTGTCGATGGGGACCGACTTCGGCAAACTGCTCGCCACTGCGCGTGGTGTTTGTGCGGTCGAGAGAGGCGAAGGAACGACTCGTCAAGTGCGTCATGCCGGGCAACGCCGAGAAGACGCGCGACGCCCCGGTGACGGCGATCCTCGCCCACGACCTCAACTTCCCCGAGACGCTCCCCCGCCTCTTCCCGCACACGGATGCGCGCAGCTGGTTCGCTGGCAATCAGCCGCTCATCGAGATGACGGCGTTCCGTAATGGTTCGATGCAGGGCGGCTACTTCATCCTCGCCGCGCGCGCCGTCGGCCTCGACTGCGGACCGATGTCCGGCTTCGACGCCGAGGCCATCAACCGCGACTTCCTGGCTGGCACTTCCTGGACGGTGAACTTCCTCTGCAATCTGGGCTACGGCGACCACGCCAAGCTCTTCCCGCGCTCGCCGCGCCTCTCGTTCGACGAGGCGTGCCGAATCGTCTGACGAGTTCGCCGTGACCGCGCCGCTCCCCCGTCGCACCTTTGCGATCATCTCGCACCCGGATGCCGGATAAACGACGCTGACCGAGAAACTTCTCCTGTTCGGTGGGGCAATTCAGCTGGCCGGCGCGGTCAAGGCTAAAGGAGAGCGCCGC
>SYGQ01000184.1 GCA_005799475.1 Planctomycetia bacterium | reverse complement strand
GTACTTGCCCGCGAGAATGTCGTCGAGGAGGTGCTGCCCCCACATGATGCGGATCTGCCGCCGCGCGTTCGCCGTGCGCGGATCACCCGCGGGGAGGATCGTCACCTTGGGACCCGCAGCAGGAACCTCGACGAGTCGATCACCGTCGCCTTCGTAGATTCGGCTTGGTGTGGGAGGTATCGCCTCGGAGGTCACGGGTGATGATGAGCGTGCGGCCATGCCGCGGATGTTCGCAGATTGGCCCACCATCCGCTAGTCAGGGCGCTGGCGCAGGAAACGGTGGCGCCATCGGCGGCGCGTGATCCGGGGGTGCCCCGTCGTGGCCCGCTTCCGGCGCAGCATCTTCAAAGAGACCCTTGTACTGGCCGGCCTTCCAGGAGGGGACCTTGAACACCCAGCCCTGCCATCTCGGTGAATACTGCGCCAGTTTTTCTGAGATCACATTCTCGTCACACTCTCCGGGCGCGAACCTGAGCCAGATGTCGTCGCCTTCCATCCAGAGGCGGGCCTCGACGGTGTGTTGGTCGTCGAGCCGAATGGCCGCCACGACCTGCCCCTCGTGCGCAAGGTCGGCGTCGGTTTCCTTTCGGACATCGTCGGGTGCAAACCCCGAGAGCAAGTATGGCAGCGTCGACCGCATCGCCGAATCCCTCGGGTGCGTCGAGCCGTCAGGCAACTTGCACTGCCATTGACCGTTCTCCTTCGTCATCACGGCGCCCAAGCACTCAACCGACTTTAGATCATCGGCGGCAATCTCGGAGATGGGACTATCGAGCCACGCCGCGGGGAGCTGTTGCGGAGGGATCGTTCCCGTGCATCGCCAAGCCTGATTGTCGTTGGGGGTTCGCACAAACACCCCCGGTGGCGACGTCACCGAACGGCCAACGAGCACCTCCGTGGCTGGCGCATCGCTTCCCTCGGCGTAGATGCGCACGAGTCTTGTCTCGTTCTTCGGATCAGGCCACGCGAGACCGAGTTCCGCGTGCCGCTCAGGCATCGCCGTCATCCGCTGGGACTTTTTGAGCGCAATGAGCGAGCGCACGAGCCCTTGCAACGCCTCCTCTTCGGCGGGGAATCCCTCGCGCGTGGTCACCGTCCACGCGCCATCGGTCCGCTGCGCCGTCGACAGGCCGGTCCCGCTGTCCACTTCGATGCGGTTGACCTTCGACGCCACGGGCGCGAGGTTCACGAAGGCGTCACCAATTCCCGTTGTGTCGACCTTGTTTGGGCCCAGCGCGCGAACGACCACGGCAATGATCACGATCGCGAATGCGACACCGATGGCGATGCGAGTCATCTGTGGCTGGTTCATGATGCCACCCTCTCGGCGGGTGGTCGCGGCAGCGACCGTGTGGAGAAAACGCGTCGGCGCATGCCGAGTCCGATGGCGACGATGGCGACGACAATCGGCCACCCCACCACATTCGCAAGCATCAACCGATGCCCAAGCGCCTCGACCTCCTCGCGCAAGCTGTACTGCACTTGACGCAGTTCCTTGCGCGCCTCGGCGATCTCCTTCTGAGCCGCTTCGAGCTGCGTTTGCTGTTCGGGCGTGAGGATCAGCATCTGATCGGGGGTCTTCTGTGTCTGGACTTCGTTGATGCGTTGCTGCACCGCGGTGATGCGGGTCTGCAATTCCTGCTCGCGCGCTCGGAAGCGATCTTCGGCAGCGCGTTGGATGTCCGCGACGACGGTGAAGGGTCGATGGCTCTCGCCACGGCCGCGGAGCGACAGGAGCGCCGTCGAGCCGCAGAGCTGCTCCACCGAGTTGAGCATCAGCGCGCCGTTATCGGCGAATGTTCGCCACCCCAGCCGCAGTGAGCCGAGTCTCTCTTCCTGGATCCAGGTCTCGTTGCGAAGAAGATCTGCATCGGCGACCACGATGATCGAAGCCGAAGCTCCTGGTGCTCCAGGCGCATCGAACGCGCTCTTGACTTGGCCGGTGAACCGCGCGGCGATCGTGTAGGCCTGACCGCTAGCTTTGAACTCGCGCAGCATCGCCGCAGGATCTGCGAACGGGCCGAGCTTGGAGCCATCGACGAGCATGGAGTCGGTCGAAGTCGTCACGAGCGGCGTCATCGTGAGACCCGAGCCGTCGGTCGTCGCAAGCGTTCCCGCCGACAGCATCACGAGTGACCCGAGGGTCCCAAATGCGGGATCGCCCTGCGCGATCGTCGCCTTGTCCATGAGAAGCCATGCGGGAAACTCTGTCGTCGCGAGTCCCGAATCCGTGCGCGCTCGCACGCGCTGCGCATGCTTGCGGTCGGCGACGACGCTTCCGGGATTCCACATAATGCCCCACGACTCCGGAAGCTTGCCGAGGTCACTCATGCTGCCGCCGGCACCGAATCCGCCGGGACCCGCCGCTGACGCGTCCGACTCGCAGTAGGGATCAAGGAACAGGAGCAGTCGTCCACCTCCGACGGCGTAGGCATCGATCGACTTCTGGAGCGGCTCGGAGACTCCCTTGGGATGCGCGACGATGAGCGCGTCGAACTTTTCTGGGAGCTTCTCGGCGCTGGGCGCAACAACCTCCACATCGAACAGTGACCGCAGTTGCGCGAGCACCTGCCACGGCTCGGCCATGCGCTGCGACTGTGGGTCGAAACGAGCGTCCATGGGGAGGCTCGTGACGACCGCGACCTTCGCGTGCGTCGCGCGGCTCACGCTCACGATGGCGCGCGCGAGGTCGTACTCGAGGAACGCCTCGTCGGATGGATTGAGATACGGGATGCCCTCGCGACGATCGGTCGGCCCGATGACGACAAGCCCGAGCATCGCTTGGCGCCCAGCGGCATCCACAGTGATGGGCACAATGCCCGCGGCCTTGGCGGCATCTTCGGCTTCCGAGAATGGACGCGGATCGACTGTCGCGGTGATGACCTTGCCGTTCGACGCGCGCGCGAGTTCGTCGAGAAACTCCTGAACGCGCAGGGCGTGATTGCGAATCTGCGGGATTTCCTTCGCGGCGTCCTCGGAGAAATAGAACTCAATCCGCACCGGCTCGTCAAGCGACGAGAGCAGGCTGCGGACACCGGGCGAGAGCGTGTAGAGGGATCCCTCGGTCAAGTCGAGCCGGGCGGACGAAGGCAGCGCGGCGACGAGCGAGTTGAGCGCGATCCACCCGCCAAGGAGGGCGAGGAGGGCGAGGACGGCGCTGCGCGACTGGTTCATGCGCATCATGTCAGGCGGCCTTGCGCCAGTCGATGGTGATCGCTGTTGCCGTCACGAGCGCCACGATCGCGCTCACAAAGTAGATGGCATCACGGAGTTCAATCACGCCGCGCATCATGCTCTGGTAGTGCGTGAGGATGCTCACGCCAGCGATGGCATCAGCGACGCCATCGGGGAGCCATCCCTTGAAGAAGTCCAGAACCACCGGGTACCCGCACAACAGGGAGAGAAAGCAGGCGACCGCCGTCACGACGAATGCGATCACTTGATTCTTCGTGAACGCCGAAATGACCGACCCGATCGCGAGGTACACCCCCGAGAGCATGGCGGCTGCGGCATAGCCGGCGATGATCGCACCATGATCGGGGTCGCCCAGCCACGACACCGTGACCCACAGGGGCACCGTCGCCACGAGCGCGAGGACGCAGAATCCCCACGCCGCGAGGAACTTGCCAAGCACCACCTGCCACAGCGGCAAGGGCAGTGTGGTCAGGATCTCGACCGTCCCGAGTCTTCGTTCCTCCGCCCAGAGCCGCATCGAGACAGCCGGCGCCAAGAACAGGAAGAGCCACGGCGCGAACTGGAAGAACGGGCGGAGGTCCGCTTGGCCGCGCTCGTAGAGGCCCCCGAGTGAGAAAGAGAAGATTCCCGCGAGAAAGATAAACACGACAAGGAAGACCCCTGCCAAGGGGGTCGCGAAGTACGAGCGCAGTTCGCGCGAGGCAACCACGACGAAGGGCCTTGGCGCGCTCATGCGGAAACCTCGGCCGCGGCGGCCGTCAGTTCGCGGAAGACATGGTCCATTCGGTGACGGGTCACGCTCGCGGGTGCCCGAGCCTCGAACTCCGAGGGCGTGCCGTCAAAGACAACCCTCCCGGCCGTGATGACGACGGCCCTCGTGCAGACCGCCTCGACCTCTTCAAGGATATGGGTGGAGAGGACGATCGCTTTCGTCTTGCCCATCTCACGAATGAGCTGGCGGACCTCGTGCTTCTGGTTGGGGTCGAGGCCGTCGGTGGGTTCGTCCATGATGAGGACCTTCGGGTCGTGGAGGATCGCCTGCGCGATGCCGACTCGGCGCTTGAACCCCTTGGAGAGGGTCTCGATCGTCTGCGCCATCACGCCGCGAAGATGGACCCGAGCTGCGACCGTGTCGATGGCGGCTCGGCGCTCCGTTCCTGCGATCCCGCGTGCTGCCGCGATGAAGTTGAGGTACTCGCGGACCGTCATATCGGGGTACGCCGGCGCTCCCTCGGGGAGGTATCCAAAGTGACGGCGCGCCGCGATCGGATCCTCATCAATATCGACGCCACCGAGTCGCACGCTCCCCGCCGTCGGGTGAAGGAATCCTGTCAACATGCGCATGGTGGTGGTTTTCCCAGCGCCGTTTGGACCGAGGAATCCGACAACTTCGCCCGATGACACCGTGATTGAGACATCGTCGACCGCCCGGATGCCGCCAAAGGTCTTCGTGAGTCCGATTGCGTCAATGAGCAAAGCCATCTGGTTTCGGGTTTGGATCATACGGATCCATACTTCATGCGAGCCATGAAACCCTCGTTTCATGCCCCAAAGGCCGATTCCTCCCAGCCTGATAGTCTTATAACCATGAAATGGATGATGGGCCTGCGAGCAGTGTTCACCACCATGACTGCGGAATTCCCGTGGGTTCTGTCGATAACACATTTGGGTGCACTGCATCGTGCAGAGTGCTCAGGATCGGAATCTCATGGAGCCATCAAATATGCAGGCATTCACATGGATCAAGGGCTGGGCGCGCGAACTCATGGACATCATGCTGCTCTTCATCGCCCTGGGCGTGCTTGTGCAGATCATCTTTGGTTCGAACAATGTCGGGTTCTTCTCCGGCGTCACCGCGAACCTCACGAACTTCATCATGCAGCTCGGCAACGGCGGATTCGTTGGCCTCATCGCGCTGCTGGTGATCGTGGCCGTGTTCTCCAAGAAGTCCTCCCCGACCTGACCCGTAGGTGAATCTGATCGATGAACGAGGCCTGAGCCGTGTGCGCTCGGGCCTCGTTCGCTTTTTGCCCCCCATTGGAGGGCGCGCCCGCTAGTGAATCAGCACCGTCGCGAGTCCGAGGAAAATCCCCATGCTCGCAACATCGGTGGCGGTGGTCAGGAAGATGCTCGACGCCGTGCACGGGTCGGCGCCGAGCCGCTTGAGCGTCATCGGGATAAGAGCGCCTGAGATGCCGCTGACGAAACAGCTCCCGATCATGGCGACAAAGGTCACCAAGCCCAGCATGAGCGCTCGGTCTGCCGGGGCCAACACAAGCGGGTCGTCCGGCACTGGCTGCATCGACGCGAAGACATACATGCCAACACCGGCAGAGATGCCGACGAGGGTTCCGTTCATCAGTCCGAGCAACCCTTCCTTGAGGACGAGGGTGCGCTCCTTTCCGGGCTTGAGTTCCCCGAGGGTCATGCCGCGCAGGGCGACAGCGAGAGCCTGACAGCCGGTGTTTCCGGACTGTCCAGCGAGGACCGGCAGGAACACCGCGAGGATCACGAGCTTGTCGAGCGTGTGCTGAAACACCGCCACCACCGCTGCGGCCACGAACGCCGTAAGGAGGTTGAGTTGCAACCACGGGTGCCGCGACTTGAGACTGCGTGGCCAGGGTGTGGAGAGGCGTTCCTCCTTCGTGACACCCACCATCGACCCAGCCTGCGCGCTGATCTCGATGGCCTGCGCCTCGAACATCGCCGGGCCGCGGACGAGGCCAACGAGGCGGCCGTTCCCCTCGCACACGGGGTAGATCGGGAAGTGTTTCTTGAGAACGAGCTTCATCGCGTCCATCAGCGGAATCTCGGCAGGGATCGAAAATGGATCCTTGAGCATGATGCTGTCGAGCGTGGCCGTGCGGTCCGCCAGAAGCAGATCACGCATCGTGATGACACCGAGCAGACGCCCTTCGCGATCGACGACGAACGCATAGGTCACGAAGACCTTCTTGACGATCTCACGAACGCGCTCGATGGCATCGCCTACATGGTCCGTAGGCCCGAAGACCGCATGCGGCGGATCCATCATGTCGCGGATCGTCACTGCCGAGTAGTCACGGGTCGCGTCAACAGGAATCGTTGCAGACTCTTCCAACGGGGCAATCTCCTTCGTGCGTGGGGCTCGGTGTGACCGCGCCACCATCGGACACGAAGGAGTGTAATCATGTCAGGATTTTCAGAACGGGAGCAGGGGTTTGAGAAGAAGTTGGCCTTTGAGGGTGACAAGAAGTTCCGAGCCACGGCGAAGCGCAACAAGTTGCTCGCGCAGTGGGTGGGAGCCCGCACGGGGATGACTCGCGAGCAGACCTCGCAGTACGCCACCGAACTTTCCGACCACGATCTCAAGAAGCCCGTTGATGCAGATGTCGAAGAGAAGGTGCTCGCTGACCTGCGCACGCGCGGGATCTCCTCCACCGCGCAGGAGGTGCGCGCCGAGATGACGCGCTGCATGACGCAGGCGTCGGCCGAGTAGCCAAAGGGTTACTGCGGTGTCCAGTTCGACAGAACTGCGGTGAGATCGAAGCCGTCGACGATGCCGTTACCGTCGAGGTCGGCCCCGCCGGCGATGCCCCATGCACTCAGCACGGCGGTCAAGTCGAAGCCGTCGACACGGCCGTCTTCGTTGATGTCGCCGAGCGTCGGCGAGGGTGTGAAACGCACGCGATAGTCGAGGCCGAAGTACCCAGGGACAAACGGCGGATCGGCGGGGTCAGGCGGCGGATCGGTGGGATCGACTTGGTCGCAAGGAAGTCCACTGCGAAGTGGCCTGTCGCCATTGGCGGCGGACACCACGAGGTGGTCGCCCGGACTGATCGCGTGGTCGAAGTGCCCGCTTGCGCACGGGACAAGCGTGCACTGCGCGACCACCTCGAGTGGGCCATCGCACGGACCGCGGACGACGAGCGCCAAGAGCGGGAACTCGGTCTCGAGGCGGATGCGCACGCGGGCGCATGCGAGCGCGTCGAGACGGAACCAGTCGGTGTCACGCGGCGAGTCGCTGGTGACCGATGACTCATACGCCTCGCCGCACGCTGGGGCGATGGTGGCGAGGTCGGGGCGGTTACATCCCTCGTTGAGTCGCTCGTAGCAGAACTCGTTGACGACACGCGCCGCCGGATCCGGCGGCAGTTGGCACGCGACCAACCCACAGTAGGCCGAGGCCTCCATCGCGCATGTCGCGTCCCAAGCGGTGTCGCAGCAGAACGGATCGAACTCGCAGAGGAACCTGCAGCACGACTCGTCGTTGCAGCCGGGCGTGTCGTGCGGATCGTCGCAGGCTCCCGCGCTCGGGCAATTGAACTCGTCGCAGAGTTCTTCCTCGGCGTCGACGCATGCTTGGTCCCACGCGACTTCGCAGCACAGAGGATTGAGTTCGCAAACGGCCTCGCAGCAGAGCGTGCGCACACAGCCGGGAGTCGCGTGGGGTTCTTCGCAGAGCCCCGCGCCCGCGCCGCAGCCGACAGTTCCTGATCCCGCGATACCGCCTTCGGGCGCTTCCCAGCGCGCGAGCCACTCGGCGAGTGCTGCCGCTTCGAGGCCCGGTGGAACGCGGCGCGAGTCCGGGTCGTCGGCTCCCGCTCGCTTCGGCGGCGCGAGGGCCGGCGGCGCGAGGGCGCCCGAGACATTCTGATAGATGAACACTTGGTGCGTGGCGATGTCGGCGGTGACGACATCAATGTCGCCGTCGGCGTCGAGGTCGACGGGCGTGATCTCGCGAGTGAAGCTCCCGCCGCTGAGTGTTTGCATGGCGACGAACTCGCCGACCGTCTCGGGATCGACCTCGGCCACCGTGAGTTTGCCCGGAAGCGCCGAACCAAGGAGGAGGTCGTCGTCGCCGTCGCGATCCATGTCCGCGTGCGCGACCGACCACGAGCTTCCTTGGGGAACGCCCGTGCAAACGACCCGCGCTGAGAACCCCGCGTCGCCGTCGTTGAGCCAGATGACGGTGCGCTGCGCCGCAAGGACCATGAGGCCGTTGGAGACAATGTCGATGTCGCCATCCGCGTCGACATCAACCGCGTCGATGTTCGCGATGGCGATGGACTCCGCGTCGACGATGGGCGCGGTCCATGAACGGACGGTTCCAAACTGGCCGTCGCCGGTGTTGCTCAGGATCGCAAGCGATTTCGTGCCGATGGATGCGCTGGCGATGTCCGTGTCGCCGTCGCCGTCAAAGTCTGCGGCGGCCAGGCCGAACGGGAATGGGATCGCGGTCGCCCACTTCTGGAGGTGCGTGGTCGTGAGCGATTCGTAGGAGTCGCTGGTCGTCTGCCTCCACGCTTGCACCGAGGCTGAGTTCCAGTTGACGAGTGCCACATCAGGCGCGCCGTCGCCGTCGAGTTGGGCGACGGCGAGCCGAGCGGGGTTGCGACCCGCGCGCGCTGAGGTCGGCGGCGCAAACACGCCGGCGCCGAGTCCACGCATGACGGC
>SYGQ01000183.1 GCA_005799475.1 Planctomycetia bacterium | reverse complement strand
GATCCCCGCAAGGACTTCGCGTCGAGCCATCGCCGCCACGAGCGCGAGTCCCATCCCGGCCGCGATGAGGGGATCGTGGCTCTGGTAGGTCAGCGGCGAAAGAACCAGTTGGTGCGACAGGAGTCCGGTCGTGACGAGCGCGGTGACGCGCTGCAGTCGCTGGTGGGAATTCGACACGCCCGCCAGCGCAGCACGCGTGATCGCCCACGCGGCGACCACCAGGCTCGCCGCGACGACGCCACTCCACACCACCCGCGCCATCCACTCAGGCACCCACGCCAGTGGCGCAACCGTGAGCACCATCGCCGGCGGGTATGGCCAGAGGCCAACACCGTCGGTCGTGGGTCGGTAGATGTCCGCCCCTTCGACGAAGCGGTGCGCCGCTTTCAGATAGCACTTGTCGAGCTCGGTCGAGCGAAACGCGACGAGCGCCGAAGTGGCGATCCACACGATGCCCCACGCGAAGCACCACGGGTTCCCAAGCGCGGTGCGCCAGCGGCTCATGCGTAGGAGTGCAGACCGGTGATCACGAAGTTGATCACGATCCAGTTGAACAGCATGACGGCCGCCCCAACCACCGCGAGCACCGCGGTCCACAGTCCCTTGTCCTTGACTCGGTACCGCACATGCACGAGGAGTGCGAACACCACGAATGTGTTGAGCGCAAAGACTTCCTTCGGGTCCCATCCCCACGGACGGCCCCACGAGTGATCGGCCCAGATCGCTCCCATCGCGATACCGGTCCAGAGCAGAATGAACGACAACTTCATCAACTGCATCGTCACGCCGTCGAGCACTTCCGCGCGGCGTCGGCCGCGAAGTGGCGCCGCCTCGAGGGAGACTTCAGCGCCGCCGGCACGCGCGAACGCGGCCTCGCCTCCAGCCGCACGGTGAACGAGGTATCCGAGCGCCGAGACCGCGGCCATGAAGATGAGGCAGTACGAAAAGATGATCACATTCGTGTGGATGTAGAGCCACACATCGTGCAGGACCGGCATCATGTTCGAAATCTGCGCATTGAGTTGGACCGGCAGGAAGTGCGCGGCCATGAGGGCCACGGCACTCGCCACAGCGCTCGCGAGGGCGATGAGCCCCGAGGCGGCCCGACGACGGAGCGCGAACTCCATCGGAATCGCCGCGCACGCGCCCATCCATGCGGCGGTCGTCACCGCCTCGAACATGTTGGAATTGGGCCACCGGTCGGCGATCCACCAGCGAAGTCCCAACGCCGCAGTTTGAAGAAGGAAGGCGATCGCAAAGAGGGCGAACCCACCCACCTTGGCCCAGCGCCATCGGTAACTGATCGACAAGAGCAGCAGAACGACACTGAATGCGTAGACGATCCAGATCCAGACAAGGTTGCCGTTGGCGAAGTACCACGACTCCCACGAGAGGCGGTCCCCGTCGGGGTAGTCGGCTGGATTCATCGCCCGCAGGCAGGCGGCGAAAGCGACGATGGCTTCGTTGACCCTCGCTGCATCGCCGTTGGTCCAGCCCTCCACCATGTTCCTCCACGAGCGCGCACACGCGAGTTGGGTCGCTTCGTCGATACCTGGAAGTGCCGTCGCTGTGTGCTGAGCAACGCGCAGTGCCGATGGGTCCGCCGCCAGCAGCATGATGTCGGCGATCGATGACCAGCGGCCCTGCGCATCCGAGCGCGCGGGCGGCACGACGCGCAGTCGACTCAACAGCGTCTCCGGCCGCATGAGCGCCCGCGCCGAGCGAACGGCATCCATCGGCTTCGCCGTCCGCAAGAGATCTGCGGCGAGCGTCGCCATGATGTCGGTGGCTTCCGAGCGCGCAAGCAACGCTTCGGAGATGAGACCCGTCTTCATGAACGAGCTCATCCTGGCCTCAAGTGACGGGTCCGCGGCAAGGAGCGCCTGTGCAATCGGCGCCCTCACCGCGCCACCTTTCACGAAGATGATGTCGGCGTCGGCATAGGCGTCGGGCCGAAACGCGATGTCGAAGTAGGTGAACTCGGGCGACTGTCCGGCGATGCTCCGCGGCCCACTGATGAAACCGAGTTCCCCGCGCGCGAATGAGCCGAAACTCTTGATGCGGCCGTCGGTCTGGACGGCGACGCCCGCAAGCGGCGACAAGTCCACCTGGTGCTCGAAGGTCGACGGCTGGGCGAAGCCCATGGCGACGAGTGCAACGATCGCGAGGATCCGCCGCATCATGCCGGGGCCCCCCTCGCCTGCCCCATGCGCCGTCGAATGATCACGGGCTTGACATAGAACGCATACGCCATGCCGAGGACGGCGATAACGCATCCGCTGAGTTGGATCCATACACCCTCGCGGTTTCCCACGCCGAGCACCGTGTAGTTGAGTCCCGGGCTTCCCCTTTGGCTTCGCGCCGACGGCCCCTCAGGTGGATCCCACTGCGCCTGAAAATACCAGTAGCCGTTGTGCTCAACCGGATCGTTCACGCTGACCGCCACTGGTGCGGTCCACGACGCTGTGGGAGTGTCGCGGAAGCGAATCATGCTCGTGTAGTTGCGGATCGAACCCTGCTCGCCCGTGTAGCCACCGTCGTGCGTGGTCAGGACGAAATCTTCAAGCGCGGCCTCGGTCTTGAGCGGGAGCCGCTCGCGAGAGAAGAGCACTTCCATTTCGCGCCCATCAGCGAGCTTGAGCCGCGCAGGATGGAATGGATGCCGTGGAAGTGCGAATCGCGCGTTGTCGACGGCGTAGAGGCTGAATTCAACCCATCGCCGATCGCCGCCAGGCGCCGCCACGAGCACCTGCGCGAACATCTCCCGTGCATCGCGAATGCGCTCTTCGGGAGCCACGATGATCGGCCTCGTCTCAATGACGGCGCGCGGCTCGTAGGACACGATCGTCGCGCGCAGTCCCGCGCCGATCTCGATCGGTGTGCGCACGGCGGCCTCGTGCACCATCGCCTCGCCGTCTCCGATGGCCGAGACGATGCGCAGGCGTTCGGGTGACGGGCCGGTCACGACCGTGACGAGCGACCTGCCGCCGCCGGGGAAGTACTCCATGACAACACTTTCGTCAGGCGGACCCGGCATCGCGTGCGCGTCGGCGCCCTCGGGAATGTCCCGTGTCAGCGACGGATCGTCGAAGACCCAGCGGCGAATCGTCCGCGTGGGCGTCTTGAGGTCGACGATGAGCACGCTCGCAGTTCGTGATCCAACGGGCAAGTTGTCCTGCGCGGCAAGCACGCGGTACGAGTAGCCGAGTTCGGGGTCACCGATCGTCGCGAAGGGCGCCTCGCCCTCACCGGTGTGACCGCGCACGGGCTCGGTGACATCGACGAGCGCTCCCGGGATCGCGATGCGCACAGTCGCTTCCCGCGTGAGCGACTTCAGGCCGTCTTCGCTCGCGAGGTTCACCATGCGAATCAGCCCACCGTCGGCGGTGGCCCGCTCGGGATCGCTCGCGACGAGCCGGTACTCCGCCTGCGCGCCATCAGGGCTGGCGACTCGCACTTCGACGGTCGGATTCAACGGCGCCGAGGACCCTCCCGCGACGAGCCGCGAGCGGGTCTCTGCGTACCGCAGGTAGCCCTCGATCGACAGTTCGACATCAGGAAACGGATCGCCTTCTGGCGCCGCAGGAACGCGCACCGCCATCGGGTCCATCGCGGCATGAGACTCATCGCTCCCGAACACATCCGCCGAGGACGAAATCCGGTCGTTGTAGAGCGGAATGCCGTCCGCCCGGCGCATCGTCCACTCGCCCGACCCGACGGGGCGCACATAGATCGCCCATGCCTTCGCGAGATCATTGCGCAGATACAGGTACGACTGCGACTCGTACTCGAGCGCCATCGATACTGTCGCATCGACGATGGCGGTGCCCCGCTCCTTGATGGCCCGCTTGACGGGCTGCTTGGGATCATTCGTGATGAGCAGGTCTTCGGTGAACTCGGGATGCCCCGCGATCAGTTGGCGCATGAAACGCCCCGATGCACCCGTCACAGAAACCGTCACGCTGTACGCGACGCGGCCCGCCTCGGTCGTGGTCCGAATCTCCCAGTTGGGGTCGACTTCGACGACCTCGATCTCCCTTCGGTTGCCCCCGGTGCCAACAACGGCACGCGACCCCGCGGACGCGAGCAGTTCGACCGGCTCGACGACCCCGTCGACTCTGACGACCACTTTGCGCCGCGCAACCGGGGCGTCGCCTTCCACCTTTTGTTCAAAGTAGATAACGCTGCCAAGGATGAGCACAAGAATCCCCGCGTGGATCGTCCAGACACCGTAGTTCACTGGGCGAAACGGGATCCGGCGCACCGTCGTGACGATCATCGTCGCCGCGATCAGTCCGATGAGGAGATCGAACGGCCACCAGTGAAACCACTCGAACTCAGTCATCTCAAAGAGACGCCACTGCCTCAGTTGTGCGTGCACCCATGCGTCCGGGTGAAAGAGGTTTGGGTGCACTGGGTAGACGATCCCCGCGCTCCCCACGCTCATGTAGATGAACAACAGTACGAGCAGCGCGATCCCAACTCGGACGGACGACAGGAATCTGAGAAGTCCGCGCAGGAGAGCCATTGGGAGTCGGGCCATCGTAAGCAGCCCGACGATACGATGGACGATCCATGAACATGCTCGCCTTTGATCGTTCCCGCCGTCTCCTCGCCCTTGCCGCCACATGCCTCGGCGCCCTTGCGGCACCGACCCTTGCGCAGGAATCGAAACCCACCGCGCCGGCGGCTCCAAAAGCACCAACAACGCCCGCCGAACCTGCTGCGCCGGTCTATGTGGCGATGACCACGAACAAGGGAGTGATCGACCTCGAACTCAACGCCGCGAAAGCACCAATCTCCGTCCAGAATTTCGTCGCGTACGCGAAGGCTGGGTTCTATAACGACACCGTCTTTCACCGCGTCATCAAGAGCTTCATGATCCAAGGTGGAGGGTTCACGGCGGACCTCAAGCAGAAGTCCACGAATGACCCCATCAAGAACGAGTGGCGAAACGGGCTCCCCAATGCGCGCGGGACCATCGCCATGGCGCGGACGCAGGTCGCCGACAGCGCCACTACCCAGTTCTTCATCAACACTGTCGACAACCGAATGCTCGACCAACCGCGCGATGGCGCGGCGTACGCGGTCTTCGGAAAAGTGATCCAGGGGATGGATGTGGTCGACGCGATTGCGGCCACGCCAACGGGAATCTCGGCGGGAATGCACGATGTGCCGACCACGAGCGTCACCATCTTGAAGGTCGAAATCCTCCCCGGAAAGCCTGCGATCGACGATGCCGTCAAGGCACCGAGCGCGACCGAACCCTCCCCCTCAGCTCCCGCCCCGAGCAAGGGACAATGACGGCGACTTCAACTCGCTTCGGACATCCGCTCCTCGGGCGGCTCGGGATCTCCTCCCATCCGCTCCTGGTTGATGGTCCGGCCGAGCCCGGCGTGTCGGTCGCCTCCGACAACCCGGCAAACGGCCAGCCCATTGCCGTCGTCCGCCTCCAGTCGCGCGACGAGCTCGCGAACACGGTGGACCGTGCCCTCCACGCGTTCGAGGCGTGGAGAACGGTCCCCGCACCCCAGCGGGGCGAGCTCGTGCGCAGGATCGGCAATGAGTTCCGCCGCCTCAAGGAACCGCTCGGAGAACTCATCACCGCAGAGATGGGGAAGATCCGTGCTGAGGGCCAAGGCGAAGTGCAGGAAGCGATCGACATCGCCGACTTCGCCGTCGGCCTTTCGCGGCAGCTGTACGGGAACTCGATGCACTCTGAGCGCGCCAAGCACCGCATGTATGAGCAGTGGCATCCGCTGGGACCCATCGGCATCATTTCGGCGTTCAATTTCCCCTGCGCCGTCTGGGCGTGGAACGGGATGGTCGCCGCCGTGTGCGGCGACACATGCCTGTGGAAACCAAGCCTGCTCACTCCCTTGACTGCCATCGCCTCCAACGAAATCGCGCGCCGAGTCATGGCCGAACAGGACATCTTCCGTCCATCGGGCATCGATCCAGCCGATGTCTTCACGCTCATCGTTGGCGCCGATGACGAAGTCGGCGAGCGGATGATTGCTGACCGAAGGCTCCCGCTCATCAGCGCGACCGGTTCGTGCCGGATGGGGCGGCGCGTGGCACAGGTCGTCGGCGCACGCCTTGGGCGCACGCTCCTTGAGCTCGGCGGCAATAACGCGATCATCGTGATGGCCGACGCGGACCTTGATTTGGTGACGCGCGCGGTGCTCTTCGGCGCGGTCGGCACCGCAGGACAGCGCTGCACCTCGACACGACGCCTGCTTGTCGATGCGCGGGTCGCGGACGCGCTCGTGAAGCGGCTCGCCACGGCGTACGGCTCGATCCCCATCGGGGACCCACAGAGTCCCGGGACGCTGATGGGTCCACTTGTTGACGCGCGCGCCGTCGCGCAAATGCGCAAGGCCATCGAGCATGCCACCGCCCAGGGCTGCACGGTCGTGTGCGGAGGCCTCGAAGGCATCGAACAGAAGTCAAAGAACGCGGGCTCCTTTGTCGAACCCACAATCGTGCGCGTTCCGCGCGGCGCGGTACCAGCCATCACGAAGGAAGAGACCTTCGCGCCGATTCTCTTCGTGTTCTCGATCGACTCGCTCGACGAAGGGATCCGGATTCAGAACGAGGTTGATCAGGGCTTGTCAAGCGCGATCTTCACCGACAGCGTGCGCAGCGCCGAGCGATTCCTCGCCGCCAACGGCAGCGATTGCGGGATCGCCAATGTCAATATCGGCACGAGCGGCGCCGAGATCGGTGGCGCGTT
>SYGQ01000182.1 GCA_005799475.1 Planctomycetia bacterium | reverse complement strand
GCCGCCTGAATCCGGCTCTTGAGTTGCCGAACGAGCGAGTCGCCTTCGGGGGAGAGCACTTGATCGATCGACCGCGTCGAGAAGAGCTGACTCGCCTCGCGAAGGGCGAGCACCTTGAGTGCCCGTTCGCGCATGTCGAGGACACTCGTGCGCGAACGGGCGTCACTTGCAAATGAAAGGTAGTCAAGCAGTCCATCGGGCTTGACTCGGTACTCCAGCACGATGTCCGCATCGACGAGCGCAAACTGCCGCGAGACAGGCGCCGCGTCGCCCGCGTCGCTGGGGTCGTCGGGAGTCATCGCCGCACCACTCGACGGGTTCGCCAGCACAATGAACGGGCTTCGTCCGGCATCCGCTTCGGCTTCGACAGGCCAGAAGTTGACAGCCGAGGTCTTCATCGGCTTCGCACCCAGAACGAGGCTCCTGACCTGCCCGATGTCGTAGCGCTCAACTGTTTCGAGCGGCCACGGCCACTTCATGATGAGTGACCCTTGCGCAACGCCTCCAACAATGCGACCGGCACGCAGTCGCACGGCCTGCTCGCCCGGCTCGACGACGACGATCATCGACATCAGCAGGAGAATCGCCACCCCGAGAACACCCAGGCGCACAACGCTGCGGAGCAGCAACTGATAGCCCCACGAACTCGTGATGTCGAAGCCGAACTGATAGTTCACAGCCTCGTTGATCGTCCGGACGATTGAGTCTGGGGCCGACGCAAGACCGAGCAACTTTGAGTCGAATGCGGGCCGCGCCACCTCGCCCGCACGCCGAGGTCGGTAGAGATTCAGAACGAAGTTGACGGCGATCTCGGCGGCGATGACCCCGCCGAACACCGCGATGCCGTAGGCAATGCCCTCGAGGACGGCCGGCTTGCGGAAGACTTGGAAGACGATGCCGACGGCGATGCCGAGAAGGACGATCGAAATCCCAACCATCGCTCCAGCACCACCGCGCAGGTTCTGCCATGACGCCTGCTTGGACATCCCCGCAACGAAACGCGAGAAAATGAAGCTGACAAGGGCGCCCGCGATGCAGACGGCAATCTGCCATCCCGCATGAGTCCCCACGAGGAAGCGCGTCGCGTTGCCCTGTGTGTCGTCGAGGCGACCGAGCCATCCGAGCGTCGCGTAGCAGTACGCGGCGAGCAGCGCGGCCACGAGCAGGCTCGCCCCGGGCATCAACCACTGGTGCATCAGTCGGAGTCGGTTTGCCGCGGCGCGACTTGCTTCACGCTCGCCCTCGAAGACGCTTGCGCCGCCGCCGCGGTGCGCCTCGACCTCTTCATTTTCGAGCGCCTCGAGGCGCTCGAGCCGGTGCTGGTGGAACACCAGTGTGAGGGAGAGCCACACAAAAACACCACAGAGCACGAACATCGAAGCGATGACGAACACGGTGTCGGCAACGGCCTGCCCGAAAATGAGCAGGAAGATGCCGAGCGCTGCCTGAAGGAGCAGACCGAAGCCACAGACGCGCGTGGCTTGTTGATACGCGAAGTGATCCTGGGTCATCGCCGTGGCCGTCTCTGTGTGGATGCGAGTTCGTAAATCCTAGGGGAGCAAGAGCGTTTTTGCCTTGCGGGCGTTACGCCTCCGTGGGCGCACAGGTTCGCTGGCGACAAGTGGCGGATGCTACCTTCCGCACCGGGCATGGCCTTCCTCGAACAATTCTTCGCCATCGCACGCAACACATTCCTCGAGTGCGTCCGTCAGACGGTCACGCTCATCGTGGTCGTTGCGTCGACCCTGTTGGTCCTCCTCTCAAACCAGTTCGCTGCGTTCACCATGGCGGATGATCAGCGGATGTTCGTCGACCTTGCGCTCTCGACCGTCTTCATGTCGGGTGCTCTCCTGGCGGCGTTCCTCGCCACCAGCGTGCTCGACGAGGAGATTCGGAGCCGAACGGTCCTCACGGTTGTTTCTAAGCCCGTCGCCCGGGCCACTTTCGTTCTGGGGAAGTACGCCGGAGTGCTCGCAGCGCTTCTCGGCGCCCTCTTCGTCCCGGTCGCGGCGTTCTTCCTCGTCGAGGTCCACGGTGTCATGCAGACGGCGGCGACGCCCGTGGGATGGCCCTGCGTGCTCTTCGGTACTGCGGCTGTTCTGATTGCGCTCATCGCTGCCGCATGGTGCAATTTTTTCTACGGAAAGAGTTTTGGAGCGATCGCCATCATGCTCGGCGGTCCACTTCTATTGCTGGCGTACGCGCTCAGCTTGCTGTTCGACCCGAGTTGGAGCGTCATCGAAGCGTCGAAGGAATTCCGCGGCGAACTGTGGTCGGCAGCGATCCTCATGGCGATGGCCTTGGCGATCCTCACCGCGATCGCAGTCGCTGCGAGCACGCGCTTCGGGCAGGTCCTCACAATCGGGGTCACGCTCGGAGCACTCGTGCTCGGGCTGCTGTCGGATTGGGTCGTCGGGAGGCGGATCGACGCGGTCGAGAAGGCTCTCGCCGTGCAGGAACAGTCCGGCCACGCAACATCGATCGCGGACCACGCCGGACTCTTCGCCGCAAAGACCGCGTATGCCGTGATCCCTAACTTCCAGGTCTTCTGGATGGTGGACGCCGTCAACCAGGCCCAGCCGATCCCATTCGACTACTTCGTGCGCGTGCTCGCGTACGGCGGATTCTGCGTGGTGGCCGCGATGGCCATTGCCATCGCACTCTTCCAACGCCGCGAAATCTGTTGACCGCGCGGATTCGCCTGGTCTTCAGTTCCCCGCACCGCCCTGCTGCGCCTGCATCTCCTTGATCTGCCGACGCATCTCCTTGATCTCCTCCTCGAG
This sequence comes from Planctomycetia bacterium, assembly GCA_005799475.1. GTDB lineage: Bacteria > Planctomycetota > Phycisphaerae > Phycisphaerales > SM1A02 > F1-60-MAGs104. The sequence continues at coordinate 6,939 of SYGQ01000182.1, read as the reverse complement.
TCCATCGATGGCGCCCTCAGAGACGCCAAGTTCGTAGATCATCGCGGGTTTCGCCTTCTTGAACCAGTCAATGATCTTCTGCGTGTTGCGGATACGAGCCTGCAGGAACGCGATGCCGCCACCGCTTTGGCCTTCAATGTCGCGCTTCTGGATCAACAACGGCACCTCATCGTGCGCACCCTTGATGGCCTTCTGCCACTTCGCCGCGATCTTCTTGCCAGACTCGTTGATGTCGAATCGCTCTGTGTCATCGACGCCAAGCGCCTTGTAAAGCTCTGCTTCTGTCGCGGCCGTCCCTTCAGAGAATCCTGAGTGCTCCGCCGTTGCGGCGCTGAAGTCCAGGTTCTCGCGGTTGTCTGAGAGCTTGTAGGTGTGGGTGTAGTCGTTGAAGAACGTGACCTTGCCGGTCTTGGGATCGCGCTCGTAGGAGAGCTCGACCGCCGAGTGGACCATGGCGGGCCCGATCTTGGGATCGCGTCCACCGATGGCGCACGCCTCGGCCACTCGCTCCTTCCAGTCTTCTCGTACTGCGGCGACTTCGGTCTGCCCCGAGAGCATCGTGATTGAACCGAGCGCAGCCTCGGGCATGAAGTAGATCTCGTCCGCATGGACAGCTGTGAACGCGCCGCCGGAAATCGCCTTTTCGATCCACCCGACGAGGCGGTGCTTCTGCTTGATTCGCAGCAGGGACTCGCTGATCTTGTCGCCTTCGATCACGAGTCCGCCGTTGGAGTTGATTCGCAGGATGATGACTTGACCCGGGCCAAAGCCATCGGCGATCTTCTCAACTTCTTCCATCTCCTCATGACGAAGACCGACGCCGACCATGCCGTCGAGCGGCAGCACGAACACTTGGGTCTTCTTCTTCGCGGGGGTTGCCGCGTCTGTTGCTGTCTGCGGTGGCGTCGCGGCCTTTGCCGAAGTCGACTTGGTTGGCGCAGCGGGCCTCGTGCCCTGTGCGCTCGCAGGCGACGCCGCGAGCCATGCGCACACTGCGACCACGACCCAACGATTCATGCAACTCTTCATGGACTGTTCCTTCATGGACGCTCCTCGCGAGATTCCGCCCGGCTAACCACCCGACCCAAGCCCAGGGCCGGCCGGCCCCTTGCCCGACGACCCTCCGCCCTGCGACGGGGCCTGCCTACTGAGGCTCTTGATCCGTTCCTTGAGCTTTTCCAGTTCAACCTCAAGTTGGAGTTTTCCTGCGCCGAATGAACGGGCACGCAGCGCGACGGCCGGGTACTTCTTGAATGTGGCAAGCACCTTCTCAAGAATGGACCGAGCTTGGCTGAGATACCGCTTTTCGTCCTTGCCTTGCGCGTTCCCCATCGCTTCCTGATAGGACTCGAACGCCTGCTTGCAGTCTTCGAGCGCCTTGCGCCACCCATCCACATATCCGCGCACGAGCTTCTCGCCATCGTCGCTCATGCGATCGAACTCCCTCACACCGCGCTGGAACATGAGGTCCTCGAGCATGGCGCCGTCTTCGTCGGCGACGGTGCCGTCGGAAAGGCCCAGTTCCTCCGCGCTCTGCGCGGTGAAGCCAGCGACCCGATCCTTCGCGTTGTCGACAACCCATGCTCCCTTGTCGTTGTCGGTCCAGACGATCTCGCGACCCTTGTAGGTTGCACTGAGCAACTTCTCAGGCCGCATCATGGCGAGACCGATCACATCGGGATACCCGCCCGAGACGAGGAATCCATTGCAGATGCCGACGAACGCTTCCTGGAACTTCGCGCGAACCTCCGCATCCTCGACTTGTGTGCGCTCCTGAATCCGGTTGAGCCCGGCAAGCCGCGCCCGCGAGGTCATGTACATGTCAGGCCAGTAGAGCCCCAAGAGCGCGCCGTACCCCACGGCATCGCGGATCACCATCACCTGCTCAGCCCCGGCGGCGCGGACCGCCTCCTTGAGTTTGCGCATCCCATCGCGCATCGAGTCGTCTTCAAAGATGCCGCGCTCAGTTGGGTCATCGCCCATGTAGGCCACTTGATCGACATCGGCGGAGTGCAGCACATACACCACGATGTCGGGCTTCTTTTGAGTGATGTCCACCGCCACCTTCTCGTACACCGACGGGTGAATGTCGAGCCCGAACTGCCCCGTTCCTGGGAATCCCATCGGGACGACATACACGGACTTGCGATCTTCGCCCGCTGGCGGGACCGGCGCTTCACTTGCCTTGGCGCCAGCCACGGTCGTGGGCTTCGTGCTCGACGACTTCGCGGGAGTGGGCTTCGCCGAAGGAGAGGCCTTTGACGGCTGCGAACTCGGCGGGGTCTTCGGCGGCGTTGTCGCGGGCTTCGACTGCATGGCGGGGGTCGTCACCCCGATGGCGAGCGCGCACACCGCAGACAGCGAGAGGGCAAGCGGTGCAGAAATCATGGTCAAGCGATGATAGTCAAGCCCAGGCGTGTCCCCGGCAGGCGCGTCCTAGATTTTCCGCAACGCAACTCGTCTTCGCGCCTCGTCAAGCGCCGCCGCTCGGTCCGTGAGGCGACCGTCTAACTGCATGTCGTAGAGACCGTCCAGGAATCCCTTGAACTGAGGTCCCGGGCGCTCACCGAGACCGATGAGATCGACACCAGTCACAAACGGCTGCGGCGCGATGCCACCGTGAATCTCACCCAGCTCCCGAATGGACTGCACGACTTCGCTCCCGAACTGCGGCCGACGAGCGCCGAGTACCGCAAGACTCTCGCCGATCGTGCGCCTCGCGGCGAGGCGCTTTCGCGCGCTCACCGAAAGCGAGCTCCATGAAAGCTCGATCTCGACGACTGTTTCCATCGCATCGGCGAAGTCATCCGCATCCCGATTGGAGAGGGCGAGCGTGTGCGACCACGAGCCGTGCCCTGCCGTTGGGTTCCTCCCCTGGCGATCAAACCTCCACGCCGCAAGCGACGCAACGAATGCCGCCTGACGAGGAAGCGCCGCAAGTGCTTCGAGGCTCCCGGAAGACGCCACTTCACCGAGGCAGCCCTCATCGAGCTCCCATCGCTCAATGAGCCCCGCAGCGGTGGCCCGCGTTGCGTGCTCCATCATGCGACGCACCTCGGCACCGACGCGTTCACGGCTCACGCCCTTCAAGTCGTGCGCGAACCGAACCACCGCGCGCTCGGTCGCCGGGTCGACGGAGAGTGCGAACCGCGCGGCGAACCTTGCCGCACGAAGCGTGCGCAGTCGATCTTCATCCATTCTCCGATCGGGGTCCTCAATCGCTCGAAGGATGCGCCGTTCGAGATCCTTGCGGCCGTCCACGAAGTCGATGACCTCGCCCGTGCGCGGATCTTCAAAGAGACCATTGATCGAAAAGTCGCGGCGCTTCGCATCGTGCTCGGCATCGCTGAAGTCCACACGCGACGGGCGACGACCATCTTCGTACCCGCCCTCAGCGCGGAAGGTCGCCACCTCGACCGTTCGTCCCCCGAGTCGGACGAGCATGACACCGAACGACTCGCCCACGCCGCGTGCTGAACGGAACACCGCGCGGATCTCTTCGGGGGTCGCGCTCGTGGCGATGTCGTAGTCGAAGGGTTCAATATCGAGGAGTCGGTCTCGCACGCACCCCCCTGCGAAGTATGCCCTGTGCCCACGATCGGCAAGTCGAGCCGCCACCGCGTACGCGGCGTCGTAGGGCGGCATCGGAGTCCTCGGGACCCCGTGTGCTGACGACCCGTCAGCGGCCGTCACGACAGCCACGCCTCGTCGGGTGAGGCTGTGTCACCGGAACGATTGAACCGCGCAAGCCGAGAGCGGCACTGGAGGACGAGGCACTCCACACGCCTTCGAAGCGCCTCGAGGCCCTCTGCCCCGTGCGCAAAGTCGCGTTCCCACTCAGTCTGGAAGATCGGTTCGCCAATGGCAGCCCAGATGCGACCACTGAAGTAAGGAAGCCGTTGTGTTCGTGGCCAGATCGCGAACGCTCCGTCGATCCCCATGGGAACGACCGGCGCACCCGACCGACGAACGAGAAGTTGGACACCACGCTGGAACTCATGGACCTCCCCGTCCGCAGATCGGGTCCCCTCCGGATAGAGCATGACCGTCCGCCCCATCCGTAGTTCCTCGAGCGCCAGCCTCATGGTCTCCATGTTGCCCCCCTCTTCGCGCACCATGATGCAGCTGATGGCGCGCAGTCCCGCTCCGAGTGCGGGGTTTCGGAAGAGTCCCTCCCTCGCCATGGGCCTCGGCGCGCGGTCTGTGACCGCAATGCCATGAATCATCGGATCCAGAAGCGACTGGTGATTGGCGACGAAGATCACCGGTCCGGTCCTGGGCACATTGTGTCTCCCCTCTACCCGGAAGCGGTACAAGAGCGAGAGCACCCCGTCGCACAGGAGGGATCCGAAGTCCCAACTGGCCACGCGCACGATCCCCCGACCTGGTGCGCGCCGTCGATGATCGAACACCCCGATCACGCACAGCCTCCGCAGTGGCAGTCCGCGCCAGTCTCCCGGGTGCGATCGGCTACAACGCGCACGAGGGCATCCACGACCTGATCGAAGCTCATGTCGCTCGTGTCGACGACGACGGCTCCCGCAGGCTGCGCGAGGGGACCTTCGGATCGGCCACGGTCGGAGTCGTCCCGCGCCAGGATCTCTCGGAGGACATCCGCATCGTTCGCCTCAATGCCACGAGCACGCAGTTCGTCCGCGCGCCGTCGCGCCCGCACCTCGGCGCGCGCGTCAAGCCAGACTCGCACCGCCGCATCGGGAAACACGATCGTTCCTTGGTCGCGTCCCTCGGTCACCAATCGCGGATGCGTTTCCGCGAGCATGCGCTGGGCCTGAACCAGGCGCGATCGCACCTCATGGTGAGAGGCAATCTGCGAGACGATGGTCGTCACCGCGGCCGAACGGACCTCTCGACTGACATCGCGATCCCCTATGCGAACGACTGGCGGGCGGCTTGTGAAATCCACGACGATGGCCGCGCGGTCCATGATGCGGGCAAGTCCAAACTCGTCGCTGGGATCGACGCCGTGTTCAACGGCAAGGAGCGCAACCGCACGGTACATCGCTCCGGTGTCCAGCATCTCGAAGCCGATGCGAAGCGCCAGTGCAGCGGCCGCGGACGACTTGCCCGTGCCGGCGGGCCCGTCGATCGTGACCACAACGCCACGGATCATGCCACCGGATCCTCGCGGCCGAGCAGTTGCATGAGCTTCTCCCGCGCCCGTCCGACGCCGGCCACCCAGTTCGTCTTCCCGCCCCACGAGATCGCGAGCTTGTTGGTGTAGCCATAGCCGACGAGTCCCTCGATGTACGCGCTGAGATCCCACGCGGTGTGCTCGCCGTCCTTTGAGAATCCGTCCACGGAAACCTCGATCGCCCCGGAGTACGGCGCCAGTTTACGGAGCGTTTCCGCGCCGTCGGCCGTCGCGGCCGCGTGGGCGAAAGTGGGCATCGCCCCGATGTGGAATCCGCCAATCTTCTTGATAGTGTCGACGAGGGTGGCCGGGTCGAGGACGGGGACGAGTGACGGTCGCAGCAGCAGATTGAGGTCCTGCGCGTGCACACTCTGCAGCACCGCCCGCACCGGTGCGACGGCGACATCCGTGGTCGACGAGGCACCGCTGAGGCGCACCGCGATCTCGCTGCATCCAAGGAGTTTCGCCGCTCGAAAGAGCGTGAGCAGCGACTTCGTCGACGCGTCAGAATCGGCACCGAAGTCGATTCCTGAGTCGTGGACGAGCGAGAGGCAAGGGCAATGGGCGCGGTCGGCCGCGTCGCGGAACCTTTCGAGATCTGTGGCGGAGCGGCCGCGAACGAGATCGACGGGGATGACCAAACCGCGAAGTTCGAGTTCTTCGGCTGTGAATGCGGGAATGTCGAAGAAGGCAAGCGGCTCACCCTTGCGTGGCAAGGGAGCCATCGCGCATCCAGCGCACAGTGAAAGAAGGATTTGACTGCTCATGTCGGCGATGCGCCTCGGACCTCGCTGAGGATATCAGGTCGCTATGATCCCTCCCCGATCATGAGGAGATCCACACGATGGCGAGCCCAACCGACCTGAGATTCACTGATTCGCACGAGTGGTTCCGGGTGGAGGGGAATCTCGTCACCGTGGGGATCACGAAGTACGCCGCGAACGAACTCACTGATGTGACATTCGTCCAGATGAAGTCACCAGGGACTCAGGTCGCCAAGGGGACATCGCTCGGAGAAGTCGAAAGCGTCAAGACGACGAGCGATGTGTACAGCGCTGTCAACGGCACGATTACCGAAGTCAACGCCGCGGTGACGCAGGACGCGTCGTTGGTCAATAGCGACCCGTTCGGGCGCGGCTGGCTCGTGAAGCTCGAGGCCTCGGACGCTGGGACGCTCAGTGCAGTCATGTCACTCATGGACGCGGCGGCCTATGACGCCAAACACCCTCTCCACTGAGGGGTCGATCCAGATCGAGGGCGTTCGCAAGTCCTATCGATCGGCGGACCCGCGCTCAGGCGACGATGTCGAAGCCCTCCGCGGCGCGACTCTGGCCATCGACGAGCCTGGCTTCTACGCGGTGATGGGGCGGTCCGGCAGCGGGAAGAGCACGCTGCTGCACCTCTTGGCCGGACTCGACCGCCCCGACCGCGGATCGATTCGCGTCGGCGCGGCGCGAATCGACACATTGAACGAACGCGAGCTCGTGCTCTATCGGCGCCGGGGGGTCGGCGTCGTGTTCCAGCAGTTCAACTTGATTACCACCATCGACGCGTTGACCAATGTGATCCTTCCGGGGATCCTCGATCGACGGCCTGAGGTCGAGCTGCGACGCCGGGGTCTGTCCCTCCTCAACGATCTTGGCCTTACTGATCGCGCCCACCATCGCCCCGAGGCACTCTCGGGCGGCGAGCAACAACGAGTGGCGATCGCGCGTGCGCTCCTCTTTGAACCACCAGTCATCCTCGCCGACGAGCCAACCGGGAGCCTCGACTCGGCGTCGAGCCAG
>SYGQ01000181.1 GCA_005799475.1 Planctomycetia bacterium | reverse complement strand
GCACAAGGTTCCATGTGAACGAGTCGTAGTTGTCGATGAGGAGCAGAGTCGGGCTCGCTCGATGCGCTGCGTCACTCATGAGAGCGCGCGAATGGTAGTGGGCGACACGGCGTCGGGCCGAGTCTGCGTCCACTTCCCTTCCGCACCGATGCCGTGGCCTCCCCTGCTCGTTGTCGCGGCCGTGTTCATGTGAATCGGGGAACCGGCAACGCCCACTCCCCACGCCGTCGTCGACCCCGACATTTCGTTTGCGATGCGCGACTCCTCGGGAGATTGGGATGGGTTCTCGGTGCTGTTGCTCCACGCAGCGGCCGCAAAGTCAGCGATGGCGATCGACATCCACGATCGCGGCGCACTCGACGAGATCCCGCTTGGCTTCGGCGGCCTACACGCCGCCCTTCCTCGATTGCGACCTGCGCGTGATGGTGCCAAGCGACCACTCGCACAGCCTCTCAACACTCTGGGGAGGGCCTGCACGCCGACGGCCATGTCCGCGTGATTCTGTGAGGAGGCGCTGCCACCATCGGAGTGTCACTCATCGTCGCGCATCGGCTGTCCCCACGACCTGAGCGGCGGACGCGCCTTCGCTCGAGTACTTCGACACGACCCACCCCGAGGTGGCGGTTTCCCCCATCGGTGAACTGTTCGACCGGCACCACTTCGCGTTCCCGATCTACAAGACCGACGCCGAATTCGCGGCGCGTCTCAACTTTGCGATTTCCTCTTCGCGCGAGGACGGGACACTCGACCGAAGCCGGAGTCACTGGTTCAGGCGCTGAAGCCCCGCACGCTGGCGGGGCTTCTTCGTCAGACAGTGGAGTGGATGAGGATCGAACTCACAACCTCTTGAATGCGATTCAAGCGCTCTCCCAATTGAGCTACCACCCCATTGGGGGACCGCAAGTATAGCGGCGAGCGCGTGCGGAGGTTCAGTCGCCACGGGTACGCTCGGACTGCGTGAGCGGGAGTTCCGAGAGTCTGTCGACCGATCCGGCCGCGGCCGAGCCCAACCGCGACACGCCCGCCATGCGCCAGTACTTGCGCTTCAAGCGCGAGCATCCTGGGTGCCTCCTCTTTTTCCGGCTTGGCGACTTCTACGAGATGTTCGACGACGACGCGCGCCGCGCGCATCGCCTGCTTGGCATCACGCTCACCGAGCGTGCTGCAGGAATCCCCATGGCGGGCGTCCCGTTCCACGCCGCCGAGGGCTACATCAAGCGGCTCGTCGACGCGGGCGAGCGCGTCGCCGTCTGCGAGCAGATGCAGGATCCCAAGGACGCCAAGGGAATCGTCGAGCGCGCCGTCGTCCGCGTCGTCACGCCGGGAACACGCGTTGACGACTCGCTGCTGGATTCTGGCTCGCGAAATGTGATCGCTGCGGTCGCCCTATCAACGGCGGGCTCGCCGCGGACTGCCGCGATCGCGCTCCTTGAACTCTCCACGGGATCGTTCACCGTCGCGGCGTGCGACGACGGATCGCTCCTCGACGAACTCGCGCGCGCCGCGCCGAGCGAACTCGTCTTCGCGGAAGAGGCCACGCTCGGCAGCGGCGAGCGCATCGACGCCATCGCGCGCACTCTCGGCATCGCCTCGACGGCGCGGCCGGCGTGGTCGATGGGCTCAGAAGAAGCTGCGTCGGCACTTCGCCGACACTTCGGCGTCGCATCGCCGTCAGCATGGGGCCTCGAAGCCGAGCGACTCAGTGCCGCCGGGGGCCTTCTCAACTACCTCCTTGAAACCCAATCGGGAGTTTCCCGCGACGGCGCAATGGGCGTATCGCCAGGCGCTCGAACGCTTGCGCACCTGTCGCCACCGCGCCTTACCGATCGCGCCCACACGGTCATCCTCGACGCCTGGACGATGCGCGCCCTCGAAATCGAACGGACCTCGCGCGAAGGCGGTACGCAGGGATCGCTGGTGGCGGCACTCGACCAGACTCGGACGCCGATGGGACGAAGGCTTCTGCGGGAATGGCTCTGCTTCCCGCTGCGCGATCGGCACGCGATCGAAGCGCGACACGACGCCGTCGCAGCGTTCGTGCAAGACGGGGTACTGCGCACCACGCTCGCCACCGCGCTCGCTCGCATTCAAGACATCGCGCGCATCCGGGGGCGCGTCGCCATGCGCCGGGCGACACCTCGCGACCTTGTGGCGCTCGGCCGTTCACTCGGCAGCGCCCCGGCACTCCTTGAACTCATCGAGGGCACTCCCGCACTTGACGCGCACACGCAGCGAATCGCCGCGCTCGCTCCACGGCTCGCTCCCCTGGGCACCAACATCGCCGGCATGTGCGTCGACGATCCTCCCGCCCACCTGCGCGAGGGCGGTCTCTTCCGCGACGGCGCCGATCAAGAACTCGACGAGGCTCGGTTGCTGCAGCGCGATGCAGGCGAGTGGCTCGCGCGCTACCAAGCCGAACTCATCACCTCCACGGGAATCGACTCGCTTCGCACGGGCTACAACCGCGTGTTCGGCTACTACATCGAGGTCACGCATACGCACACGGCGCGTGTTCCGGCCGCGTTTTCGAGGCGACAGACGCTGCGCAACGCCGAGCGCTACATCACGCCCGAACTCAAGTCCTTCGAAGACAACGTGCTCACCGCCGAGCGCCGCGCCTTGGAGCGCGAGCGAGCACTCTTCGAACTCCTCCTCGGCGAGGTCGCGTCCGACGCCGCGCTGCTGGGCGAGTTCGCCGATGCCGTCGCTGAACTCGACGCACTCTGCTCCTTCGGCGAGTCCGCCGCGCGTCACGGATTCGTCCGTCCAGAGATCACAGACTCGCCCGAACTCCGCATCGAAGAGGGCCGCCATCCCGTCCTCGAACAATTGCTCGGTGGCAAGTTCGTCGCCAACCACTGCGCACTCGGCATTCCGGGAGCGTCGCTCGCTCTCATCACGGGCCCCAACATGGCCGGCAAGTCGACCTACATCCGGCAGAACGCGCTCGTCACGATCATGGCGCTTTCGGGGAGTTTCGTGCCCGCCGCCAGCGCTCGCGTGGGGCTGTGTGACCGGATCTTCGCGCGCATCGGCGCCAGCGACGAACTCCACGCGGGTCGCTCGACCTTCATGGTCGAGATGACCGAGACCGCGAGCATCCTCCACCACGCCACCGAGCGAAGCCTCATCGTTCTCGACGAGATCGGCCGAGGCACCAGCACGCTCGACGGGCTCAGTCTTGCGTGGGCCATCTCGGAAGCGCTTGCGAGTTTGAAGGCGCGCACCCTCTTTGCGACGCACTACCACGAACTGACCGCGCTCGCCAACAACAACGAATCCATCGTCAACTTGCAGGTCGCCGTGCGCGAGTGGAAGGACGAGCTCCTGTTCCTCCACCGCATCGAGCCCGGCCGCGCCGACCGTTCGTACGGACTCCATGTCGCCAAACTCGCAGGCGTCCCGCGAAGCGTCGTCGATCGGGCTCATGAGGTGCTCGAATCACTCGCGGTGCACTCGTCGATCGCGCCCAGTTCGCGTGCGCCGGCCCCGGCGCAGCAGCCCACGCTTTTCGACTCCGTTCCGGTTGACCCCGCGCGCGAGAAGGTGGCGAGCGAACTCGCCGGACTCGACCTCGATTCACTCACTCCCCTCCAGGCTTTCGACCGCCTCCGCGCGTGGCGCGACGCACTGCGCCGTCGAGACAGCGCGAGCTAGCGCCCCGGCGAAACAGGCTGCGTGGCGGGCGGGATCGTGAGGGTGCCGAGCCAGCGCTCGAGCGCGTCGGGAAGCAGCGGTTTCAAGATGTCGGGAACTTCGCGACGCACATTGGCCTGCACGATCGCGGTCGCCGTCGCGCCCATTCTGTATGGGAATGCATCAGGCGCACTGTCCATCACAATCCGCACGGGAAACCGTTGCGCAAGCCGGACCCAGTCGAGTGTCGGCGACACCGTGGGGAGCACTCCCATCGATCCCTGATCCGAATCGTAGAGCGCCCAACCGATCCCCTGCACCACACCGCGGAACCGCTGCCGCGGGTACGCCATCAGGTAGACCTCGACCTCCATGCCCGGCGTGATGAGACGCATGTCGGTCTCTTGGTAGTTCGCGAGGAGGTACCAGTTGGCGGTGTCGACGAGGGCAAAGATCTCCTCGCCCATGCGCGCATACTGACCAACGGAAGTATTGAAGTTCGTGACGAATCCGTTGACGCTCGAACGGACCTCGCAGTAGCCGACATTGAGCTCGGCTTCAACGACTTCCGCTTGCGCGCGCGCCCGCCGCACATTGATGTCGCCGAGTTGGCCGAGATTCGCGTTCGCCGCCGCGAGCGCCGCCTTCGCCTCGAGCACCTTCGCCTGCGAAGCGCGAAGATTCCGCTGCGCCGCTTCGACTTGATCGGGCGTGACGAACTGCTTGGGGAGTAGCGGCTCGATGCGCGCGAGGTACTGCTGGTTGTACAGCGCGATCGCTTCCGCCTCGGCGATCGCCGCCGCGCGCTGCTCGATCGCATCCTTGAGCGCCTGGATCTCGAAGTCGACATAGCCCAAGTTGGCAACGGCGAGATCAAGCGCAGCCTGATACGGCCGAACATCCACTCGAAAGAGCAAGTCCCCCACCGTGACCGCCTGATTGTCCACGACAGCAAGTTCCGTGATGTACCCGGCAACATTCGCCGCGATGCCCACGACATTGGCGCGCAGGTAGGCATCGTCCGTGCGCGGTCGAATGTCGAGTTCCCACCAGGTCAGGAACGACAGGACGACCGCGCAAGTGACGGCAGCGATCCCGAACGAGCGCCCCGCGAGGCACTTGGCGCGATCCGACGGAGAAGTCGCCGCAGCCGTCACAGGCGGAAGAACCCCAGCCACAGAGCGAGCGTGCACGAGAGATAGACGCAGAAGTAGACGGGCACCCTCGGGCCGATGTGCGGCTCCATCCCGGCGCGGTGCACGAGAAAGCGAATGCCACCGAGCAAGAACCCGGCCACGACCATGCAGATCAGCCACGCCGGGAAGAATGCGCCGTCGATACTCAAGATCGGGTCGCACCCGGCGAGACCCGCGACCCCGAGCGCGCACGCCGCGCTGGCAACTCGCCTCAGTTGCATCGACTCGCGCATGGAGAGGAGTCTAGCGATCCCGATAGGATCGATGCGTGTTCAAGTGTGCCCGAGCGTGGGCGTTCACGATCGCGTCGGCGAGCCTCGCGTCCGGCTGCATCATGGATGGACCCTTCGTCGACGAAGACATCAACCGACTCGTCTCGTCGGAACAGTCCGTCGCGTGGGCGCCGCACGGTACGACGCCTCCCAAGACGCCGCTGGCGATTCCGGTGCCGGCACCCGATGCCTCAGTGCTCGCCGCGCAACGCGAAGCCGAGGCCTCGGTCGTTGGCGCACCGCTCTTGGTCGCCGATCCCACCGCCAAGCATTCGCTTGCGCAGTGCATCGACTACTCGCTCGGCCACAGTCCCGTGACCCGAGGCGATTGGGAATCCGCGCGCGCCGTCGCCGCGACGGTGGGCCGTGCCGACGCCGCGTACTACCCCGACATCGGACTCGCGGGGTCGATGGGGCCAAGCCAGTACGCCAGCGCTCCCTACGACACGACGCAGACGAGCGGCACCGTCTCCATCGAGATGAACTGGGTCCTCATGGACTTCGGTCGACGCGACGCCGACAGTGCGAAGGCACGGGCGCAACTTCAGGCGGCCAACTACACATTCAATCGGGCGATGCAGCAACTCGTGTTCGGCGTGCAGGCGGCCTACTTCACGCTCGATGCAAAGATCTCGCTGCGCGATGCGGCGCGCGAAAATGTCGCCACAGCAAAGAAGCAACTCGAGGCCACCGACGACCGCATGAGCGTTGGACTCGCCACGAGACCCGAGGTTCTTCAAGCGCGGCAGCAGTACCTGCAATCGCTGTACGACCTCGAGCAATCGAAGGCCGAAGTGTTCACCGCGCAGGCCGCGCTCGCCGTGGCCATGGGTCTTCCAGCGGACCGCTGCCCCGACATCGTGGCACTGCGCGACCTCCCGCTTCCTGCTGGACTTGACCTCGGCGTCGATGTCGCGATCGAGAGCGCACTCGCGCAGCGGCCCGACATCGCCTCGGTCGTCGCCACCGTGCGCGCCCTCAACCTCGCCGTGCGACGAGCGGAAGCCGACTTCCTTCCCATCATCTCCTTCGAGGGGGCCGGTGGCGTCCTTGGCAACTCATTTTCAACCACGACCGGGTCCTCCACGACGACCGGCGACTTGACGACGCCCGTCTACACAGCGCAACTCGCCGCCGAGTGGCTGCTCTTCGACGGCTACGAACGAGCGAATGTGCTTCGGGAGGCTCGCAGTCGCGTGCGCGAGGCCGAAGCGAGACTCGAACAGCTCCGTCTTGTCACGACCGGTCAAGTGTGGGCGAGCTACTTCGACTTCTTCTCCGCAAAGAAACAGTACGAAGCCGGGGTCGCGCTCCTGACGGCATCGCAGGACTCCTACGACAGCGTCTACCAGAGCTACCTCAACGGCCTCGCGACGATCAATGATCTTCTCGTGGCCGAGAGCTTCCTCTTCGATGCACGATTCGAGCTCATCGAGAGCCGCGCCCAATACTTGACCGCGAGTGCGACCTTCATCCTCGCGTTGGGAAGTTGAAGCGGGGAGCGCGCGAGCACCGGCGCGGCGTTGCCCGATCACCGCAACTTGAGGCTCACAAGGGCAATGGTCGCCAAGACGACCGTCATGAGCCAGAAGCGCACAACCACCTGCTGCTCACTCCAGCCACCCCATTGGAAGTGATGGTGGATTGGTGCGCAGAGGAAGATGCGACGGCCCTCCCCGAACTTCCGCTTCGTGTGCTTGAAGTAACTGACTTGTGCCACGACTGATCCCATTTCGAACAGGAAGACGCCGCCGATCACGAGGAGCAGGATCTCTTGTCGGATGGCAATGGCCACGAATCCAAGGAATCCGCCAAGCGCGAGGCTCCCGGTGTCACCCATGAAGACACTTGCGGGACTGCAGTTGAACCAGAGGAATCCAAGACACGCGCCCACCATCGCGCCCACCATCACCATGAGTTCACCGCTGCCTGCCACCTCGGGCACCATGAGGAAGAACGCCGCCCGCGGACTCGCCGCGACCCAAGCGAGCACCATCATCGCGAGCCCCGCGATGATGAGGTTGCCTGTGGCAAGCCCGTCCATGCCGTCAGTGATGTTGACCGCGTTCGACATCCCCGCGATCCAGAGTGTCGCGAGAAGGGTGAACGCGCCGATCCCGAGCACGATCACCCCGGGCGCAAGATCGGGCTGCTGAATCATCGACTCGATCGACGGCGTGGGCACATAGGTGCGCTGAAACGGGAGATTGAGGACATGCGCGCCATCGGAAGCCCCGGTGCGGTAGAGGAAGAACCCTGCCACGAGTCCACACCCGATCTGAAACAGCAGCTTTTCCCACGCGAAGAGCCCGTCGCGAACGCCCGGTTCGCGTTTGGCCTGCGTGAGTTTGAGCCAGTCGTCGACTCCCCCTAGAACGGCAAGCCACACGACGACCATCATGCCGAGTTGCACGAATCGGTTGTGCAGAACATCAGCAAGAAGCAGCGTGCTCAGGAGGAGCGCACCGCAGATCAGGATGCCGCCCATCGTCGGCGTCCCGGCGCGCGCAGACATGAGTTGGTTCACACGCTCGACGCCAAACTGCGCGCTGTCGCCGATTCTCTTGGCTCTGAGCCACGCGATGACACGACGCCCCATGAAGAGCACGACACAGAACGAAAGGAGCGCCGCGAACATCGCGCGGAACTCAAGTTGGTACATCACCATCACGACCCATGACAGTCCACGCTGGTCGAGCCAGCCTTGCAGCGCGTCGATCAGGGCGTAGAGCATCAGGCCGCCAGTCGCTCTTGGAGGCTCGCGAGCAACCGCTCGAGCGCCGTTCCGCGCGAACCCTTGAGGAGGACGGCATCACCTGGTTGGAACTCGCCAAGGACGGTCGTCACGGAGGCACTCGAAAGATCCGGCACATGGACAACACGGCAACTCTGGGCGTCGGCGCATGCATGCGCGGCGTGGGCTGAGAGCGGTCCAACAAAGATGGCCACATCTGGGGCGCGACCACCCAGCCCCGAGCCAACAGCGCGACCAATCTCCGCATGCAACGCCGGGGCCGACTCACCAAGCTCGAGCATGTCCCCGAGAACGGTCACGCGCCGCGGTGCCGCCTTCGTGAGTTCGGCGAAGGTCGCGAGCGCCGCCATCATGGCGTCGGGGTTCGCGTTGTACGCGTCGTTGTAGATCGTGAGTCCTGCCAGTGACTGACGGACGAATCGCATCTCGTTCGCTCGCACGCCCGCGAGGCCGCGAATGATTTCGCTTTCCTCGATCTCACGATCGACACCCACGGCGATCGCAGCCAGCGCGTTCATCGCGTTGTGCGCGCCGTCGAGAGCAAGCCGCACATCGATCCGGCGACCGCAGACTTCGACCGAGATTTCTTGGCCGCCCTCGGGAAGCGTGGCGCGCGCGCGCAGTCGCACATGATTCATTGGACCCGTGCCGAACCGGACCGCCCGGACACCCGAACCTCTCGACGCCTCAAGTGCCGCATCGAGCAGCGCGTTGTCGCCGCGCACCACCGCAAGCCCGCCGCTGCGAAGGGCCGCCACAAGTTCGAACTTCTCGCGAATGATCGCATCCAGCGAGCCCATGCCCTCAAGGTGCGCGCGACCGACCATCGTCACCACGGCGACATCTGGCGCACTCAGCGCGGCGAGCGGCGCGATCTCTCCGGGCGCGTTCATCCCCACCTCGACGAGCAGGTACTCGTCGCCTCGGCGCGCGCCACAGAGTGTGATGGGTACTCCGATGTCGTTGTTGAAACTCCTGGGGCTCGAAGTGCCCGCACCGTGCGTGGCAAGGACCCCGTCGATCAGTCGACGCGTTGTCGTCTTCCCGGCGCTGCCCGTCACCGCCGCGACGAGCGTGCCCGTGAGGCCGCGCCGCCATGCCGCGGCGATCGCCTGAAGCGCGTGGCGAGTGTCCTTCACCAACAACACCGCCGCACTGTGCGCATGGGCCAGTTTGATGCCGCTCCACTTCGACTCTTCGACCACGAGCACACGGGCACCCGCACGGAGGGCCTCGAGAAGATGATCGTGCGCGTCATGGCGAGGCCCTCGCAACGCGATGAACACTCGGTTCGTGAGGTCGCACCTCGTGTCCGTGCCGATTCCAAGCGTCGGCGCGTCTGAAGTTGGCTTCACAGCCCACGCGCCCTGCGTTGCCGCTTGCAACGCCGAGGGACCGAAGAACTGGGGGGTGCGGGCCGCGGCGATTGCGGTGGCGTGTGATCCTGAAACAACTGAACTCATGGCGAAACTCCCTGAAGCATCGTGCCCTCAGCGAGGCGTGACAGTGCCTCGCGAGCCTCGATGCGGTCGTCGAATGGCCGCTGCTCGCGACCGATGATCTGATAGTCCTCGTGGCCCTTGCCGGCGATGAGAACGATATCGCCTTCGCGCGCCATGCCCACGGCGCGCGCGATCGCCTTCGTGCGGTCGACCTCTGACTCGACCTGCGCTCGCGTCCCCGGAGGCCGCCCCGCAAGGACTTCCGCGAGAATGGCCGCCGGATCCTCGGTCCTCGGATTGTCGCTCGTCACAATCACGATGTCCGAGTGTTCCGCAGCGGTGCACATCATGCGCGGACGCTTTGTCCGATCACGGTCGCCGCCACACCCGAACACCGTGATGAGCCGCCCGCCTTGCACCGCAGGGCGCAGCGCCGAGAGCACATTGAGGAGCGCATCGTCGGTGTGCGCGTAGTCAACGAGAACGGCGAACGGCGCGTCGGGAGTGGTCACCGGCTCCAGTCGGCCCGGCGGAGCCTTCGCCATCGCCAGTGCGCGTTCGATGTCGCGCCCACTCACGCCGAGACTCCATGCAGCAGCAGCCGCCTGGAGCGCGTTCATCGCGTTGTGGCGACCGACGAACGGGAGCGCCACCGTCAATGCCCCCCACGGGCCTGTGAGTTCGACGACCATCGCGCTCACCGAAGTGCGCGTGACCCGCACACGGCAGTCCGCGGCATTGTCCAACGCCGTACAGCGCAGCACTCGCGCGGGGCTCGTTGCGACCATCCGCGACGCCGATTCGTCGTCGACATTCAGGACCGCGCACGCTCCCGGCCGGAGCCCGTCGAACAGCGATGCTTTCGCGGCCGCGTACGCCTCCATCGATCGGTGATAGTCCAGGTGATCGCCCGTCAGGTTTGTGAAGATCGCCACCTCGAAGCTGACCCCTGAGACCCGCGACTGGTCGAGCGCGTGGCTCGAGACTTCCATGGCTGCCGCAGAGCATCCATTGGACACCATCCGCGCGAGCACCGCGGCAAGCTCGCACGCACCCGGAGTTGTGAGGTTGGCAGGCTCGCGCCGCGCGCCGTCGTCAGTGAGCACTGTGCCCAAGAGGCCTGCCTTCAATCCCGAGTTCGAGAGGATGTGCTGGACGAGAAACGCCGTCGTCGTCTTGCCGTTGGTCCCCGTGATCCCGACCATGCGCAGTGCACCGGCGGGATGACCATGAAAGGCTTGGGCCAACAATGCGGCATCGACCGCGCACGCCTCCACCGCGGCAACGGCCCCCTTCTCCATGGCCGCATCGACGAAGGCGCCGCCGTCGACCTGCGATCCCGTGCGGGCAATAAACAGCGACCCAGGGAGCGCGTACCTCGAGTCGTCGGTGATCGACAGAACCTCGGCATCGCTCCCCCGAACCAACTTGACGCCAGGAAGGCTGGCGAGCAATTGAGACAACTTCATGCGCCGCTCCAGCGACTCTATCGGCAGTCGAGTTCGCCTACCTTCAAGGCAGAATCAACATCGCGTCGCCGAGCGAGTAGAAGCGATACCGGTGGGCTTGCGCCTGGGCGTAGAGCGCCTTCAACTGGTCGAGTCCGACGAGCGCCCCGACGAGTGCGAGGAGCGTCGATCGCGGCAAGTGAAAGTTGGTGAGGAGTCGGCGAGTCCACTGAAACTCGAAACCTGGAGCGATGAGGAGCTTCGTCTCAAAGTCGGCGACCACGCGCTCGGAGCTCCCGCCCTCGAGCATGGCCGAGGGGAGCGGGCGACTGAGGCTCTCCAAACACCGCACGGAAGTCGTTCCAACTACAAGGGATAGGTCCGGGTCGATGGCGGCAAGGTCGACGGCAGTTCCGGCCCGGACAACGCATCGCTCACCGTGCATGGGGTGGTCACCAAGTCGCGCGGCTTCGACCGGACGAAAGGTCCCCGGTCCGACTTGCAACTCGATCGCGACCCGGCGTACCCCTTTCGCCGCGATCGCGCTGAGCAACTCTGCCGTGAAGTGCAGGCCGGCCGTCGGCGCGGCGCAACTCGCAAACAGCGGCGAGTCCGTCCGTGCGAAGACGGTCTGGTAGTCAGCGCGGTCACTGGCATCGCTATGAGCCTCCTCGTGACGACGCTGCCTCGCCTCAACGATGTACGGCGGCAGTGGTGTCCGACCCGAACGGTCCCAGACTTCGTGCGCAGACCGTCCCTCCATGAACCTCGCCTTCCACGATCCATCTTCCGAGTGCAGGAGTTCGATCGAATCGCCTTTTGGAAGTTCGTCGCCAGGAGCAAGGAGGTCGAGTTGGTCGCCTGTCCGGAATCGCCGCGCACCCTTTATGAGGACCTCCCACCAACCCTCCGCAGCTGCCACAACGA
Source organism: Planctomycetia bacterium (assembly GCA_005799475.1). Lineage (GTDB taxonomy): Bacteria > Planctomycetota > Phycisphaerae > Phycisphaerales > SM1A02 > F1-60-MAGs104. The sequence goes on along the minus strand of SYGQ01000181.1, from coordinate 10,506 downwards.
AGAGTCCCTCAGTGGTACGGCCATCGCGCCGTCGCCGCGCCACGAACCGGAGCGGCTCCACGCGAGTTTCGTTCACGACCATCGACGAGCCGGGCACGATGTAGTCGGCAAGGTCGCACACCAGTCGATGCTCAACACGGCCGCTTTCGCGGTGAAAAACCATCATCCGCGCGTGGTCGCGTGGGTGTGCGGGCGAGGTGGCGATGAGGGCAGGGTCCAACTGATAGTCGAGGTCGGCCGACGCAATCCCCTGCCCTGGTTCTGTGCTCCGCACGGTCACGATTGAGCCGGAGCCCTTGGCGACGAGATCGTCGCCCCGCGCTGGAGGGCCCTTCCATGCCGGAACGCTTCGAAACTGCACGCTCGGCCACCCGGGACCTGGACCTCAAGGAGTTCGACGGACCCTTGGGCGCACGCAACCGTCCCGTCGTCGAGGACACGACCAGGGTCCTCGAACACCCCAGAGGTCGCCGCGACTCGGGCGCGGAGCAACTTCAGTGGATTTCCATCGATCGACGCGTCGACCCCTGGCCACGGACTCAACCCGTTGATGCGCGAGGCCACTGCGGCCGCGCGAGCACTGAATGAGACCCACGCTTCATCGCGCGAGAGTTTGCGCGCACGACTGGCGAGCGACTCGTCCTGAACCGTGCCCGTGCCGACACGGGCTCCCCCGTTCGCGAAGGTCCCAACAACGCTCAACAGTGGCTCAACGCCCAGCGCAGCGAGTCGGTCGTGCAGCTCCCCTGCCGTCTCGCCATCCCTCGCCGGTGTCGCCGCGCGCGCGAGGATGGCGCCTGCATCCATTCGCGCTGTCACTTCGATCACGCTCACGCCGACCTGGGCATCTCCCGCGATCAGCGATCGTTGAATCGGCGCCGCCCCGCGCCATCGCGGCAGGAGCGAGCCGTGAAGGTTGATCGAACAAACTCCCTCCAGGAGTGGCGGCAGCAACTTCTGCCCGAAGGCGATCACGACGGCGTGCCGAATCCCAACTTCGTCGAACCGGCGCCGGACCGCCCCCTCGTTGACATTCTCGGCCCGACAGAGTTCGACGCCCCGAGCGCTCGCCCACTCGCTGACCGGCGTCAGGTGACACTCTCGACCACGCCCCGCTGGACGGTCCGGCTGGGACACCACGAGCGCGACTTCGATGCCCAGCGCGGCACGCCGCGAGAGGATCGCCTCGAACGATGGGATCGCAAAAGCTCCGCTTCCGAGAAGTGCGATCGGCAGTGGTCGCGTGGCCACGGTGCTCCCGTTCGGCCTAGCCGATGGTGGCGCGCGCTTCGAGCGCACGGAGTCTCTTCCGATTTATCAGCCGGTCCAAGGGTGTCATTCGGTCGATGATGAGAATGCCCTCGAGATGGTCCATCTCATGCTGCCAACCCCGGGCATGCCAGTCTTCGCACTCGAGCTGGAACAGATTGCCGTCAAGGCCGGTGGCCTCGATCACCGCATGCTTCTGGCGTCGCACCACGCCCCGAATCGCGGGCAGGCTCAGGCATCCCTCTTCCTCGCTGTGGAGGACTCCGTCGATGACGATAAACCGCGGGTTGATGTAGGCAATGGGCGGGTCTCTCTCCTGGATCCCCTGCGTCACAAAGATCCGCACCGACTCGCCCACCTGGGGTGCGGCGAGGCCAAATCCTCGCTCTTCCTTCATCACACGAAACATGTCGTCGACAAGTTGCCGGGTCGACGCATCAATCGATGCAACCGCGTCCGCCCTGCGGCGAAGCGTAGGATCCGGATGGAGAACCAATGATCGGGGCATCAAGACCGGATCCTAGCGACGCCATGGCCCGCCCCTGCGGCATCCCCCGCCGCGCTCGCGCGCGTTATTCTCTCGCCCCCCCGTGATCCTCCCCTGGAAACGAAGCGACCCCTCGAAGGACCCACCCTTCGTCCCATCCCCGGACAAGGCGCGACCCTATGTCGAGCGGGCCACGAAGGCCATGGATCAATCGTCCTTTGATGCGGCGCTCTTCTACTTCGCCAACTCGATGAAGTTGGATCCGGGCAACGCGATCGTGCACGACCAGATGTACGAGTGCGCGAAGCAGTTTCATGCGTCCTCAGGCAAACCCGCCGTGAGTGCGGACGCGAAGCCCCTCGAAGGGCCGAGTTCGGTCGACAAGCTTGCCATCGCCGCTTTTTACTGGATGCGCGACCTCAATAGCCTCGACCGCGCCCTCGACATGCTGCAGGCCTCGGTGACCGCGCAACAGACGGCGTTCGGCACATGGGCGGCGCCGAAAGTGTTCAACCTCCTCTCGGTGGCCCATCGCGACAAGCCCAGTAAAAAGTCGCTCCTTCGCGCGAAGGATCTCTTCATGTCGGTGGCGGCTTGGGAGGAAGCCAAGCTCTGCGTGGAAACGGCGCTGAAACTGGATCCCTCGGACATGCAGCTCGACCGAGAGTTCAAGCAGATTCTGGCTCATCGCGCCATCGAGGCGGCCGGATACCACAAGGAAGGCGGGGCCACCGGCAACTTCCGAGGCAATGTGAAGGACCTCGACGCCCAACGGGCGCTCGCTGAGCATGAGGCGATTACCGGCAGCGCCGGAACCGAAGAACGCAACCTTGCGCGCACAAAGGCGGACTATGAGGCCAATCCCCTCGTCCCCGAGAATGTCAACAAGTATTGCCTCGCGCTGCGCCGGATGGGCGTGCCCGAGCACGAGACGACGGCCTACCGCGTGTACCTCAAGGCGTACGAGGACCTGAAGGAGTACCGCTTCAAGATGGCGGCTGGTGACATCAAGTTGCTGCGCGCGCAGCGTGAACTCACCAAGGCAGAGGACGCCGCGAAGGCGGCTCCTGAGGACGCGACGGCGGCCGCGAATCACGCGCGAATCCGCAAGGCAGTGCTCGACCTCCAGGTGGCCGAGTTCCGCGAGCGAATCCAGCAGTACCCCACCGACCGGACCATCAAGTCGGACCTCGGTCGAATCCTTTTCGAACTCGGCGAGTACGAGGAGGCCATGGGATGCCTTCAGGTCGCCAAGGAAGAGCCGAAGATGAAAGTGTCCGCCGCGCACATGCTCGGACGGTGCTTCGCGGTCGCCGGGTGGCACTCCGAAGCGATTGGTGAATTCAAGGAAGCGCTCGCCGCGCTCGATGTCACCACGCAGGACCGCGAACAGGACATCAAGTACGACCTGATGCTCTCGCTCATCGAGATCGCCAAGTCCGAGCGCAGCGCCCAGCACGCGCGCGATGCGGCCGAGATCTGCTCGACGATTCTCCGCAAGGACATCTCGTACCGAGACATCCGGCAGAAGCGGAAGGACCTCGACGCTCTCGTGAAGGAACTCGCGTGACGCGCGGGGCGACCCGCATCGTCGCCGTCATCCCTGCGCGCTACCAGTCGGTCCGGTTCCCGGGGAAGATGCTCGCTCGCCAGACGGGGAAGCCGCTCATTCAACATGTGTACGAGCGAGCGCGCGGCGCCGCGAGTGTCGCCGAAGTCCTCATCGCCACCGATGATGAAAGGATCGCGGAGGCTGCGCGTGCGTTTGGCGCCCTTGTTGTCATGACGCGGACCGATCACGCCAATGGCACCAGTCGCATCGCCGAAGCCATCGATGGAATCCCTTGCGACATCGTTGTGAATGTGCAGGGCGACGAACCAGAACTTGATCCAGGCATCATCGACGCCGCCATCGACGCGCTCGTGAGTGATCCGTCGGCGGTCGTGTCGACGGTGATATCGCCATTTGCTCCGGGCGAAGACCCGTCGAATCCCAATGTCGTGAAGTGCGTGTGCGCGGCGACCGCGGGCGGCCTGCGGGCGCTCTTCTTTTCGCGCAGCGTCATCCCCTGCGACCGCGACGGCCTCGGCAGCGCCGCCGCGGCGCAGCCGATGAAGCATGTGGGGCTCTATGTGTATCGGCGCGAATTCCTCGCCGAGTTCGTTCGTCTTTCGCCCACACCCATCGAACAGACAGAGCACCTCGAGCAACTGCGAATCCTCGAACATGGTCACACGATCGCGGTGGCGATTCGAGTCACGCATGCACAGGGCATCGACACGCCCGCGCAGTACGAGCAGTTCGTCGCGCGCTACCGGGCGCTCACGGCTGGATCCGCTTGAGCCAGCCCTTCGCGCGATCGGTGATCCGGTCGCTCGGTGCGCCCTTCGCAAGGTCCTGAAGCGTCGAGACGGCCTCGGGGGCCTTGAGCGTGACGAGCGCTTCACCGGCGGCTTCGCGTGGACGCGATTCGGGGTCCTTGAGGTATCCGATGAGCAGCGCGACGATCCGCTGCTTCTGCGCCGCGTCGGCCGACGAAGCGAGCTGCGACAGCGCCTCGATCGCCGAGGGCCGCAGGCGATCCGCGTACCCGAGCCCCGAGAGTTTCTCGCACTGATCTAGGCACGCGACGAGGCCGAGTCGTCCGACGGCGTCGACCGCCGCGGCGCGGATCCGTTCCTGCGGTGTGCGCTCCTCGAGCGCCTTCTGCATGATGGCGAGTACCGCCGGATCCTTCACGATCACCTCGCGATCTGCGGGCGCGTCGACGCTGCCAAGGCGTGCGATGCCCTTGATGGCCTCGACACGCGGCGAGTAGCCACGGTCTTCCTGCGCGACGCGCACGAGGCGCGGCAGAGCCTCCGTGATCGGCACGACGGCGACCGACTGCACGAGCGCCTCGCGCAACTTGGGGTGGCACCGCGCGGCGGCCTCGGTCGCGCTCGCTCCAAGCGTTGGCGCGACCAACTCGTCAAACAGCGCGCGACAGATCGCACGAGCTTCCGGGGTCCCCTGCGCCGTCGCCGCCTCGACAGCCTCGACTCGTTCGACCCATCGCACCTCGACATTGCGCGCGATGGCGTCGAGCGCGGCACGCGTTGCCGCGTCGGGTCGGGCACCCAGTGCACGCATCGCCATCCTGCGGCTCGCGGAGGTGGGACCCTTCGAGGCCTCTTCAATGAGCATCGGCGTGGGCAGATCGACCTCGAGCACCTTGAGGACATCGAGCCAGGGATCGACAGCGATCATCGTGGGCGGTCCATCGAGCTCGACTTGACGAACCACCGAACTTGCCGCGCACGAAATGGTGGTCGTGCGATCACCCCCTGGCGTGCGCACGACGACGGGTAGATCGAATGCAAACGGGGGCAATCCCGGTGCGCGATCGCCCTGCGTCACGGTCAATGTCAGGATCCGAGAACCGGTGTCGTAGCTGCCGGCAACCTTCACGCGCGGGCAACCGGGCGTATAGCACCACTGCTGAAAGAATCCCTCGAGCGAGAGGTAGCTGACCTCCTCGAGGCAATGCCGAAAGTCATCGGTCTCGGCGAGTTTGAGAGCGTAGCGATCGAAGTAGAGGTCAACGCCGCGGAAGAACACTTCTTCGCCGAGCTTGCGCCGGAGCATGTGCAGGATCGACGCCCCCTTTGGATACGGGCTCGCCGCGCCGCCGAAGGTATCGCCCGGACTCGAGTAGCTCCTCCCGCACATCGGCCGGGTTGGCTGGACGGGGTCCTTCCCAGTCACTCCGGTGTCTCCGCGTGCCACGCCAAACGACCCAAGCACTGAGTCAAAGTATGCATCTGCGCCCTCGTGGCACTCGTCCCAGAGCGCAGTGCCGTAGGTCGCCCATCCCTCGTTGAGCCAGATGTGCTCCCAACTCCGACAGGTCACGAGGTCGCCGGTCCACTGGTGGCAGAGTTCATGCGAGATGAGCCCGTCCAAGTCCGCTTCGAGGAGCGCCGTCTCATCGAGGATCGCGCCCGGATGCATGGTGGTCACCGAGGTGTTCTCCATGCCTCCGGCCCCGAAGTTTCGCACGACGAGTTGGTCGTATCGGTCCCACGGATACTTGATGCCGAAGCGCTCCTCGAAGCACGCGATCATCGCGTCCGTGCGCCCATAGGTCGCCCCCGCGAGTCCAGCGTCGGCGGGCAGCGTCCACACCGCCATCGGCACGCCCGAGAGCGGCGCCGGCAGCGCCGTCCGCTGGAAGTTGCCTGCGACCACGGAGACGAGGTACGGCACATGAGGCTTCTCCTGAAGCCAGTGCCATCGCTCGCGCTCCCCCACAGTCTCGTGCGCAACGAGGCGGCCATTGGAACTCACGGAAACGCCCTTGGGCACATCGACGAGGACCTCCGAACTCATGCGAATGTTCGGGAAGTCGTGCACCGGGAACCAGTGGTGGTTGAAGGTGGCTTCTCCCTGTGTGTGGATTTCGGCAGCCTGCGGAGGTCTCCCATCGACGCCGGGAGTGGCCGGCGAGAACACCATGCCTGAAACCGGTGCACTCACCGAGTAATCGATTTCAATCTTGATCGGCGTTGCTGCGGGCGTGTCCTTGCCAAAGCCCCCGTCCGGACGGCGAATCTCGAGGACCTCGTCCTGATGGGTCCACTCGAGCACTCGTTCGACCGGCGCCACCTGCCGAACGGATGCAATCGTGAATCTCCCCGCATCGAGGCGCAGCGTGGGGGCTGGTGTCCCCGTGTCCACGAATGTCCACTCGGCCTTGGCACCAAATCTCGGCGACCCAAGGTCGGGAATCGTCAGTTGCAGGCGGACATGCTTCCAGTCCACTTGCGGGTCCGGTGGGAAGTGCTCGCGTGAACCGCCTTGGGGAGCCGCCGTTGCCGCCGTGACGAGGACCCCGACAATCCAAGGGAAAAGCGCCGTCGAAGTTCGCATCGCTGTCTTGTACCCGCCCCCGGCGTGAGTACCATCGGGTATGCCCCCCAACGAGAGCCAGCACGGACCAGGCTTCCTCTCGCAATTCTCCGCCAGCGAGGACACCGGAGAGCACTTCTCTCCAGTTCCTGACGGATATCAGCGCGGGCGCACAAAGTTTGTTGTGGTTGTCGGCACGGTGATGAGCGGTCTCGGCAAGGGTATTTTTTCTAGTTCGCTTGCAAAACTGCTCAAGGACAAGGGTCTGACCGTCTCGCCAGTCAAGCTCGAGGGCTACCTCAACATCGACTCGGGCACGCTCAATCCATATCGGCACGGTGAGGTCTTCGTACTCGATGACGGACTCGAGACGGATATGGACCTCGGAACCTACGAGCGGATCCTCAACCAGAACCTCTCGCGCAGCAACTTCATGACCGCCGGGCAGATCTACACCGAGATCCTCGAACGCGAACGGCGCGGCGGCTACCTCGGGCGCGATGTGCAAATGATCCCGCATGTGACAGGGGCCGTGAAGTCCAAGTTGCGGCAACTGGCGATGACCGGCCCCAAGGGCAAACAGATCGATGTCGTCTTTGTCGAGGTGGGCGGCACCGCGGGCGACTACGAAAATGGGTTCTACATCGAGGCCCTGCGCGAACTGGCATTCGAAGAGGGCGACGACTCCACTTGTTTCGTTGCGCTGACTTACATCATCGAACCGGCGATTCTGGGCGAGCAGAAGTCGAAGGCCGCGCAGCTCGGCATGAAGCGCCTCATGGAGGCGGGCGTCCAACCGCACATCATCGCGTGCCGCGCGAAGAACGCGGTCACCACAAAGGTCGCGCAGAAAATCTCGATGTTCTCGAATGTGCCGATGCGGCGCGTCTTTTCCATGCACGACCGCGAGTCGATCTATGTCATCCCCGACGCCATGCGCGCCGAGGGGCTCGACCGCGAGATCCTCTCGATCCTCAGGTTGCACGACCGCGTTGACACCGTCGCCGAGGATCGCGCGCGAGGCGTGTGGAGCGGTTTCGCGTCGAGACTCGCCGCCACGCGCGACCACAAGGTGACGCTCGGCATCTCCGGCAAGTACGCCGCGCTGCGCGACGCGTATGCCTCGATCGACAAGGCCGTAGAACACTGCGGCATCGAGTTCGGCGCCGAAGTGAACATTCGCTGGCTCGACTCGGGCGATGTCGAGTCACTCGCGCGCGCATCGAGCGCCCTCGACGGCATTGACGCGCTCATCGTTCCGGGGGGGTTCGGTTCTCGCGGCGTCGAAGGCAAGATCCAATGTGTCGAACTCGCGCGCACGAAGCGCATCCCCTTCCTCGGGATCTGCCTCGGATTCCAGGTCGCCGTCATCGAGTTCGCCCGCAATGTCCTCGGATGGAAGGACGCCCACTCGACCGAGTTCAATCCGAACTCGGGCCACGCCGTCATCAGCGAACTCCCGGACCAGAAGCGCCTTGAGGGAATCGTCGGCGGCACCATGCGCCTCGGAGCGCAGGATGTCGCCATCCTCCCTGGCACACTCGCGTCCTTCCTGCACTCGGGGGCCTCACTCGTTCGCGAGCGATTCCGCCACCGATACGAAGTCGACCCAGCGTTTGTCACTGCACTTGAGACCGGCGGACTCGCGTTCAGCGGCCGTCACAGCCAGCATCCGATTATGCAGGTGCTCGAACTACCGCTCTCGGCGCATCCCTACTTCATCGGTGCGCAGTTCCATCCCGAACTCACGAGCCGCCCACTCGCACCACAGCCGCTGTTCATGGGACTCATCGCCGCCGCGATCGCGCAGCGCGAACCATCCTTCGCGCAGACCGCACTTGGTCGCCGGTGGGTTCGAAGCGCCGCGCCGACCTCGGCAGCGACATCGCGCGCATAGTGCATCGCTATACTCCGCCCCCCTCGGCGATGTAGCTCAGTTGGTTAGAGCGGAGAATTCATAATTCTTAGGTCGACGGTTCGAGTCCGTCCATCGCCACTATGCCGGAGCCTCGCCGAGGCTCCCTCGACGCGAAGCAGCGCCCGATGCGCGACTTGAACGCGCGACCTCCAGTTTAGGAAACCGGTGCTCTATCCAACTGAGCTAATCGGGCTTGCGAGGTCCCCCACCGCAGGTGCGGTCGATTCACGGCCGCTCGACATGGTCGGGGTAGCGCCCCCCGTTCCTCCTGTCCCCCTTGGCCTGCGCGAAGTAAAGCGCGCACCAACTGGCGAGGAAGACGATCCAGAGGAGGTTGGAGAGGAGCACCAGTTCCATGTCGGCGATGATAGCCCACAGTAGCGTGCGCTGTCGCCGATGCCGATCCCCAACCCAGTCTTTCACCTCGCGCTCTGGCAGCCGCAGATCCCAAACAACACGGGCAACATCGGCCGCACGGCGATGGCCACGAGCTGTCGACTGCACCTGATCCACCCGATCGGCTTCGACATCTCCGAGAAGGCCTGTCGGCGCGCGGGAATGGACTACTGGAAGGAAGTGGACTTCGTCGAGCACGCCTCGTGGGATGCCTACCTCGAGAGCGTGTCCCCGCAGCGCCTCTGGCTGTTCTCCGCGCGAGCCACCCGGCCCGCGTGGGACGCGTCGTTCGCTGAGGGCGACACGCTCCTGTTTGGCCGTGAAGCCGACGGCGTCGACCCCTCGATCGAGACCTGGGTGCGCACTCGGTTCGGGGACGACCATGTCGTCGCTCTGCCGATGATCGCGTCACCGAAAGCGCGCAGCCTCAACCTCGCAACGGTCGTCGCGTGCGCTGTGTATGAAGGGCTCCGGCAGGTCCGCGCGGCAACTGGCCGGATGCCCCCTGCGTATGATCGTTAGACAAGGAAACCCACGCATGCGACACCCCCGCAAGTCCACAGATTCGGGCAAGATGGCGGTTTTACGCCGCGCCTTCACGCTCATCGAGTTGCTCGTTGCGGTGGCGATCATTCTCGTCCTCGTTGGCATTCTGCTGCCCGCGCTCGGCAAGGTGTCCACGAAGGCGCGGGTGACATCCACGCAGTCGACGATGAATGAGTTCGCGAAGGCATGCGACAACTTCCAGCAGCAGTTCGGCTACTACCCCGGAGTCGTCCCTGAGAATGTGCTCGCGGCGACCGTGAACAGCCCCATCAGTGGCACCGAGAACGCGATCCTTCACCTGATGGGCGGCGCCGTCCGCGATGACGATCCTGCCTACGCCACCGCCCCGGGCACTGAGTTCACTTTCGGCACCAGCGGATCCGTGGGCACTGGGCAAGTCAAGGTCAAGATCAACCCCATCGACATCGGGTCCGGGCCACGGATCGAAGGCAAGAAGTACGAGTCATTCTTCGCCCCCAAGGACAACCAACTGAAACCGCTCGCGGGTCAGGTCGGCGAGACCATCGTTCTGCCGGATCTCGTCGACGCGTGGGGGCAACCCATCGCGTACATCCGTGCGGGCCGCCAGGGCGGACTCCTCTCGGGAACCATCGCTGAGAAGCCTCAGTTCTATCTGGAGCCGATGTCGGGCTACTTCACATCCACCGCGCTCGGCGACCTCGGTGTGGATCAGACTCAGACGAGCGTCTTTGGCATGGGCAGCGCCACCGAGCAGCGCAACTACCTCGCGCAACTCATTCGACATCCTTCGCTCGGCGCGTTCGCAGCCCTGACCGACGCACGCGCTGGCACCCCACGCGGCCGTTATGTCCTGTTTTCTCCGGGCTTCGACGGCATCTACTTCTCAAGGGCAGGCGACGGTCCGACGGCGTCAACGGGCGCCTTCGGCTACACGAGCCCACTCGCCACGAAGCCCGATGTCGTTACAACCTACAACGATGTCGTCGTCTTCGGCGGCGGATGACCGGTGACCCTCTC
>SYGQ01000002.1 GCA_005799475.1 Planctomycetia bacterium | reverse complement strand
GTTCAATTTTCCGGTGATGGTGCCGCTGTGGATGTTTCCGACCGCGATCGCGTGCGGCAACACATTCGTCCTGAAGCCAAGTGAACGGGTGCCGCTGGGCGCGGTCATCCTCGGCGAACTGCTCCTTGAAGCGGGACTGCCCGCGGGAGTGTTCAACATCGTTCACGGTGGACGCGCCTGCGTCGACGCGCTCCTCGTGCATCCGTTGGTGCGCGCCATCTCGTTCGTGGGAAGCACCCCGGTCGCCAAGCACATCTATGAAACGGGCACACGCCACGGCAAGCGAGTGCAGGCCAACGGCGGCGCGAAGAACTACATCGTCGTGATGCCCGACGCGGATATCGAGAAGACCGTCGAGGCGCTCGGCACGGCGGCCTTTGGCTGCGCGGGTGAGCGCTGCATGGCTGGCTCGACGGCGATCGTTGTCGCGGGGGCGGCCGACCGACTGCTTGCCCCGCTCACAACCGCCGCTCGCAGTGTTCGCATTGGCCGCACCGACGATCCCGCGTCGCAGCCAGACATGGGTCCACTCATCACGGCGGCGCACCGCGACCGAGTCGAGTCGTTGGTGGCCTCCGGCGAGCGCGAAGGCGCACGAGTCCTCTGCGATGGCCGAGGCGCGAAAGTGCCGGGCGCGCTCGGCGGATTCTTCGTGGGTGCCACGATTGTCGACGAAGTGGCTCAGTCCATGGCCATCGCAAAGGAAGAAGTCTTCGGCCCCGTCCTCAATGTGATGCGCGCCGACACGCTCGAAGCCGCCGTGGAGATCGCCAACGCATCGCCGTATGGCAATGGCGCGGCAATCTTCACGCGAAGCGGCCACGCCGCGCACGAGTTCAAGCACCGCGTCAAGGCGGGCATGGTCGGCATCAATGTCGGCGTCCCGGCGACGATGGCGATGTTCCCGTTCACCGGCTGGGACGGGTCGTTCTATGGCGACCTGCACATTCAGGGCCAAGAGGGCGTCCAGTTCTTCACGCAACAGCGGGTCGTCTCGACGCGATGGTTCGGGTCGGGCGCGGCGGATGTCTGGCGCACCTGAGATGGACTTCGCGCGATGACGATCCTCATCCGCGGCGGATCGATCGTCTCCGAGAGTGCCACCAGCGAAGGCGATGTGCTGTGCGACGGAGAGAGAGTCGCGCAAGTCGGGAAGTCCCTCAGCGCGCCCAAGGGCGCCCGCGTCATCGACGCGCGCGGCAAGTTCGTGTTCCCGGGATTCATCGATCCTCATGTGCACATTCATCTGCCGTTCATGGGCACGCTCGCCAAGGACACCTACGAGAGTGCGAGCCGAGCCGCGCTTCTGGGCGGCACCACAACGCTGATCGAAATGGTCTGCCCGTCGCGGCGCGACGACCCGCTTGAGGCCTTCGACTTGTGGATGTCGAAGGCGGTCGGTCGCTCCGCGTGCGACTTCACCTTTCACATGGGGGTGACCCGCTTCGACGACACGACCGAGGCCGCCCTCTCAGAGATCGTGCGGCGCGGTGTGACCTCGTTCAAAGTGTTCCTCGCCTACAAAGGGGCGTTCGGCGTCGATGATGCCGAGCTCTACAAGACTCTCGCGCTGGCGAAGCGGCTCGGCGTCGTGGTCACGGCGCACTGCGAGAACGAGACGCTCGTCAGCGAGCGCTGCCGCGAACTCCTCGCTCGCGGCCGCACAGATCCCGGCGCCCACCACGAGAGTCGCCCGCCTGAGGTTGAAGCCGAGGGCGTCAATCACCTGATGACCTTCGCCGAACTGACCGGCGCCGAGGTCTACATCGTGCATCTCTCGTGCGCGGAGGCGCTCGAACGGGCTCTCGCCGCTCGGGCGCGCGGCGTCAAGGTCTCCATCGAGACCCTCATCCAATACCTGATACTCGACAAGACCCACGCGGAGCGGCCGGGACTCGAGGGCGCGAAGTTTGTGATGTCGCCGCCACTCAGGGACAAGCGCAACCAGCGCGTCCTCTGGGACGCCTTGAAGCGAGGCGACATCGACACCGTTGCGACCGATCACGCGCCGTTCGATGTTGCCACGCAGAAGCGCATGGGCGAGGCCGACTTCACGAAGATCCCCAACGGGATCCCTTCGCTCGAGGATCGCGTCTCGCTCCTCTACACGCGAGGCGTCGAGGGCGGTCTGCTCGGCGTGCACGACCTCGTGCGCGTTGCAAGCGCGAATGCCGCCCGACGCTTCGGCCTCTACCCGCGCAAGGGGGTCATCGCGGTGGGCTCCGACGCCGACATCGTCGTCTTCGACCCCGCCCACAGGGGCACGATCAGCGCGGCGACCCACTCGATGGCCGTCGACTACAACGCGTTCGAGGGCTCCCCCGTCATCGGCCGCGCCGAGACTGTCCTCGTGCGCGGCGAAGTCGCCGTCGACGAAGGCCGGTTCGTGGGCACCATCGGCCGCGGACAGTTCCTCGCGCGACAAGGGGCCACACCATGACCGACGACCTCGCGCCCGTTCCAATGGATCAACGCAAGTGGGGCACATGGAGCATGGCGGCGCTGTGGATCTCGATGTCGGCGTGCGTGCCCACCTACATGGCCGGCAGCTCACTCATCGACGGGGGCATGAACTGGTGGCAGGCCACATTCACCATTCTTCTTGCGAACACCATCGTGCTCGTGCCGATGGTCCTCAATGCGCATGCGGGCACGAAGTACGGGATCCCCTTTCCCGTGCTGTGTCGCGCGTCCTTCGGCACGCTCGGCTCGAACATTCCAGCGCTCATGCGAGCGGTCGTCGCGTGCGGATGGTTCGGCATCCAGACATGGATCGGTGGCATGGCGATCTACAAGATCTCCGCGGTGTTCGTGCCCGACTTCGCGGCGTGGCCTCCCCTGCCCGTGCTCGGGATCTCCGCGAGCGAGCTCGCATGCTTTCTGCTGTTCTGGCTCATCAACATGGTGTTCGTGATCAAGGGCATCGACTCGATCCGGCTTCTCTTGCTCATCAAGGCACCGCTGCTGATCGCACTGGGCCTCCTTCTCCTGTGGTGGGCCGTCGACGAGGCCGGCGGATGGGGACCGGTGCTCTCGTCGCACTCGGCGTGCGAGCAAGGACAACCCAAGGCCGGCCAGTTCGCTTCGTTCTTCGCCCCCGCACTCACCGGCATGATCGGCTTCTGGGCGACGCTGTCCCTCAACATCCCGGACTTCTCGCGCTACGCGACGAGCCAGCGCGCGCAGGTTGTCGGCCAGGCGCTCGGACTCCCGACGACGATGGGGCTCTACTCGTTCATCGGCATCGCCGTCACCAGCGCGACGGTTGTGATCTACGGCAAGGCGATTTGGGACCCCGTCGACCTCCTGTCGGGATTCACCCATCCTGCCCTCCTCCTTGTCGCGATGGTCGCGCTCTGCGTGGCGACGCTCGCAACAAACCTCGCCGCGAATGTCGTGAGCCCGGCCAACGACTTCGCCAATCTCGCGCCCAGCCGAGTCTCGTTCAAGACCGGCGGCATCATTACGGGGTTCATCGGCATCGCGATCATGCCGTGGAAACTGATCGCGGACCCATCGGGATACATCTTTGTGTGGCTCGTGGGCTACAGCGCGCTTCTTGGGCCGGTCGGTGGCATCCTGATCTGCGACTACTTCGTTGTGCGACGGCGGCAACTCAATGTCGCCGACCTCTACCGCGACCAGGGCGAGTACAGATACTCGAACGGGTTTAGTTTCGTGGCCATCGCCGCGCTTGTGGCTGGGATCCTCCCAAGCGTGCCCGGATTTCTTGCGACCGTCGGCGCCATCGACAAGGACTCGATCACCTCCGTTTGGCACACGATCTACGGCTACGCATGGTTCGTCGGCTTCGGCGGCTCATTCCTGATCTACTGGGCGCTCAAGTGCCTTGCGAAGCGACCCACACCATGACCGGCATGCCCCCCTCATCGTTTGTCCCGCAGAAGTACTCGGGGCCCTCGCCCGAAGAAGTCCTCGCGATGCGCTCAGCGCACCTTCATCCTGCGATTTTTCACTACTACAAGAAGCCAATCATGATCGTGCAGGGGCACGGGCAGTGGCTCTTCGATCACACGGGCCGCAGGTTTCTCGACGGGATCGGCGGCATCGTCACAGTGAGTGTCGGCCACTGCCACCCGGAAGTCACCGCGGCCGCGCAGCGTCAGCAGGAGACGATCGTTCATACGACGACGCTGTACCTGAACCCGGAGGTCGCGCTCTTCGCCAAGGAACTCGCGGCGAAGATGCCAGGCGACCTGAAGGTCTGCTACTTCGTCAACTCGGGGAGCGAAGCCAATGATCTCGCGATCACGATGGCGCGCGCGGCGACGAGTAACTACGACATCATCGCGCTGCGCAACGCCTACCACGGCGGAAGCCCCGGCGCGATGGCGCTCACGAGCCACCACACATGGAAGTTCAATGTGCCGCACGCCTTCGGCGTGCAGCACGCGCAGATGCCGGATCTCTACCGCGGGCCCTTCGGCGCGGATGATCCTGAGGCGGGCGCGAAGTACGCGCGTGATGTGAAGGAGCTCGTCCAGTTCGGCACATCCGGGCGCATCGCGGCATTCATTGCGGAGTCGATCCAGGGCGTTGGCGGTGCCGTCGTTCTTCCAGACGGTTACCTGCGGCACGCCTACGAACACGCGCGCGCACACGGCGGGCTCTGCATCGCCGACGAAGTGCAATCGGGCTTTGGTCGGACCGGCACTCACTTCTGGGGCTTCGAGACCCAAGGCGTCATCCCCGACATCGTGACGATGGCCAAGGGGATCGGGAATGGTTGCCCGCTGGCGGCGGTCGTGACGACTCCAGCGATCGCGAAATCGATCGCCAACCGGATCCACTTCAACACTTTCGGCGGCAACCCGGTCTCGTGTGCTCAGGGTCGTGCCGTGCTGCGGGTGATCGAGCGCGAGAAGCTCCAGGCGAATTGCCTCGCGCGCGGCGCGCAACTCAAGGAAGGCTTCGATCGCCTCGCGCGCACACACCAGATCATCGGCCAGGTGCGCGGACTCGGGCTCATGCTCGGGGTCGAGCTCGTCAAGGACCGCGTCACCAAGGAGCCCGCGAGCGCCGAGTGTGCGGCGGTGTTCGAGGCGTGCAAGGATTTGGGACTCCTCATCGGCAAAGGAGGACTCTTCGGCAACACGCTTCGCATCAAGCCGCCGATGTGCATCACGGCCGCCGACGCCGAGTTCATGATCGCCACGCTCGACCGAGCGCTTGCCGGTCTTTAGGGTGGCACCGTGATCGCCGTTCCCACGCTGGAAGTCCCGCTCGATTCGCTCGAGTCGGCCGTGATCGCCGCACCCTACGCCGACCGGCTCGAACTCTGCGATGACCTAGCAAGCGAGGGATGGTCGCCCACCGAAGCACTCGTCCGCAGCGTCCGCGCGGCGGTCGAAACAGAACTCGTTGTGATGGTGCGCCCTCGGCTTTCGGGCGCTGACACCTCGTTGACGGCCGCCGGCTTCGCGGCCACCGCGCGAGTCATCGACGCCTGCCGCGCCGACATCGAGATGGCGGCGCGCGCCGGGGCGGAGTCGGTGGCGATTGCGCTCCTGACTCGCGATGGCTTCGTGGACATGGAGGCTTGCGGACAGCTCGCCGCGTGCGCGAGGGCCGCAAGGCTCGAAGTCGCGTTCCTGAGGGCGTTCGACTTGCTGAAAGATCGCGAGCGAGGCATGCGCGACATCTGTGCGTTGGGCGTGCGACGGGTCGTGACCGCTGGCGTCATGGGCTGGGACGCGTCCGTGACGCCACTCGAGCGCCGGCTCGAAGTGCTCGAAGTCGACACCGCACAGGCACGCCGATTCGCAACACCGTCCAGTGCTCCCGTCGAAGTCGTCGCAGGTGGCGGGGTGCGCTGGTCGAACGCGCTCGACTTCCTCGCGATCTCGCCGCACCTTCACGCGTCATGCCGTCGCGACGGCGCGATCAGCCGCGAGGAGCTCGAGGCCCTTCGCGAGCAGATGAGCGGCTCGCCGCGACCGTAGCGGCCGCGCAAGCGCGCCAGCGCGCACCCATCGAAGAGCGGCGAGCAGAGACGGAGCCGCGCGAAAAAAATGCCGGCGCTGCCGCGCTGGCAAGTGGGTCAAAGTCGAACTCGCTGTCGCGACATCGTTCGCGTCTGGTCATGCGCGAGCGTTTGGCGAGACCGAAGTAAATGGAAGAGGAAAAGGAGGAAAGGGAGTCAGTCGGGATTCCTGGCGACGCGGAACCCGATGAGGTTGTCCGAGGACTCTGGCGGGAGGCAGCAGCCGCGGAAGGAGGAACGCACGTCGGACGTGCTGGAGCCCCACGAGCCGCCGCGAAACACGCGGTACCAACCCGTTGCTGCGCCCGTGGGGTTTGTCTGTGCAGCCGACGGGTAGGAGTCGTACCAGTCGTTCACCCACTCCCACACATTCCCAGCCATGTCGTGGATTCCTAGGCCGTTGGCAGCCTTTGTGCCCACTGCGTGGGTGCGGCATCCGTCGCCGCCCGAACATGTGTTGTAGTAGTGCCTCGCAATCTGCGGCAAGAAACTTTCGTCGTTCGTCCCGTTTGGATACCCGGGTCCGCTGTGAAACGCCGTCGTTGTCCCCGCCCGGCACGAGTACTCCCACTCCGCTTCAGT
>SYGQ01000180.1 GCA_005799475.1 Planctomycetia bacterium | reverse complement strand
GATGGCATCGACAACGACAATGACGGCGTCACTGACGATGGCGTGGGGCACGGAACCTATGTCACAAGCCTCATTCGCCTCGTCGCCCCTCAGGCCCGCCTCATGCATCTGCGGGTCCTCGACGACGAAGGGCGAGCCGATGCGTTCACGGTCGCCGAAGCCATTGACAGCGCCGTCGCGCATGGGGCGCAAGTCATCAATGTGAGCGCGTCCACCGGATTCAATTCGGCCGCACTTGCCGAAGCCGTCGCCCATGCCAATCAGGCGGGAGTGATCGTGATTTCGGCGATGGGAAATGACAATGTCGCAGTCCCCCTCGCCCTTGAGTACCCGGCGGCGTTGGCGGAATCATTCGCCATCTGTGCCACGGGACACGCCGACACCAAGGCGGAGTTCTCCAACTGGGGAACCGCTGCTGACTTTTCAGCTCCCGGGGCGAGTTTGGTCTCCGCCGGAGGCGTTTACTCGCCAACCACATCAGTTCTCGGCGCGGTGCCGGGCGAGGGCTACGCGCACTGGAACGGTACAAGCCTTTCGGTCGCCTTCATGTCCGGGGCCGCGGCGTTGATCCGGTCGCAGTATCCGACGCTGCCAAGCGCAGAGATCCCGGCGCCGCTCGTCCCCGACTTCGTCATGGGGAGGCTCAGTCAATCGGCCGTGTCAATCGATGCGCTGAATCCGAGTTATGTCGGTGGGCTCGGAGTTGGTCGCGCGAATGTGGCGGCCGCAACACTTCTCGGTGCGCCCGCGCCGATCGTCGGTGATATTGATCACGATGGCTTCATCACCTCGTCAGATCTCTCGTTCATCCTCGCTGGCTGGGGTCCCTGTCAGGACGATGCGTGCGTGGGGGATCTGGACGGAAACGCGGTGGTGGACGGCCTTGATCTGAGCCGCCTGTTCAGCCAGTGGTAGTCGGTCAGACCCAATCACATTGATCTGCAGTGCCCCAGGAATTCTTCCTGGGGCGCTTTCTTTTTGGTACGAAATGGTTCGGTCTGCACTCGTTAGAAGTGGAATGTCAAGCGATTCCACTGAGTTCGCCGGAAGGTCCAACGACCTCCTCCTGATCGTCGATGACGATGAGTTCATGCGGACGGTTCTGGGTTCGTCCCTCCGAGACCTTGGGTTCTCGCGCGTCGAAGCGGTAGAGAGTGGAACAATGGCCCTCGCGCGATGCAATGGGACTTTGGACGCGCCTCAACTCATCCTCCTTGACCTCAATATGCCCGACATGGATGGTGTCGAGGTCATCCGGCAACTCGGGGCGCGGGGATTCGCCGGCGCACTCGTGCTCTTGAGCGGTGAGGATGCAACAACGCTCCGCGCCGCGGAGACCCTCGCCCGCGCGCACAAACTCCGCATCCTCGGGAGCCAGAGCAAGCCCGTCGCACAGGAAGCCTTGGCGCAACTCCTGGCGCGGCACAACAAGGCCCCTTCATCGACGAACAGAGCCCCCTCCGCGACGGTTCCAGTGAAGGCAGCGAAGCGCGTGTTCTCCGCGACTGAGGTCGCGCACGCGATCGCACGGGGCGAGATCATCAACCACTACCAACCGAAGGTGCTCGCCGAGTCGGGCGAAGTCGTGGGAGTCGAAGCCTTGGCGCGCTGGCAGCACCCTGAAGCGGGCATCGTCTACCCGGATCAGTTCATCGCCGTCGCCGAGGCCGGCGGATTCATTTGCGACTTGACGCGCGGCGTGCTCAGGTCGGCGATCGCGCAAGCCGCCGCGTGGCGGGCCGGCGGAATCAAACTCACCGTCGCCGTCAACATCACGATGGACGACCTCGCGGCACCTGGCTTTGCAAGCGATGCGATCGCCATGGCCCGGGCGGCCCGCCTCGAGCCGGAGTCGATCCTGCTTGAGGTCACCGAGAGCCAGCTCATGCCCGACCTCATCCGCGTCCTCGATGCCCTCGCGCGCCTCAGGATTCACCGCTTCCGACTCTCGATCGACGACTTCGGTACCGGACACTCGTCGCTCGTCCAGTTGCGCGACCTGCCCTTTGACGAACTCAAGGTCGACCGATCATTCACGAGGAATGCCCACCAGGACTTCCGGCTTCGCGCATTCTTCCAAACCACGATCGACTTGGCGCGCACGCTCGGCATGACTGCTGTTGCAGAAGGCGTCGAGACCGCCGATGACTGGGACTTTGTTCGGCGCGCGGGTGCCTGCTGCACCCAGGGCTACTTCATCGCCAAGCCGATGCCAGCCGACGCGCTCCCGGCCTGGATTGAGATGTGGCACGCGCGAGTGCGCAATGAGAGATTGGTGGATCCGCGTGGAATGGAAGGGGTCGTTGCGCACAACTGAATCCAACTTCTCCCAACGCTCAATACGCCGGCGTGCCGCGGCCGGAGCGCTCGGTGGCGCGATTGTGTTGGCGCTCGGCGGATGGGATCGGCAGTTGCCGAACCTTCCCGAGTCGAGTCTGTCGCCAGTCGAACCGAGCGCACTTGTCGTGCTCCCATCCGAGGTGGCCACGGACTACGCGACGGGACTGAGCGGGCGCACCGAGTGGATGGGCGTCTGGCATGCGATGTGCGGCAGCCGTCGAGGCGGGCTCTCGTCGGCGGACCTCACACGCATCGCGAAGTCGCACATGGACGAGGTCGCGCGCGAGGATGTTCGCATCGTCGACACGCCTGCCAACGGCGTTGCCGCGAACTTCAATGTTGTGTTCGTGCTTGCCGCGAGCGTTCCTGCGGCGGCCCTGCCGGCCTTCGTCCAAGCTGAGCAGTACCTCGAGGCCAGTTTCACTGACTCCATCACGGTGACGATCGATGTGTCCTACGCGGCACTTGCGTCGGGTGTGCTGGGCGCTACGACCCCGTTCTACTCAACGAAGATCTACAAGGACTCGCGCACGGCCCTGATCAATGGCGGCGACGCAACCGACACGATCCAACTGCTCTTGCCCAACACCACGAAGATTGGTGTTCGTTACGGCTCTGCCGCGACCATCACCCAGGAAGACCGCGTCTACTGGACGCGGGCCAACTACAAGTCGACTGTCGGCGCGGTCACCGGGAATGACGCGAGCATGCAGTTCAGCAGCACCTTCACCTGGGATTACGACCCGACCAACGGCATGACGGCGGGATCAACCTCGTTCGTCGATGTTGTGATCCACGAAGTGGGCCACGCGCTCGGATGCGTCTGTGGCGCCGGCGTGTGGACGAAGGACATGTCGTCGCTGGATCTCTTCCGCTTCCAGTACACCGACGGCACGGCCGACTACAACCCCGACACCAATGCGGAATTCACCGCGCGGCCGAGGCTGGTCGCGTCCAACACTCCAAACGACTCGCACCACATTGACTTCGTGACCGTCGAGTACCGAATGAGCGACGGCAGTCCATATCAAGCCAGCCACCTTCGCGAAGAGACGCCGAGCCTTGGCCTCATGGATCCAGCTTTGGGTACCGGAGTGACGAACTACCCGGACTACTTCACGACGAAAGACTTCGCCCTTTTCGACGCCATCGGCTGGGATCGATAGCGAGTCTCCCCAGGGGATCACCGCGCAGAGAGTGGACCTGATCGGGCTCGAACCGACGACCTCTTCCATGCCATGGAAGCGCTCTCCCAATTGAGCTACAGGCCCAACGAACCAACTTGTACGGTCGGAACTGGCTTCCGACCGGGACGGGGAGTCTAGCAAGAGCCGCTCGGGGGCAACGACTCCTTGGGATGTGCCGCCTCGAGGAACGCGAAGAGGTCAACGATCTCGCCGCGACTGATTGTGTCGAGGAATCCGCGCGGCATGGGCGAGGTCTCGACGCCGCATATCAAGTTTGACCAGAGCCGACGACCGCTTCATAGGTCCACAGGTGCGGTGTGCGATTCGCCCTTGCTGGTGGCGCTGCGAGGACAGGGAGAGGGCTCGATCCGTGGCAAAGGCGAGCGAAACGCAAGATCCCCGATCTGGTTGCGCGCTGGCGACGAGGTCGACTGCGAACCGCGGTGGAAGCTCGATCACGCTCGCGGGCGAAGCGTGGCCCTCGGCGAACGACACGCTGGCTGCCGCTCCGGCCACGGCCAGCCAAACGCGCACAACACGCGATCTCAGATGGCCGAGTCGAGGGCGCCCGTCAGCACCTGCTTCGAGACGAGACCGACCAACTTTTTGTGGATCTGCCCGTTCTTGATCACCAACATTGTGGGGATCGACTGGATCCCGTACTTCATCGCGACATCACGACTGTTGTCCACATTGAGCTTGCCGACCTTCGCGCGGCCCTCAAAGTCCTTGGCGACCTCATCCACGGTGGGACCGATCGCACGGCAGGGACCGCACCACTCAGCCCAGAAGTCAACGAGGACGGGAACGCTCGACTCGATGACATCCTTCTGGAAGTTTGCGTCGGTGAACTCAAGTGTGTGCTGGCCGGCCATTGTGGAGAACTCCGTTAGTGGTGGGTGCGAACGATTGATTCTAGCAGACCCAGCGGCCCACAATCTCTCTCGGCAGCGCGCAGTGAAACGCGGTGGGCCTCGATGTTGTGCGCGCGAACGACGGCGACCCCGCATCGTGACATCGCGAGGGCCGCCGCCGCGCTTGCCGCATCGCGCCGAGAGGGATCCGGCTCTGTGCAGATGGCTCCGAGAAAACTCTTTCGGCTCGCCGAGACGAGTACCGGATGACCGAGTGCCACAATCTCGCCGATGCGCGACATGAGTTCGACATTCTGATCGACGGTTTTGCCGAATCCGAGCCCCGGATCGACGGCGATCGCCGCGCCGTCAACGCCTGCGTCGCGCGCGCGACGGACGCGTCTCACAAGACTCGCCGCGACGGTCGCGACGACATCGGTGTACTCGGGCGGCTGTGCGTAGCGATCGCTGAACGAGTCCTCTGGCGGCGGTCGCAGCCTGTGCATGAGGACGAGACCGCAGCCCCGCGCGGCCACGAGGGCGAGGAGTTCTGGATCCTCCTCGCCCGCGCTGACATCGTTCACGATCGTGGCCCCAGCATCGAGCGCTGCGCGGGCAACGCCAGCGCTCGTCGTGTCCACCGAGATCGAGACGCCACCCGATGCAACCTCCGGAATCTCCATCATCCGTTGGATCGCCGGCACGACGCGACTCACTTGAACCTCTGGTGCCACGCGCAACGATCCCGGTTTTGTGCTCTCGCCGCCAACATCGAGCATGACGGCACCCGCGCTGATGCACTCGTGTGCCCACGCCGCAGCAGCGATCGGGTCCGCATGCCGACCGCCGTCGGAGAATGAGTCCGGTGTCACATTGATGATCGCCATGAGCAGCGGCCTGAGCGGCTCGTAGCGCCACTCACGCGCACCGCAGCGCCACGATCCCGTCACGAGGTCACTCTCGCGCCTTCTTGCCCGCACTGTCCGATGTCGTCATCGCGCCCATGGACTGGTCGATGATGGCGCTGAGCACCGGCGTAGGGATCATGGCCGACATCTCGACCTCTTCGGGTGAGGCCTTGAACGAAAGCGCAACCGGAGCACTGCGCGTGGGGATGTTCGGGAGGGACGCGCCCACGCCACCGAACACATCAGCAAGTTGCCGCACGGCCTTCAGGAGTTGCCCCAGCGAGATGTAGGCCTCAACCTGTGCGCCCTTGACAAGCCACGGTTGCATGGACGCGATGACCGCGTCGTCGGAGAGGCACTCGCCTTCCCCCTGCGCCGCGAGCGCGCGAGCGAGGACATCGGGCCTCTGGCTGCATGTCACAACCAGCGCCCCGGGAAGGACCTTCACGAATCCGTGCGCGCCGCGCGGACCAAACATCGCTTGCGCCATCATCTGCCGCATGGCCACCTGCCCCATGTCGACGCCCTGTGCCTCGCTCGGACCAAGTGGCGTCCCCTTGATCTCGTAGGCGTCGGCGACCGTCCCATCCTTGAGGGCTCTGCCGTCTTCCCACGACGGCTCGCGGCGAACGCCGTCGTGCACACCGACTTGACCCAGGACCCACGCCTTGAAGGCATCGCGGAGCTTCGACGGATT
>SYGQ01000179.1 GCA_005799475.1 Planctomycetia bacterium | reverse complement strand
CTTGGGCGTCGCCGCGAGCCGCGAGATGTACACGACAGTGAGGGTGACGCCCGCGATGGATTCGAGCATGCTGGCCGATCGCGCCCACGGCGACTTCGGCACGATGTCGCCGTAGCCAACCGTCGTCATCGTCATCAGCGAAAAGTAGAGCGAGTCACCCCAGGCGATGACATCGGGCGTGTTCGAGAGCGCCGTGTAGTACGCCTGCGGATCGAGCGCCGAGATGTGCCTGTGGATCGATGCAAAGAGCATCGCCGTGAGGAGGTAGACCACAAGCCCGCCATACACCCGGTCATCCAGCAGCGCGGCGTTTCTCAGCAGTTCGCCCCCGAGCACAATGATGGCGTAGCAGAAATAGGCCCACGCGAGGTACGCGATCGATCCGGAAGCGATCTCATGAGAATCGAAGGCGTACCCCATCCACGCCCAGACCACGAGCACGACGAAGCCGCACGCCAAGGGAACCGCCCGTCGCCAGTGGCTGATGGCAAAGGCCCCGAGCATCGGGATCGCGATCATGAGAATGGGGATTGCATCTCGCGCGGTTTCGCTCGTGCCGGTGACCAGCGGGTGCACCGCGACGAGCAGGAGAAGCGCGATCAGGAGCGGCAGCGTGCGATTGCGGACCCACACCAGCGGACTGCGCGTCATGGGGTCAGGGTAGCCCGGTGCTGCGCCGCGTGTCGTGAGCCGCGCAGAGAGCATCCCACGAGCTGTCGAATGCCCACTCGTAGTTCTTCCAGCGGCCGATGGATCCGCGGTTGATTGGGCGCTTCACCTGGTCGTGGCTCAGCGTGAAAACGGCCCGCGTGTTCTCCTCGGGTTTGAGGACGCGAGCATCCATGGGCAGGCCGAGGAGGTCGAGACACGCCTTCGCGTGTCCAGCGGGATCCTCAACGAGGCGTTCGTAGACGAGCGCGACATGGTCAATCTTGAGCGCCTCGAGCGACTGAGGCAGCGCCGCGCGTTCGGCTTCAATGCCGCGCCGGATCGAATCGAGCGAGCTCATCCATCCGTAGGAGACGGGATGAAAGAACGAAAGGTGCGCGCTGATGGCGTTGTCGCGCGGATCCCTCGCCACATGCAAGAGTTTCGCCCCGGGCAGAATCGCCGCGATCTCGGGGAGCGCCTTCCACGCCCCAAGCGTCTTATCGAAACTCCAGCGCGCGCCCTCGCGGCGCAGGCGATGCGCGCCGCCGAGGTACTCGCGCTGCAGCGTCATCGCGCGCTCACGGTCGATGGAGCCCAGCGCGGCGAAGTCGATCCCGGTCGCCGTGATCCCCGAGGCTAGCCGACGGACACCGTCGAACTCCCCGATCCCGCTCACCTCGGGATGTGCATCGAGCATCTGCTCGATGAGCGTTGTGCCCGCGCGTGGGAGGCCGGCGATCATGGCCACACCCTCAACCGGCGGAACCTTGGCTTCGAACCAACGGCCGCGCTTGCGGGCGAGGTCGGCGCGCGCGCGCACGCCCGACACGAGTCCCTCGATGTCGAACGGTGGCGTCGTGCGCGCATGAAGGCGCTGCGCGAGGTCGAAGGCTTCGC
This sequence comes from Planctomycetia bacterium, assembly GCA_005799475.1. Lineage (GTDB taxonomy): Bacteria > Planctomycetota > Phycisphaerae > Phycisphaerales > SM1A02 > F1-60-MAGs104. Next base: position 4,709 of record SYGQ01000179.1, on the reverse strand, counting down.
GGTAGTGCCCGGCTTGGTCGAGCAGTTTGACCGCCTCGAACCCGGCCACGCGCGTCAACATGAGCGCATTGGGGCCGCTCGCGCTCTCGGAAATCGCGCGCAACTCCTGGGTGGCCACCGCCACATCGGTCCACGACTTGACACGGGCCCTCAACAGTGCGCCGCGCTCATCGTCAAGCCAAGATCCCCCTGCGGCAATGTGCGCGAGAAGTTCCTTGCGTCGATGCGCAAAGAACAGCGTCTCCGCCAGACTCAGCGCGGCTTCGGGGGAGTACGGGGTCTTCATCGCCACGAGCTTCGACAGTGTGGCCACCGAGTCATCGACGAGGCCGTAGTACCGGTAGATGAGGCCGCGAAGGAGCAGCGCCGGGGGGTCGTCGGGTCTCAACTTGAGCACGACGGCGGTCGCTTCCTCGCACTCACCGTGCATACCCATGGCATAGGTCGCGCGTGCGCGCCCGAGCCATCCGATGTGGCTTCTTTTGCTCTGAGCGATCAGCGAATCCGCGATGCGAAGGGCGATGGTCGCGTGCCCCGCGTGCAACGCCCGATCAATCTGGACCTCGGGTGAATCAGGGATCGGCATTCGCCTTCCTTGAGGACTTCCTCGGCGCGGGTGCGATCGCCTTCCACGCTTCGGGGCCGATGATGGCTTCGACTCGCTTCGCAGCAGCTTCAGCGTCACTGCGTCGTTTCGCGAGATTTGAGTACGCCCCGGCCATCTGCTGCGGAGCGCCATCCCCGGGCCCATCGAGCTTCCATGTCGATGGATCCTTTGCTGAAAGCGATGCCGATCGCTGCGCCAACTCCCGTTGCAGGCGCGCCTCGTCGAGCAATTGCGTGAGGAGTCGGCCCATCTCCCCCTGCATCCACGAAGTGAGCAGCTCGTCGAGCGCGTCCCGCTGCTCGGGGGTCGTCGATGGCAAAGCGGTCGCATCCGACACAACCTTGACGATGTCGGGCCCAATGTCTCGCCCCCTCGCAGAGCCCGGGGACGCTTGCGCAAGCCGGTCAACGATGGCGTAAGCCACCCGCGGCGGCAGCCCAACGGGGAGTGCCTGCACGAGCGCCGCATCGACGGTCAAGAGCGTGGCGGCCTGAGTGCCGATTCCGCGCATCTGGATGGTGAGTGCCACACCCATCATCTGCATCGTGTCGATGTGGCCGCCCGTCTCCTCCAACGCCTCGGCCGCACGCTGGACCTCAAGGGCCGTGCTGCCCGCAAGGAAGACCGTCCCGTTCAGCCATTCGAATGAGTATCGCTCTGCGGCATCCGCCGTGCCCATGGCGGTGCCGAGCAGCAAGACGCGCGCGACTTCACGGTCGAGCCCTGTCGCGCCACCGAGGTCGTCGAGCGCGGGGGACACGCTCACGAACAGGCTGGTCATTCCCGGCACGGCATCCGAGAGCGTCGACGCGGCCGCATCGGTGCGGCGCACCGCCATCGCATGATCGACACGCTCGTCGGTGGTCGCTGGCGGGTGGCCGAGCGAGGCGGTGATGGCTGTATCGATGAGCCGACGATCGCACTCCATTGCCGACGCACGGAGCGCCAGTACGCGCGAGGCCTGGGTCGGCTCGGGCATTCCCCGCTCGCCGAGACTCGCCTTGACCGCGTCGCGGAGGCTCATGAGCGGCGCATCGACGGTATCGCGGCGACACGCGCGATACGCCTCAAGTGCCACTGCGAGCGACGCATTGAAGGCCGCTCGGCGCGGGTCAGGGATGGACTCGAAGCCGACGCGAGTCAGAAGCAACTCGACACAGGGCTGATCCATCGGCGGTGCGACGAACTTGATCCGGTCCAGTTGGTCTGCGACTTGCCGCGCTCGACGCTCCTCCATCGACGGTGGCTTCGCTGCGTCGACTCCCTGCGCGACCGCGAACCAGGCGGGCCACACGGTGACGGCGAGTGCGAGCGTCGCGATCTGCATGAGCCGATGGTAATCCGCACCCTCGCGCTGTTCCTACACTGCGCCGATGCTTCGCCAGCGGCTGATCACGGGCGCGCTTCTCATCGCCGCGCTGCTCGGATTGGCGTGGCTCGACACGCAACTCCCAATCTGGCGCACCGACTGGGGGCGCATCGGTCCGGGCTTCGTCCTCGCGCTCGCCGTCATCGTGATCATCGCCCCGCTCATGGCGCGAGAGATGGCCGCGCTCACCCGGGGCGGATCGCCGGTTGTCCACGCGCTGGCGATCATTGGCGGCGCCCTCGCCATCTTTCTGCCGCGGACGCCCGAGCAGTGCTTCTTCACCTACCCGTATGCGTTCATGGGAATCGCGGCACTCATGCTCCTCAGCGCGACCTTGCACGCCCGGAAGCCTTCCTGCGACGGCGCCGCACGCGCGATCGCCGGACCGCTCGCGTCCCTTGCGCTCGTGGGCATTCCACTTGGATTTTGGCTGCTGCTCCGCCGCGAGCACGAGGCATGGACCCTCGCCGGGGCCATCCTGTGCGTCAAGGTCTCCGACATCGGCGCGTACTTCACCGGGAAGGCCATTGGACGGCGAAAGCTCATCCCACGGCTGAGTCCGGGAAAGACCTGGGAGGGATTTCTTGGTGGGTTGATCGCGGGCACGGTTTTTGGTGCGCTCCTCGGGCTGGCGTCACAACAGGCCGTTGCCGGTGACGAATTCATTGAACCCATCTCGACCACCCGTGGTGCGATCGCGGGCCTTTGTTTCGCCGTGGTCGGGGTCGCGGGGGATCTCCTTGAGAGCATGCTCAAGCGCGATGCGGGAGTGAAGGATTCGGGCGCAATCCTGCCGGGAATGGGCGGCATCTTCGATGTCCTCGACTCCCTGCTCCTCGCTGGGCCTGTGGCGTGGTGGCTCCTCTCGTAACTCGACTTGGAACTGGGCCCGATCCTGCTACGCTCAGGGGTCCATGACCCTCCTCGGCGACCTCGTGTGCCTTCACCATGTGGACTGCCAAGTTCGGGCTCTGCGCGGGAGGCTCGAGTCGGCCGAGCGGCACCTTGCTGTCCAGAGCCGACACCGTCAGGAAACCCTGAGCCGCATCGACGAGGTCAAGAGCCAGATCCGGCAGCAGCAGGCCAGCGGTGCCAATCATGAAGCCGAGAGCGGCGCGCTTCGAGCGCGGATTGAGACGCTCCGTGGGCAGCTCAACCAGTCCACGAATCCGAAGCAGTACGCGGCGATCCTCAACGAGCTCAAGTTGTTGCAGACTCAACGCGATGCCGTCGACGAACTGGCACTGGGGCAGTTCCAGAAGGCCGAAGAACTCGCCGGAAAACTTGCAGAGTTCGACACAAAGTTGGCGGAGCGCACGAGTGTCTGTGACGCGGCGCGCAAGGAAATCGAGACCTGTCGCTCCGAGGTTGGCGTTCGTCTGGGTGAACTTGACCGCGAGCGCACCGATGCGTCGTCGAAGATTCCCAAGCGCGAACTCGACATCTTCGACCGTGTCGCCGACCTCTACGACGGTGAAGCCATGGCCGAACTCGTTGCCGTCGATGCGCGCCGCCGCGAGTATGTGTGCGGGGCGTGCAACATGGAATTGCCACCGGATAAGTACGCAACGCTCGCGTCGAATCAGAATGTCGTTGTGAGCTGCACATCGTGCCACCGGATCCTCTACATGCCGCAGCCTGACGCGGCGCACGCCTGATCGATCGCGTCAGCGTCACCCGTAGCCGAGTCGTTCGAGGTCCTCCTCGGAAAGGCCGAAGTGGTGGCCAATCTCGTGCAGAATGGTGATTCGGATTTCCTCTTCGATGGCCGCATCGTCCCAACCCCCGGCGGCGTCGAGAATGCCCCGGCGAAAGATCTCCATGCGCTCGGGAAGTTCTCCCGAGTGGGACACGGACCGCTCCATGATCGATGCCCCCGAGTGGAGCCCGCAGAGGTCGTCGACTTGTGGATCGAGACCCAGCGACTCGAGGAGCGCATCCGTGGGCGCGTCCTCGACGACGAGCGGCGCCTCGTCGAGGAGTTCGAGCAACCTCCGCGGGAGCGCCGCGATCACGCGCTCGAGGATGGCGTCGAACCGATCGCGGTCCCGTCGCGACCAGTGATCGCTCACGCCTGAGCCTGCCCGATGAGTTGCGCGATGCTCGTGCAACCTTGAGCGACGACCCACGAGTCAAGTCCGCGAACGATCCTCTGGCCGGCGCGTGGATCGGCAAACAGAACCGTCCCGATCCCGACACCAGTCGCGCCCGCGAGGATGAACTCTGCGGCATCTTCCCAGTGCATCACGCCGCCCAACGCGATGATGGGAGTCCCCCGCTCGCGCGCCACTCCCGTGAAGACTTCGCGCACGATTCGCACGATGAGCGGGTGGATCCCCGGCCCAGACATGCCGCCGATCCCGCGCGTCAGGCGCAGACGCCGCGTGCACGGGTCGATCGCCATCGCTGGCATCGTGTTGCACAGTGTCAACGCGCCGGCACCTCCGCGGATGGCCGCCTCCGCCATCGCGCACGGATCGGCCATGTCTGGAGGAAGTTTGACGAAGAGCTTGGCGTTGCGGACCTCGGCGCGAACCTGCGCACAGAGATCGTGCAGGGCGTGCGGGTCCGCCGCAAAGGTCCGACCTGTCTGAGTGTTGGGGCAGGACACATTGAGTTCAATCGCCGGAAACTCGCCGGTGGCGTCGAGCGCTCTCGCGACCGAGACGAACTCGCTCGCTGTGTGCCCCGCCACGCTGACAAAGACGCGTGTGGCGACGCTGCGCACGCGTG
>SYGQ01000178.1 GCA_005799475.1 Planctomycetia bacterium | reverse complement strand
CGGCATGCGCTCTTCATCAACACGAGCCGAGGCATGGTCCTCGATGACGCCGCGCTCGCGGCGTACCTCAAGTCCAGTCCCCACGCGCGCGCGTACCTCGATGTCTTCGACCCAGAGCCCTTCACGAGTGCATGTCCATACCTCGGGATGCCCAATGCGTTTCTTGCGCCGCACCTCGCGAGCAGAACAAGGGCCGCCATCGACGGCATGAGTTGGGTCGTGCGGACGGTCGCCGAGAAGCTCGGCCTGCCGACCTAGGCGAACGACGACGGGCCCGCGGTCACGAGCTCTTCCGAGGCAACATCCTTGGCGTAGCCCAGTTGCACGAGGTGCGCGCGGGGGCCGTGCGGCACCTTGGCGGACTCGGCGAGCGCCTCCTTGGCGCGCGGACTCGCATAGGTTGAGAACAGCATCGCCTTGATCGTTGCCCAGAGTCCGGGGAACCCGGTGAATGTCGCATCGACGGCGCTGGGTTCGTACCCGCAGTGCACCATGCAGTTCTGGCACTTCGCGTTTCCCGAGGCGCGGCCGTACTGATCCCACTCGGTCTCCTCCATGAGTTCCTTGAAGGAGTCCACATAGCCCTCATTGAGGAGGTAGCACGGCTTCTGCCAGCCGAAGAGGTTGTAGGTCGGGTTGCCCCACGGCGTGCACTCGAACGAGCGACGACCCATCAGGAACTCAAGGAAGAGCGGCGACTGGTTGAATCGCCACCGGTGCCGTCCATCCCTGCGGTTCGAAAGAACCATCTCGAAGAGTTCGTGCGTGCGCTGCCGGTGAAGAAAACTCTTCTGGTCGGGCGCCTTGTCGTACGCGTAGCCGGGGCTGACCATCATGCCCTCGACACCCAAGTCCATCATCTCGTCGAAGAACCGCCGCACCGCGTTGGGATCTGCCCCGTCGAAAAGTGTGGTGTTGGTCGTTACGCGGAACCCACGCGACACCGCGAGCCGGATCCCCTCGACGGCCTTCTGATAGGTCCCCTCGCGGCAGACGGCGAAGTCGTGGTGCTCTTCCTGACCGTCCATGTGGACGCTGAAGGTGAGGTAACGGCTCGGCGTGAACCACCCGGCTTCGAGCTTCTCCTTGAGGAGCAACGCATTCGTGCAGAGATAGATGTACTTGCGCCTGGCCACGAGTTGACGCACGATTTCCGCCATGTCCGGGTGAAGCAGCGGCTCCCCTCCAGGAATCGAAACCATCGGCGCGGCGCACTCGTCCACCGCTTTCATGCACTCATCGACGCTCAGGTGCCTCTTCAGAATGTGAGCCGGGTACTGGATCTTGCCGCAGCCCGCGCAGGCCAGGTTGCACCGGAGCAGCGGCTCCAACATAAGAACAAGCGGATATCGCTTTCGGCGGCGGAGCTTCTGCCCGACGACATAGGTGGCGACGGTCCACATCTGGCTGATAGGAACAGGCATTTTCCGGCGAACTCCGAGGGAAAGGTGATCGTAGCAGCCGCGTGCATCGCCGTGAAGCAACCTTCGCCGCCCCTGCCGACCTCGCGTCCTTGGTGGCGATGGGCGCCGCATCCATCGCGCGCGCGGCACACCACGGATCAGGGATGCCCGAATGGACGCGCGCGCACCGCGGGGCACTCGCCTCGCGCACGGCTCGGGATGGCCGTGCGCAGCGAGTGACGCGCGGCTCGGGTAGCCTTGCGACGATGGCGTCACGGGCTGAGGATGCTCGAACCGACGAGTCCCTGCTGAGCGCGCACCTTGAGGGGGATCCGCACGCGTTGGAATCTCTGATCCGGCGCTACACCAACGAACTGCACGGGTTCCTGACGCGATTCCTCGGATCGTCGGCAGCCGCCGACGATGTCTTTCAGGAGACCTTTCTTCAGGTTCACCTCGCCGGCGCGACATTCGACACGACCCGCAACTTCAAACCGTGGTTGTTCACAATCGCCGCCAACAAGGCCCGCGACTTCCATCGCAAGCGCAAGCGCCGCACGATGGCGAGCCTCGAAGCTCCGCTTGCGCACGGCGGCGAGACCGCATCCTTGGGCGACCTCATCGCAGGCGAGGGTGCGGCCCCGGGTGCCGGACTCGAGGCTGGCGACGAAGCAGCCGTCGTGCACCGGGCGCTCGCGGAGATGCCCGAACACCATCGGGAGATCATCCTCCTTGGCTATTTCCAGCGGCTCAGCTACCAACAGATCGCGGAAGTTCTTTCGATCCCGCTGGGGACCGTGAAGAGCCGCATGCACGCTGCGGTCGCGACATTTTCGCAGCGCTGGACCGCATCATCGAAGCAACAGGGCGATTCGGGAGAATCATGAACGAGCAGGATCAACCAAAGATCAATGAATTGGACGCGCAGGCCCTCGACTCACTCGTTGAATCGGGATTCGACGACTCGGCCATCGAGCGAATGCCCGAGCCGGTGCGCGCGCGGGCGCGAGGAGTGCTCGCGTCGATGCGGCGGCTCGAATCGCACCCCCCGCTGCCGCCGTCGGACACGCTCGTTGACGCGACGCTGGCGCGGATCAGCCAAGCCGAGCGACAACAGCGCGATCGCTTCCGCTTTGACGGCGCCCTCCGCCGGAGGTGGAGCCTGCCCAATGTCGTGGCGGTCGCGGCCGTGCTGCTTGTCTGCGTCGGCGTGCTCTATCCGGTTGCCAACGAAGTGCGATCCACGAGTTCGCAGGCGATGTGCGCAAGCGGACTTCGCAGTCTCGGCAATGGCATCGCGTCGTACGCATCGGACCACTCCGGAGCCCTCCCGTCGATGGCATCGCTGATGCCCGCGCTCCCCGGCCAAGCCCCCGACGCCGCGATCCTCGACAACGCGCGACACCTCGACATGCTCGCCCGCAAGGGCTACTGCGATGCCGGATGCACCAAGTGCAACGGCGCACGAGCCCTCTCATACCGGGTGCCGTTGCACGATCGCCATGTGAGTCTGGCCGGGCTGCCTCGCAGTCCGATTGCGGGCGACGCGAATCCCGTGCAGCCGGTGGCGATTCGCGCGGGCACTGTCGCCAACGCCGACCTTCGAAGCGTCAACCACGGGCAGAGGGGACAGAACCTTCTCTACTCCGACGGCAGCACCGGGTGGACGATCAGCCCCATCATTCGAGTCGGGCCATCGGGCCACGAGGACAACATCTGGGTCATCCGGGGGCGCGACGGCCGGCCGAGCCTCGACGCGAAAATGCGCACAGGCGATGTCTGGGACATCTTGCTGGCCAACTAGGACGACCCTTGCGGATGCGCGCGCGAGTGTGTAGCCTCTTCGCCCCCACGAGAAGGCCTCCTCCATGCCCAAGCAAAAGACACACAAGGGTCTCGCCAAACGAATCAAGGTGACAAAGACCGGCAAGGTTCGGTTCTTCTCACCCAACAGCCGCCACCTCAAGAGCAACAAGACCGGCCTCGCGGTGCAGACTTACCGCAAGGGCAAGTTCGCTCGCAGCGGCGACATGAAGATGTACGGGAAGCTCCTCAATCGCGGTCTCCTTTCACAGGAGCAGCACGAGGTGCTTCGTTCGGCCAAGGCCGAGTCCCCGTCAGCCGCCAAGGGCTGACATTCGCACTGTCCGTCGGGACCTAAGCCCGTCCACTCAGGACGGCCCCGCAGGACGATCCCCCACCCCTCCACCTCGGAGGGAGTCAAGGAGTTCCCATGGCACGCGCACGCAAAGGCGCCGCACGAACGCAAGCCCGCCGCAAGCTTCTGAGAGAAGCGCGCGGGTACTTCGGCACAAAGAGCCGTCTCAAGCAACAGGCCAAGGTCGCGCTGATGCGCGCTGGTCGCAATGCATGGTCGCATCGTCGCCTGCGACGGCGCGACTTCCGCAGTCTCTGGATCACGCGCATTACGGCGGCATGCCGAATGCGCGGGATTCGCTACAGCCAGCTCATCCCGGCGCTCAGCACCGCGGGCATCCTGCTCAATCGCAAGATGCTCAGCGAGATCGCCATCCATGATCCCGTGACCTTTGACGCCTTGGCGTCAAAGGTGATTGGGGCCAAGGCCGCCGCCGCGGCATGACGCGCGCGGCGTGGGCAGTCGCGGCCCTCTTGCTTCTGGCGTGGATCTGGATCGGCGGGGCGCTCACACTTGATGGGATTCCGCGGGGACTCGTCGCCATCGTCAAGTGGTGCGTGCACGCCCCGGGACCGCTGGCGTGGATGCTCAGCGCGCTCGGACTTGGGGCGGCGCTGACAGGGCGACTGAGCGCAGGATCGAAGCCGTGGGTGCTCTCGCTCGGTGTTGGGTGCGCCGCACTCCTGCTTCTGGACACGGTGGCTGCCTCGATCGGGCTGTACCGATCTTCCAACGCTCAGGCCATCGGCGTGCTCATGATTCTGCCGGGATTCTTGGCGCTTTGGAAGTTCGTGTCGATCCCGTTTCCGCTGCGCGTGTCGAACCCAACCCACCCCAGCGCCGGACGGTGGCTCGCGTGGACGCTGGCCCCTGCCCTCGCGGCACTCGTACTCGCGTCGGCGAGCGCGCCCGGGTGGCTCTGGTCGACGGAGTTCGGCGGCTACGACGCGCTGAGCTATCACCTCGAACTTCCGCGCGAGTGGCTCGCGCGCGGAAGGCTGGTCACGCTCGAACATAATGTCTACTCGGCGCTGCCGTCCTTCATGGAGGCTGGCTATCTGCATGTGATGGCGCTGCGTGACTCCGCGCAGCGTGCGGCCTTAGACGCGCAGATTCTTCATGGGCTCTTCGCACTTGCCGCGGCGGCGATGACGGGCTCGCTCGGGGCGAGAATCGTCTCTCGCGCGCTGCCGACGCTGGCTCCCGCCTCGGCGACGGCGTGGGTGGTCGGCGCGATGCTGCTCGGCACGCCGTGGGTCATCGTCACGGGCAGCCTCGCCTACGACGAGATGGCGCTCATCCTGTTCATGGGGGCGTCGCTGTGGTTGGCGCTCGACAATGACCGAGGGCTCCGGCGCGGGCACTTCGCGCTGCTTGGACTCCTCGCGGGCGCGGCGTGCGGCGCCAAGCTGACGGCGCTCTTGGCAGTCGTTGCGCCAACAGTGGTCGTCATCGTCGCGTCTCAAAGACACTCGGCGCGTTCACTCCGCGAGACTCTCGTCGGTCTGGGCGTGATGGCCCTCGTGATGATCGCAGTGCTTTCGCCCTGGTGGGTGCGCGGCGCGATCGACCACGGGAGCCCATTTTTTCCGATCGCCGGGGCAGCGTGGCTGACGCCCGAGCAAGCATCGACCTTTCATGCGGCGCACGCGAGCGAGGGGATGAGCCAGTGGTGGCGATCGTTGGGGAATGAGTTCCTCTTCGCAGGTTTGACCGACGCGGGTCCGGACAGCATGACGCCCTGGCGTCCCTTCTGGTCGGTGTTGCCGTGGCTGGCGGCACTTGCCGCGGTTTGGCTCGCCGTGCCGCGGTCGACGCGCCGTGTGTCGATGCTGCTCGGGGCGGTTGTCCTGACGCAGGTGGCTCTGTGGCTCATCTTCACGCACGCGAAGGGACGGTTCTTGCTGCCCGCGGTGGTGCCGATGGCGCTGCTCGTCGGGATCGCGCTGTCGAGCCTCGCCCGCGCGGGATGGCTCGGAAAGGCGGCCCTCGCGTCGCTCGCGGCCCTATGGTGTCTGCAGCCACTCCTGTGTTACGCGACCGACGGACCCATCATCGAGGGTCACCCCACTCCGGCGACGGCGATCGGACTCGAACCGCTGTTCATGGGGGAGACGCCCGAGCCGGGACTGCCGAAGTCGCTCACGCAACTTCCCGCTGGTTCGCGCGTGGCCACGCTCGGAGCCGCGACGGTCTTCTGGTGGCCGATGATTCCCGACTACAGCACGGTGTGGAACGACGGCGCAGTCAGCAGGGCGATCAAGGCCGCACACGGAGACGGAGCCGAGGCGGTGAGGGAACTCTCGCGCCATGGATTCACGCACATCGTGATCGACACCACCATGCTCGGCGTGTGGCGGCGGAGTGGGTGGCTCGATGGCGCCATCACACCGGATGCGATCTCGTCGTTGAAGTCTGCACTCATCGAAAAGGGAGCCTTCGGCTCAACCGCCCTGTTCGCGATTGAGCCACGCGTACCCTGACCCAATGCGCTCGATCGCGCCAACAACCATCCTTGTTCTGGCACTTGCGGCACTTGGAGTGAGCACCTCGTGTGCTCCCGCACCACTCACCTCCGTCGGCATCAGTTCGCCACCGGCGCCGCGGGTTGATCGGGTGCGGAGTGAACCCGATCATGAACTCCCGGCGGCGATGTGGAACAGCGAGGCGATCTCCTTCGCGCAGATGCGGCCGAGGCTCCTTGAGGCCGCAGGCGGGAGCATTCTCGACGAACTGCTGCTCGAGCGGGCGCTTGTCCGGACACTCGGGCTCGAGTCGATCGTGATCGATGAGGCCGCGATTGCCGCCGAAGAAGCAGCGGCACTCGGCGCGCTCTCCAAGGACCGCGCCCGGGCCGAGCAACTTCTTGAGCGGCTTCGGTCATCGCAGGGCTTGGGCACCACAAGGTGGCATGCGCTCCTCACGAGAAATGCGGGACTCCGTGCCCTCGCACGCAAGTCGAGTTCGATCTCCGAAGAGAATGTTCGGCAGGCCTACGACGCGCGGCATGGACCCCGGCGCAGTGCGCGGCTCATCGTCGTCGCCGACCTTGCGCAGGCGCAGCAGGCTCGGGCGCAACTCGACGCGGGCACTCCCTTTGGCGAGGTGGCGGCGCGATTCTCCACCGATGCCAGCGCGTCGCGGGGCGGATTGATCGCACCGATGTGCAAGCTCGATCCCTCGTATCCGTTGGCGATCCGGGAGGCGCTCTTCGGGCTCGCCAAGGGCGACCGCAGCGAGCCCGTCCTCATCGATGGCGGCTACGCGATCTTGGAGCTTCGCGACGAGACGCCTGGCGACGGCGCCGACCCGGCCGCGGTGCGTGCGGAGTGCGAGACCGCCGCGCAACTGGCGCAAGAACGCGTCGAAATGGACCGCATTGCGCGCCACCTCTTGGGTGAGGCGCGACCGACCGTCTTCGACTCGAACCTCGAGGAAGCGTGGCGACGACAGATTGAGTCGCGCCGCGAGTAGCGCGCGTCAGGTCTTCATGGCGGAGAGCCGCCACGCGGCAATGGGAAGAAGCACGGCGACCGGGAGCACGACACCGACCGTGGGTCCCACGCGCGACAGGGGCACCGACAAGAGCACCATCGACAGCAGGAGCAGCGGCAAGCCGAACGCCGCGCAGCGCACGGATTGCGCGAGAAGGTTCGCGGGCTCGCGCAGCGCAAAGAACGGGATCGCGATGCCGATCATGCAGATGGCGACCGCGAGCGCCGAGAATCGCCCCACCGCGTAGCGGCGGAGTGCGGCGGGATCGACGGCACTTCCCTCGGCAAGTTGCGCGATCTCGCGCAATGAGAGCATTTGCGCGTAGAGCGCGTGCTGACGGAGCAGAAGTGACTTCGGATCCAAGTCGGAGTCGAGCGTTTCGATGGCGCTGTCTGTGAACACGGCGCTGCGCTCGCCGGTGGGTTCGCCACGAGGCGCCGTGGGCGCGCCCGCGCGGCCATCCTTGAGAATCCAGAGGCCCCGTTCCTCCGACCATGTTGCGCTGGGTGCCTCAATCCGGCGGAGCACGGTGCCGTCGGGCGCCCGCTCGACGACATAGATGCCCGAAAGCGACTTCGTGGCCGGATCGAATCGCGCCGCGTGGATGAGCCGACCTTGCGAGTCGGTCGCGAGCGGGATGCCCCACGCCTTTGCGACGCCGTGGACGAGGTCCGAGTGATCTTGCAAGAGTCGCTGGGCCAGCCTCGGCACGATGAGTTCCTGATTGACCACTTGGAGCGCGCAGAGCAGCGCGACACCGACGATGATCGGGGCGACCGCGCGACGGAGAGAAATCCCTGCCGCCAAGAGCGCCGTGAACTCGCGCTGCCGATGCATCGCACTCGCGGTGAACCCCATCGCCCCCATGGCCACCAGTGGCATCATGTACTGATAGAACTGGAAGATCCTCGGGCCGTGGAAGGAAAGGATGAGGATCGCGACATCGAGGAACGACGCGCCCGATGACGCAGGGTCCTTCGCCTTGACGATCCGTGTCGAGGCTTCCAGAAACTTGTCCCACTGGATGATGATGTCGATGGAGATTGCGAAGACGAAAAGCGTCGCGAAGAGAATGGCGAAGTTGCCGAGGAACCGAAGCAGGATGTGGCGGTCAAGGATCTTCATCGCGGACACCTAGTGGCGGGCCATCCTTCGCCACGCGAGCACGATGATCGCCACCAGTGCGGCATTGCCCGCCCACATGACGGTGAGACCGAAGCCGAGCCGGTGACCTTTGATGATCGACTGTCCCGAAGTGGTCAAGAGAATGTCCAAGATTCCCGGAAGAAACGCCATCAGGTAGACCGCCAGAGGCAGGCTCCCTCGCTTCCAGATCGCCAGCACGCCGCCAAGGACGAGAAGAAGCGCCACGCTCAACGGCTGGGCAAACCGAAGCCAGATGTGCGAGAGCGTTTCGTCGCGCACATTGCGCCGGACAGCCGTGAGTTCGTCGAGGTGCGCCTTCGCTGTCCGCGCCGCGCTCGCCAGCGGCGGCGTCTTCGCGGCGGCGATGGCGGCGGCGCTCTCGAGAAGGTCGGGGCGCGTGACTCCAGGTGGAGCGACGACGGACAAGCCCACGACTCGCGCGGGCCAGCGGACCGACCGTTCGTCGGAGGCTCTGGCATCGTGGGCCTCTGGATCGTCAAGCACGAGGTCGAGCCGGTTCGATGACGCTCCCTGCGCCGCGGCGGCCGTCGTGACCAAGGAGGCGCGGCGCGCAGACGCCTCGCGCACGACGCCGCCCTGGTCGACTTCGAGCACGGCGAGACGCTTGGCGGGCGGCTTGGGGACGAGGCCGCCGCCGCCCAGGATCGCGTCGCGGACAACATAGGCGCGCTGCGCTTCGACGCTCTCGAGCCGCGCCTCGCCTGTGGCTTCAAGCGACCGGCCCACAAGGTCGATGGCGATCGCCCCCTGCAGTGCCTGTTCGAGTTGGTGCCGAGCGAGTGCGACCGCCGAACTCGACTCTGGATCTCGCAGGACGCGGAAGAGTTCTCCGCCGCCGAAATAGTTGGGGCTTCTCGCCCACGACCGGTCGATCACGGTCGGCATCGGCTCAGCGAGCGGCAGAAAGGCGACGGCTGCGTCGCCCGGGCGCAGCACGGTCGCGTCCCGGAACGCGACCTTGATGAGAAGGTCGCTGTCGGTCATGTAGAGGTCGGCCGATCCCGCGCGGGCGACGAACTCGGTTTGCAGCCGCCCCTTCCCGTCCATCTCAATCGCCACGACGCCCTCCATGCGGATTCGCTGATGAATCCCCTCGCCGGGCGCCTCGTCGAGTCCGATCCGATCGGCCGAGATGAGAAAGTTCCCCGCCTTGAATGCCTCGCCAGAGCGGACGGTCGTCACGAAGACCTGCGCGGCGTCCTCGGTGATGACGACATACATCAGTTCGAGAAGCCGAGGCACCGCCGTCTGCACAAGAATGAACATCAGTCCCGTGAGCACGAGCCCAAGGACCGCATGCGGCATGAGGATCCTGCGGTACGAGAGCCCCGCGAGCGACATCGCCTGAATCTCGTTGTCGTTGGCGAAGCGATGCGTGACGATCGTGGCGGCGAACCCCGCCGAAAAGGGAAGCGCGTACTGGAGCATGGGCACCATCGCAATGAGGATGTACTTGAGCATGCCTCCGGGGCCGAGTAGGTTTTGTGTGAGCGGTTTGATGACCGCACCGAAGGCGATCACCGTCACGATCACAATGGTGGTGAGGACGAGGACCTTTGTCAGTTCGATGAAGAGATGTCGGTGGAGAATCCAGGACACTCGTTCGCCTCAGCGCAAGCCGTAGTCCTTGAGCTTCCTTTGGAGCGTGCGCTCGCCGATGCCGAGCATCTGCGCGGCGCGCTCACGGTTCCCCTCAGCCATCGCCAGCGTCTGCCGGATCGCCTCTTTCTCCAGCCGCTCAAGCCCCACGCCAGCGAGGCCGCCGATGGCCGCAGACGCTTCGTCAGAGTCGGAGGCTCGGACTTCGTCCGGAATGTCCTTGAGTTCGATCGTCGCGCCCGTCGTCGCCACCACAAGCCGGTGCATTAGGTTGACAAGTTCGCGCACATTGCCGGGCCACTCGTAGGAGATGAGCCGCATCATCGCCGGCTCGCTCACGCCGGGGATTGGCCGATCGAGTTCGCGCGCGAACCGGCCCACGGCATGACGAACGAGCAGCGGAATGTCTTCGCGACGCTCGCGCAGCGGCGGAATATGAATCTCGACGCCGCGCAGTCTGTAGAAGAGGTCCTCGCGGAAGCCCGTCTTCGCAATCATCGACTTGAGATCCCGATTCGTGGCGCTGACGAACCGCACATCCACCCGCTTGGCATCGTTGGCGCCGAGCCGGACGATCTCCCCCTTCTCAAGCACCCGGAGCAGTTTCGGTTGCATCGAGATGGGCATGTCGCCAATCTCGTCGAGGAAGACGGTGCCTCGATCGGCGTACTCGAAGACCCCCTCCCGGTCCTTGTCGGCACCTGTGAAGGCTCCGCGGACATGGCCGAAGAGTTGGTCCTCGAGGAGGCTCTCGGCCTGCCCGGCCGCATTGAACGGGACGAACCTCCGCTCCCGGCGCTTGGAGTGGATGTGGATGGCGTGGGCGACCAGTTCCTTACCCGTGCCGCTCTCGCCCGAGATGAGCACGGGGATGTTGCTCGGGGCGACCTGCTTGATCGCCGCAATCACCTGACGGATCCCCGCCGAATCGCCGATGATCCCCTCGAATCCGTAGGCGGCGTCCACCTGGCCCTTGAGCGCCTGGTTTTGGTGTCGCAGGAGCACCGACTCGGCAGCCCGCTGGACGAGGTTGCGGAACACCACCAGATCAAGCGGCTTCACGATGAAGTCGTAGGCACCTCCCCTGAGCGCCTCCTTGGCCGTGGGAATGTCGCCGTGCGCGGTCACCATGATCGTGGCGGCCTCGGGCTGCACTTCCGCAACCAGTTTGAGGACCTCCATCCCAGACCGAGCGGACTCCATGACGAGGTCGGTCACGACAACATCGAAGTTGCCGTGTCGGAGTTCCACTTCTGCCTTCTTCTGGCTCGTGACGATCGTGCAGACATGGCCTGGCTTGGCGAGCGCGTCCGCCATCGTTTCGGCGTGCTCGGGCTCGTCATCGATGATGAGAACCTGCGCACGGAGGCCATCCATGTCTTCCGGCATGGCCGCAAGTGTAGAGGCGTGTTTGCCCGCGTGCCGATAAAGTGAGACCTATGAGTTCGCGCATGGATGCGTCGTGCTGGTCTGGATGTCGCCTTCACTTCATCGGGATCGGGGGATGCGGGATGAGCGGGCTCGCCCTCATGCTCAAGTCCCGCGGGGCATCGGTCCGAGGGTCGGATCAGTCCGAATCCGTCACGGTCGAAGCACTCCGGGAGGCGGGCATCGGCGTCGACATTGGCGCTGACCCGGGCCACCTCGCATCGGAAACCGACCTCGTCATCGCAAGCGCCGCGATCCGACCTGACCACCCAGAACTTGTCCGAGCCGGGGAACTCGGGATCGAAGCCATCAGTTACGCCGAAGCACTCGGACGCGCGCAGGCCGGTCGCACGGCGGTCTCGATCGCGGGAACGCACGGCAAGAGCACCACCACTGCCCTCCTCTCACACATCCTCGTCAGCTGCGGCCTCGATCCTTCCGTCATCGTGGGGGCGACCTGCCCGCAACTCGGCGGTGGAACGAGGACCGGATCCGAACTCATCGGCGTCGGGCACCTCGCTGGATCGCCGGGGATCTTTGTCGCTGAGGCCTGCGAGTTCAACCGGTCCTTCCACTGGCACCGACCCACACTCGCGCTGATCAACAATGTCGAGGAGGACCACCTTGATGTGTACGACTCGCTCGACGAAATCGTGAGAGCGTTTCGTGCCTTTGCAGGATTGTTGCCCGCTGCCGAGGCGGGCGGCCGACTGCTCATCGCTCACGAAGGAGCCCATCGGCGCGCGGTCGCAAGCGGCCTTGCGTGCGCGCACTCGACCTTTGGATGGTCCCCGTCGGCCGACTACCGGGTCGATCACGATCCGGAGAAGGGATCGACGAGCGTCTGGCGAAAGGACGAGTGTCTCTTCGCCTTCCGCGCCCAGATCGTGGGCGAACACAACGCACTCAATGCGGCCGCGGCGGCGATCCTCGCGTCGTGGCTGGGCGCGTCGCAGACCGGCATCGTGGCCGCGATTGAGTCCTTCGGAGGGATCGAGCGGCGTATGCAGTTCCTTGGGCAGTGCCGGACGAAGAGCGGCGCGTCGGTTCGCGTGTACGACGACTACGGGCACCACCCCACCGAGTGTGAACGGACCCTCGCCGCCCTCCGAGCCGCGGAGAACCCGCCGCGACTCATTTGCGTGTTCCAACCCCACCAGCACAGTCGGACCAGATTTCTCCTCGAGCAATTCGCTCAGAGCTTCACGAAGGCGGACCTCGTCGTGGTGGCACCGATCTACTTTGTGCGCGACAGCGAGATCGAACGGACGCGGGTCTGTTCGGGCGACCTCGCGCAGCGACTCAATGACCGGGGGACTCCCGCGCGAGCCATCGATTCGTTCGAGGCCATCACCGCGTTTCTCCAAGATGATGCGCGTGATGGCGATCTCATCGTGGTGATGGGCGCGGGACCCGTGGATGCCATCGCACACGATCTCCTGCGATCCAGTTCGATGCACGGCGGAGCGTCAAGCACACTCGCGAGGGCGGTCGCCGCCCCCGATCGAGGATGACGATGCACGCGCTCCTCGTACAGCAGCCGAGCCTCTTCGACGGCCTCGCCGCCACAGTCGAGCTCGACGCACCGCTGGGCGGGCTCACATGGTTCAAGGTCGGCGGATGCGCCGACGCGCTCGTCACGCCCAAGACCACCGATGCCCTCTCCACGCTGGTGACACGGTGCCATGAGACCGGGACGCCACTGCGCGTTCTTGGTTCGGGCGCGAACCTCCTCGTCGCCGATGAAGGCGTCGACGGCGTCGTCGTCCGACTCGATGCGCCCTGCTTCCACACCGTTGAGTTCGATCGAGACGGGCCAGCGCCCGTGCGCGCATGGGCCGGCGCCGACCTCATGAAACTTGTGCAGGAGTGCGCGCGACGGGGCCTCGATGGTCTCTCACAGCTCGCCGGGATTCCCGCCAGCGTCGGCGGCGCCATCACCATGAATGCCGGTGGCGCGTTCGGCGACACCGCGCAGGCTGTGTCGAGCGTTGGCATGCTCACGCACTCGGGAGTTCGCAGCGACATCTCCGCGGCGGAGGCTGGGTTCTCGTATCGACACACGAACCTCCCCCGCGGCATCGTCCTCTGGGCGGATCTTGCGCTCATGAGCGGCGACCGCGAGACGATTCGTGCGCGCGTCAAGGAGATCTTCGCGTACAAGTCGAGATCCCAACCAATGGCCGACCGCTCGGCGGGGTGCATGTTCCGCAATCCGGTCGAGGCGTCTACAGGATTGCGCACGAGTGCCGGACGCCTCATCGACGAAGCGAAGTTGAAGGGCTTTTCATGCGGCGGGGCCTATGTCAGCCCCGTGCATGGGAACTTCATCGCGCTCCGTGAGGGCGGCTCGGCGACCGATGTCCTTGCGGTCGCGGCTGAGGTACAACTACGGGTCTTGGAGCGCACAGGAGTCCGCCTCGAGCGCGAGGTGGTGGTGTGGTCCCGACGAGGTGAACTTCCATGAGTGATATCAGCGTGCTTGTGTTGATGGGTGGTCCGGACGCCGAACGCGACATCAGCATCCGTTCGGGTGCGATGGTCGCGCAGGCACTGCGCGACGCGGGAGGATTCGTCGTGCACGAACAAGTCATCGACCGAGCCACCGCCGCTGACCTTCGCGGCATGCCCGGCGACGCGATCTTCCCTGTGCTGCATGGCCCCTACGGAGAGGGCGGACCGTTGCAGGAAGAACTCGAGGCCGACGGACGCCCGTATGTGGGCAGCCGCCCGCGTGCGGCGCGCGTGTCGATGGACAAGGCGGCGTCGAAGCTCTTTGCCCGCGCGGCAGGAGTGCGCACACCGAGGGCGCGGCTCCTCAAGAAGGGCGAGCCCTGCGACCTGCCACTCCCCATCGTCGTCAAGCCGATCGAAGATGGATCGAGCGTCGGCGTCCGCCGCTGCTTCACCGACGAACAGGTCGCGGCCGCGCGCGAGGAACTTGAAGGACGCTTCCCCAACCTCATGGCGGAGGCGCTTGTGCAGGGACGCGAGATCACCGTCGGCGTTCTCGAGCGCGATCTGCTCCCCTTCATCGAAGTGATCCCGGCCGCGGAGTTCTACGACTACGACGCCAAGTACGAGCGCAACGACACGAAGTATGTGCTCGATCCAGAACTCTCGCCCGAAGTGAAGGAGGAGATCGCTCGCGCGTCGAAGTTCCTCTACGAGCGCATTGGATGTCGTGACATCGCCCGACTGGATTTCATGGTCGACGGCGAAGGCGCATGGTTCCTCGAGATCAATTCGATGCCCGGCATGACCGATCATTCTCTGGTTCCGAAGGCGGCCGCGCACGCTGGCATCCCCTTCTCGGAAGTCTGCGGACGCCTCGTCCACCGCGCCATCGGCAGGATGAAGGGGACCCAGAGGCGTCGACGATCAAGCGAGCCGTCCCCCGCGAATGGGGACGCCACATGAAGGATTGGTGCTCGCCACGGATGGCATGGATCGGTGCGGGTGTGTCGTTCATCGCGCTGTGCAGCGTGACCTTCGCGGTCGCGATCCCGGCACTCAGGTCCTCCGCGTCGGACGCACGCACCCATCGCATCGAGGTTTCATTCGAGCAACCGCCCCGCTGGATGGGGCCGGAAGATCTCGCCCCGCTTCAGGATGCGGTCGCCCGCGAGGTCGGAACGGATCCATATGACCGCGCCGGTCTCGAGCGCGCGCGTGTGATGCTCGAGGCGAGCGGCTGGTTCGAGTCGGTCCAACAGGTCCGTCGGACGGGCCATGGCGGCATCAGCGTCACTGGGGAGTTCGCGCAGCCGACCGCGATCGTCGCCGATCGAGACGGCGATCATCTCATCGACTCCGAAGGGCGACTGATGCCCCGCTCGTACGGACACGGCACGGCTCCTGCGATCACGCGGATCACCGGCGTCACGCTGCCGCGGCCATCGCGCGCCGGTGAGGTCTGGCAAGGCGCCGACCTCGTGGCGGGGCTCGAGATGGCCAAACTCGTTGCGCTCCAGCGATGGCGCGCGCAGATCGCCTCCGTTGATGTCAGTCAGTATCGCGACCATCAGACGCTCGCGCTCACCACCGTCGGAGGATGCCGCCTCAACTGGGGACGAGCGCCCGGAGCAGAAGCCGCCGCCGAAGTACCCGCGTCACAGAAGCTCCGTTACATCTCGATGTTGCAGACTCAGTACGGGCGCATCGACGCGGCCGGCCCGGCCTCGATCGACCTCTCCGTTGATTATGTCGGCAGCCATTGAGCAGCCGCGCTTTCTTGTCGTGGCCGCCGGAGGCTGGTTCGTCGGCGCGCTTGCCCTTGGACTGGGTGCACGCGTTCCCGAGTCATTGGCGCTTGCGAGCCTCTTCCCGCCCGTGCGAATCAGCCTGTTGGCCACGGTCGCCGGGCTGTTGGTGGCGTGGCCGCTGCTGCGACTGACTCTTGCTACACCCCGCCGGTGTGTCGCGGTCACGCTCGTCGAAATGATGACGCTCATGGTTCTCTTTCAGGCGGTGATGTGGCCCTTGCGACTGGCGACGCCGTGGTCCATCGAGCGAACGCTGCTCATCGATGCGCTTGCCCTCTCGGCCATGACGGGCGTGGCCGGCGTGGTCGCCTTCGGTGCGGCGACCTCGTCGGCGGTCGTGCGCGCTGTGGCCATGGCCGTCGTGCTCGCCCTCTCGACCGGCATCACATCCATTGCATGGCTTGGTACCGGCATCCCCGGGGTGGTCGACGCGATGGGCGCCACCGCATCGATGCCGACTCCCGGAGACTGGCGTGCCCTCGTCGGCGCGTCTGGAGCCAATCTCGCCCTCCTCGTCATCGGGGTGGGCGCATCGGCCATCGTCGCCGGCGGACGCGGCCCCATGCTTGCCCACCCCCCACGCGTGGGATAGCCTCGAAGGGTCCAATGGAACTCGTGACACGGGCCGACAAGGCGCGACTTGAGCGGCAACTTGCCGAGATGCATGCACTCGACAAGGTGCTGACTGTGCGCATCGCCGAGGCGCGCGCGCAGGGCGATCTCCGAGAGAACGCGGACTACCACGCCGCCCGTGAAGACAAGTCGTTGAACAACTCGCGCATCAAGGAGCTTGAGGATCGCCTGCGATCGGTGCAGGTGGTCGACGCCTCGGAGATGCCCAGCGACATGGTGTTCCTCGGCGCGACGATCCGTGTGAAGGACGAGGGCACGGGGCGGGAAGAGCTCTACAAGCTCGTGTCGAGCCTTTCGGACGAGGGCGACTTCGACTATCACGAGGTCACCGGAACGAGCCCGATGGGCGAGGCCCTCATGAAGGTCCGCGTCGGGATGACTGTCCGCGTGAACCTCCCGCGCGGCGAACGCCGGCTCACCGTCCTCGAAATCGTGGCCTAGCGTGATCGGCTGGATCGCCAGCGCCCTCTTCGCTCAGCAGAATCCGTTCAGTTTCCTCTGGTGGGAGTCCCTGAGTGCGGCCGGCGCGTGGGCGACCTGGGGCATGGTGGTCGAACTCGTCGGACGCATCGTGTTGACATGCGTGATCGTGGTTCGCAAGGGGTCGCGCCCTGCTGTCGCCACGGCGTGGATCTTTGTTGTCCTCACGCTGCCGATCCTCGGGATCGTGGCGTACTTGCTGCTGGGCGAGTGCCAACTCGGCGCCGCACGCCGTCGCCTGCATCGCCAGATCATCGCCGCCTTCGACCAACCGAGGTACCACCGGCACGACGACCCGCGCGCGCACGAGACCGCGCTCGACCCCACAGACATGCAGGTCGCCGCGATTGCACGGCACACCTCTCACTCGGCGCAACTGGCCGGGAACCGCGTGCAGCTCCTTCCCGACGCGGCATCGGCCGCGAGTGCGATGATCGCGGACATCGATCGCGCCACGCAGAGCGTGCACCTCATCACCTACATCTGGCTCGATGACCGAATCGGGGAGGCATTCGCTCACGCCCTGTCGTCGGCGGCGGCCCGAGGCGTGGCGTGCCGCGTCCTCGTGGACGGCCAGGGATCCCGGCGATTCCTGCGCTCGGCGTCTTGCCGTCGCCTGCGCGCCAGCGGAGTTCGAGTGGTTGCCGCGCTCCCGACGCGCTACCTCCGCGCGCTCTTCCACCGCCTCGATGTGCGCAATCACAGGAAGATCATGGTGGTTGATGGCGTTCTTGGGTGGGTCGGCAGCATGAATGTCGCGGCTCCCGAGTTCGCAGTGCAGCCCCGGTTTGCTCCGTGGGTCGACTGCATGGTGCGACTCGACGGCCCCGTCACCCGCGAACTGCAGCTCCTGTTCGCCGAGGATTGGTACTTGGACACGAACGAGTCGCTGGCGCCGATCCTTCAGAACCAGCCGCCATTTCACGCCGACGGCGTCACGGCGCAGATTCTTGCGTCGGGTCCCAACTATGACAACGACGCGGTGCGGCATCTTCTCTTGGGATCGATTCAGGTCGCGCGGAAAGAGATCGTGCTCACGACCCCCTACTTCGTGCCCGACATGGACATGGTGAGCGCGATTTGCGTGGCCGCGCAACGCGGCATCGCCGTCCATGTCGTCGTACCGCGGCGCAACAACAGCAGGATCGTTGCCCTAGCCAGCCGCGGTCGCTATCCGGCACTGCTTGCCGCGGGCGTGCGCATTCACGAATACACGAAGGGGCTCCTCCACGCCAAGACGGTCTCCGTGGATGGCCTCTTCGCCATCGTGACATCGAGCAACCTTGATCGACGGAGCTTTGAGATCAACTTCGAGTGCAGCGCGATCATCTACGACGATGCCTTCACGAGGCAAGTCCGCCAGTTGCAACAGTCATACATCGAGGCAAGCGTGGAAGTCGATCCCGACGCGTGGCGTGACCTCCCAATACTCGCGCGACTCAAGTACAACGCAGCGGCACTTGCCTCGCCGTTGATCTAGCCCAGAAACGGAGCCCTAGCGCGAAACTTTGGCGCGAGTGCCACGCGTGACCGTCTGCGTTGTGCACTCGCCATCGGGCCAGGTGACGCGCACATTGATGGGCAGCTCCTCGCCCGCTCTTGGCGCGCCGATGCCGAAGTGGGCGATGTTCCACGCGGTGGACTGGAACGGACCGCCGCCGACGATCCAGCGCACTTGTGTGGTGGCGCTCTGCGTGAGTTCCACGCGGGCGCCGACACCTCGACGGTTTCCCGGCGTCGCGGCATCATCGAGTTCAATCTCGACCCAATCCACGGGGGAATCGTGCAGATTTCGCAGCACCTGCACGGGCTCGTTGAGGCCCGTCACGACCGCGTCGATGTCGCCGTCGGCGTCCAGATCGGCAAAGACAGCACTGCGGTCGCGTCGCAGCTCACTCAGCCAGCGCTGCGACGGGTCGCTCACGGCCACGAACCGGGCTCCCTCGCGTGCCATGAGGAGTTTCGGCTGGCGGTACGAGCTGTTCATGATCTCGCGCGTGGCCTGTGGATACACATGCCCGTTGACGACAAGGATGTCCTCGTCGGCGTCGTGGTCGAGGTCCGCGAGCGCGGCCGCCCATCCGCACAGCGTGCGCGAGGGCGCGCCAACGCCGTAGCGCGCGGAGGCGTCGTCGAATCCACCTCGTGGACGCGACGCGAAGAGCGTGTTGGTGTCGTCGCTGAACACGGTCGTGAGGATGTCCGGGTGCAAGTCTCCATTGATGTCGCCAAGCGCGAGCCCCATGGTCGCCTGTGCGGCGCCGTCGATCGTTGTCGCGCACCCGGCCTGCTGACCGACCTCGCGGAAGGTCATGCCACCGAGGTTCTCGAGCAAGAAGTTCGGCATAGAGTCATTGCCGACGAAGAGGTCGGCTCGACCATCATGGGTGAAGTCGGTCGCCACGGCGTTCAGGCCAAAACTTGGTTTCGCCGTGCGGATCCCCGATGTGTCGCTGACATCCACGAAACGGCCGCCGTCATTGCGATGCAGGCGATCGGGTGACGGCACCAGGCCCTTGGGGCCGCCGAGGACTTCGAGCCCACGGAAGTGCGCATTGGCCACCGGATGCTCGGGGTCGTAGCGAAGGTAGTTCGTGACATAGAGGTCGAGGTCGCCGTCGCGATCGAAGTCCGCGAACGTGGCGCTCGTGGACCAGTCGTCGTCAAGGCCGAGACCCGCTGCCGAAGTGCCGTCGACGAATCGGCCCCCAGGAGCGCCGCGCCAGAGACGGTCGCCGCCCAGGCACGCGACATAGACATCGTCGTACCCGTCCGCATCGACATCACCCACCGCGCACCCGAAGCTCCAAGCGTGATGATCGAGCCCGCTCTCGGCGGTCGCGTCACGAAACTTGAGTCCCCCGAGATTCTGATAGAGGCGCGCACCGGGACCGCGCGAAGGCGCGGCGACCGTGGCGCCGTTGGGGAACAGCACATCGAGGTCGCCGTCGCGGTCGTAGTCGATGAGCGCCACGCCGCCCCCCTTGACTTCGACAATCTGTGTGCTCGGATCAACGCCCGAGGTTGTCGTGAAGTCGATCCCGCTCGCGGGTGTGGCGTCTTCGAAGCGGATCGCGGGTGGGTCGGCGACCGCGATTGCCGAGAACACCACGCCGACACCGACGACGAGGCAGGCGTTGCCGAAGTGTCTCAAGGCGACACCTGCTGTCCGACCGGTGGAGATGCGAGGGAATCCTGGCGGACGCGCGCGGCCTTCGCATCGTCGACTCGCCCAGCCTGCTCATACGCGTGCGCCAACTTTCCCCAGACCTCTGCATGGTCGGCGAAGACCTGCGACGACTCCTCGTAAAGCGCAAGTGCTTCGTCGGCATGGTCACGCCTGAGCGCACAGTCCCCTAGGCGCGCGAGCGCTTTCGCCCGGTCGCGGTTGCCGTGCGGGGGTGGAGGAAGGAGTTCCATCGAGCGGCGCAGCGCCTGCTCGGCATCGCTGATGCGATCCTCGTCGATGGCGACAACGCCAAGGCCGAAGTACGAGTCAGCCGCCGTCGGGACTGCGTGCACATGCGCCTGAAACGCGCGCTTTGCGGCGTCGAGGTCCCCGAGGTAGTAGCAGGTCCAACCGAGGAAATGATCGACTTGGACGGCATCGGGAAAATCCTGACGGCTTGCCAGGCTCCCCTCGAGAAGGTCGCGCGCCTGTGCGTAGCGCTTCTGCTTCATGACAGCGACACCCAGCAGGAACTTCGCACGGGCGCAGTCGGGCGACTCGCGCAAGACGGTGCGAAGGACGATCTCCGCGTCGAGGAACTGACCCGAACGAAGCAATCGCGCCGCGATGGGAAGGTTCGGATGATCAATCGTCGGCGGCCTCGAATCCACAACCGCCGAGGGTGCCGCCGGCTGTTCCGGTGCAGGCGCAGCAGGGCCTGAGCATCCGGGAACGAGACCGGTGAACAGCACAGCGACCCAAATCAGGGGCAAAGGTCGATAAGGACGCATCCAAGTCATCGTAATGACCGAATGAGGGTGGAAACCTCGGTTCTTGGGGTTAGGATTTGGACAGAAGATTGAATCATGAAGCCGCTGCGAACGGCGGTTTCGGTGCACACAGCTCGCGCAGAAAGTGTTCAGATGAAGATTTCCATCTTGGTCGTCCTCGGCACGGTCGTCGCGTCGATCGGAGCGATTGCCTCCGCCCAGACTCCCGCCCTGCAGCCGCGCATGGGCGCGCACCTCGACGGACTCACCGCCGCGCAACTGCAGCGCTTCGATATCGGCAAGGTCTTGTTTAGTTTCCCGATCCCCATCGAAGATGGGCTCGGTCCGATTCTGAACAAGAGCAACTGCGGATCCTGCCACGCCAACCCCCTGGGAGGTTGGGGCGCGATTTCGGTGACCCGGTTCGGCATGGAGAAGAAGGGCGTCTTCTCGCTCTATCCGGGTGAGACGCAATCGCTGGCGCAATCACTCGCCAACAGTTCGTTCTGTGCCGAAGTGGTGCCCGCGGATGCGATGGTGGTGCGCACGCGGTTCACCAATAGCTCGATGGCGTTCGGGTTGGTCGAAGCGATCCCCGATGCGCAGATCGCCGCGCAGGCCGACGCGGCCGACGGCGACGGCGACGGGGTGAGCGGGCGCGTTCATTGGGTTATGCCGCTTGAAGCCGAGCCCGGAAGCCCGCTGCGCGCAGGGCGATTTGGCTGGAAGGCGCAGGTGGCGACCGTGCTGACCTTCAGTGCCGATGCGTCGCGCAATGAGATGGGACTCACGAATCGCCTCGCACCGGTCGAGAACGCTCCGAATGGTGATGTCGCGCGACTCGTTGTGTGCGACACAGTGGCGGATCCTGAGGACACTGCCGACGCCGAGGGGTTCCACTTTATTGATCGCGTCACCGACTTCCAGCGGTTCCTCGCTCCCCCGCCGCAGACGCCGCGCTCGGGAATGGCCGGCGAAGCGATCTTCAACCAGATCGGCTGCACGAAGTGCCATGTCGCCGAGTTCACGACCTCGACCGATGCGTCCCTTGAGGACGCCATTCGAGGCAAGACGATCCGCCCCTACTGCGACTTCCTTCTGCACGACATGGGACTCCTCGCCGACGGCATCAGTGATGGCGATGCCACTGAAGCGGAGATGCGCACACCGACCCTTTGGGGTGTGCGCCGACGAGATCCAATGCTGCACAACGGCATCGCCGGCGGCGGGACGTTCGCGACCCGCGTCACCACCGCGATCGCGGCCCATGGACCCTTCGGCGAAGCCGCGTCAAGCGCGGCGGCCTTCGCGGCGCTCTCTGGAGACAACAAGGCGAAGCTCGTTGCGTTCCTCGACTCGCTCGGCCGCGCCGAGTTCGACTTCGATGGCAACGACCTCATCAACCTCGTGGACTTCACCGCGATGATGGCGTGCGTCGCACAAGCGACGACCAACCCAGACGACGCGTGTGCGATCGGCGACATCGACCAGAACGGTGTCATCAATGTCGTTGACATTGATGGATTCGTCGCGGCCTACGACGCCGACCACTCCGACTGCAACAAGAACGGTGTCGCCGATCTGAAGGACATTGCAATGGGCACGAGCACCGACACCGACGGTGACGCCATCCCTGACGAATGCGCTGCCTGCATTGCCGATCTCGACAACAGCGGCATGGTCGATGCGCTCGACCTCACACCGCTCGTGTCCAACTGGGGCCTCGCCGGATCTTCGGATCTCGACGGCAACGGCACCACAGACTCCATCGACCTCGCGATCGTCCTCGCGGCGTGGGGCAACTGCCCCTGATCACCACGGAACCGGTCTTCACCCCAACCACGAACTGACTCGATACCCATGCGAACCACCACGACGGCCGTCCTGGCCACCCTGCCATTGATCGTTGCGACACCCGCGATGGCGCAATGGGTCACCTACGCCAACCAAACCTCGACGCGCCTTGTGGCGGCATCGAACCTCACGGGCCAGGACAACATCGAAAAGGACTTTGCGTACGCCGACTTTGACCACGATGGCGACACCGACCTCGTCGTGATGCGCAAGTTTCCCGGGTCGATCCAGTCGACCTGCACGGGCTGCGGGTTCTTCCGCGACCTCATCCTCATGAACGAGAATGGCGTCCTGACCGACCGCACTGTTCTGTATGGCACCGCCACCGACGCGGCGGGTTCACAGGGCATGCTGGATGAGTCCAATGATCGCGATGTTGAGGCGTTCGATGTCAACAACGATGGCTGGGTGGACTTGATCACGGCAACGACGATGTCCGACACGGTGAACACCATGCTCGGTCAGCCGCGCGTGTACCGCAACCTCGGCAACAACGCCTCGGGGCAGTGGCAGGGATTCAGGTTTGAGGATGCGCGCATCCCGCAACTCTTCGCCAAGAACGGCACGGCCGCGAATCCACGGTTCTGCGACCTTGCGGTCGCCGACTTCAACGGCGACGGGTATGTGGACCTCTACTTCGTCGACTACGACACGCCCGAGACCAGCGGCACGATCTGCATCGACATGAACAACGATGGAGACACCGCCGACGCGGGCGAGTGCCAGCAGTCGCCAGGCGAGACCGCGACCAACGACTACGACAACAAACTCCTCTACAACTGGGGCACTTCCGGCGGCGGCGGCCCGGGTTTCTTCTATGACACGACCACGACGAAGATGACAGCCGCGCAATTGTCGTGCGCCTTCGGCAATATGTGCATGGCCGGCGATTTCAATTCTGACTCGCTGCAGGATGTCATCCGCGTCTGCACGCTCACCACGGGTCAGGATGTCGCGGTGATTTCCAACAAGACCGGCGCCGGTGGCCCCGGTCAGACTTGGACGCTCAAGTCGGTGTACACGGGGCTTGCTCCCTATGGGATGAATGTCGCGGATCTCAATAGCGACGGCAAGCTCGACTTCATCATCGCCGACGACGGGCAGGACCGGTATTGCCTCAATACGGGGAATGCAGCCGACGGTCAGCCCAATTTCTCGCTCACTGTGATGACCGGGACGCCCAGCGAGTTCGGCAACACGATTTCGGTCGGCGACCTCAATAAGGACGGCAGGACCGATGTGATCATCACCGACATTGACGCTGACCTCGGTCCCTTCTGCCCGAGTTCAGGACGCCGGACGAAGATCTTCAAGAACACCGGCACCTCCGGCGACCTCCTTGCTGAAGACACCACGATCCTTCCGACTGCGGACCTCTCCAACCTCTTCGATGTCGCGGTGTTCGACATCAACGGCGACACATGGCTCGACATGGTCACTGGCGGATGCGCGGGACTCAAGGTCTGGATCAACCAGCCTCCGATCGCGCTGTCCTTCGCGTTCCCCTCGGGGCAGCCCTCCACGATCATGGCGGGGGCGACGACCGATGTGCCAGTCACGATCTCGGCCCTGATCGGGACGATTCAGGCCGGCTCGGAAACGCTCCACCACCGCGTCAACGCGGGCAGTTGGTCGACGACGCCGCTCATCTCAGGCGGTGCCGCGGGTTCGTACATCGCAAGGCTTCCGGCCACCAATTGCGGTCAAGCGCTCAGTTACTATGTGTCGGCGCGGTCGACGACCACCGGCAACCCGTCGGTCACTTCCCCCGCAAGTGCGCCGACTGGCTTCTACTCAGCCGACACGATCACCGGGACGACGACGCTTGCAAGCGATGACTTTGAGGCCAGTGCGGGCGGCTGGACCGCCTCCGCCGACGCGGCCTTGACCGGCGGCGCATGGCAGCGCGGCGATCCGATCGGCTCGAGTGTCGCGGGAGCCCCCGCCGAACCCACGGACGACCACACAGCGGCTCCTGGCGTCAAGTGCTTCGTGACGCAACTGAGCACAACCGGTCAGGCCGCGAGCGCTCACGATGTCGACGGCGGCGTCGCCTACCTCCTTTCACCGCTCTACACCACCGCTGGCAGCGACGCCACCGTGTCCTACTGGCGCTGGTACTACTGCTCTTCGACGACCCAGTTGGACCCCTTCGAAACATGGATCTCGGTCAACGGCACCCAGTGGGTCTATGTCGAGCGCGCCACCGCGAACCTCACCGCGTGGCAACAGCGTTCGTTCCGCGTCGGCGACTATGCCACACCTGGCACGACGCTGCAGATTCGATTCAGCATTGCCGATACGGGCACCGCGAGCACGCTTGAGGCGGGGATCGACGATGTCGTCGTCCTCAAGGACGAGTGTGCCGCGGCGCCACCATGCCCACCCGACATCAACGACGATGGCGTTGTCGGCGGTCCTGACCTCACCATGATCCTCTCCGGATGGGGAAGCGCCGGCGCAGGCGACATCAACGGCGATGGCACAACCGATGGCCTTGACCTTGGCGGTGTGCTCGGCGCGTGGGGGAACTGCCCGTAACCGGACGGTCTACCGCGACTGAACGATGTCGATGACGCGATCGATCACCGTCGGTGGGGCGATCGATTGGCGAGAGCCGTCGGGCCACACGACCGTGACCTGATCGACTGTGGTGGACGCACCGAGTCCGACGCGCGCGATGCGCTCGCACTGCGAGAGGTAGCTCCGGGTCGGTGAGACGAGCCGCCTCTGGATTCTCCCACCGGCCTCTACTTCGATGCGAGCCCCGATCGCCGAAGTGTTCGGAGGGCGTCCCCTGAGCAGGAATCCGACCCAGTGTCCGTTGCGCACACCATTGCGCAGCAGCGCAACCGGGCCGCCCGCCTGCGTCATCACGAGGTCGATGTCGCCGTCGAGGTCAAAGTCCGCGCTGGCCAGAGCGCGCCCAATCCGGGGCACCGCCATGTCGCCGATGGCATCGCCGGTGAGCTCGATGAGGCACGGCGGCCCGCCTTGCGTGTTCGCGAACACCTGCCCGCGCTGGGCATGCGTCTGCGAGGGGTGCACACGGCCGATCTCGTCCTCGATGTGTCCGTTGGCCTGAGCGAGGTCGAGGTCGCCATCACTGTCGAAGTCCTCAAGGACGAGCCCAAAGGTGAGGACCGACCGCGTCGGTGCCGCGAGACCCTCAACGATGGCATCATCAGTGAAGACGAAGGACTTGCCCCGCGACACATAGAGCGCATCGGGCTCGTTGGCGAAGTTGCCGATGGCGATGGCGAGGTCGTCGACGCGCGCGTCGCTCGCTGTCCGGAGGTAGCCAGCATCGATCCCCATCGCGCCGCGCGCGGCTCCATTGCGGTCGTAGGCGAGCCCGGAGGCGGCACCGCGCTCCTCGAACTGCCCGTGGCCGTCGTTCACGAAGAGCGCGTTCGCCACGGTGTCGTTGGCGACCACGACATCGAAGTCGCCATCGCCATCGGGATCGACGAAGACGAGCCCGAGCGCCTTGCCGATTGGCTTCCCGAGCGAGGACACTCGCCTGAACCCGGCTTCTGAAGTTCGGTCCTCGAACGAGCCGTCGCCCCGATTGCGAAAGTACAGCAGGTCGTCTCCCTCGAAACCGTTCGGCGGACCGTACGCGCGGCCGACTCCGGCGAGCTTGAAGTCCACCTGGCGATCCATCTCGGGAGACCACCGGACATAGTTGGCCACAAGGAGGTCGAGGTCGCCGTCGCGGTCGGCATCAAGGAAGCCGCACGAAGTCCCCCACCGAGCGTGAGCGCCCTTGGGGTCGACCCCGGCGGTCTGCGTCGCGTCGATGAACCGCACGGGACCACCCGCCACTGTCGCATTTTGGAAGAGGCGATTGGCGCCAACGCCAGACACGAACAGATCATCGCGTGCATCTCCGTCGATGTCGCCGACGGCGACTCCCATCGCATAGATGCCCGTGTCAAGTCCACACGGCGGTGCCTCCTCGAATCGCATCGAGCTGGCCGCGCCTGGCTCAGTCCGGTTGAGGAACAGTCGCACGCTGGAAACGCCCGGTGTTGGCGCGGATTCGAAGGCGGCACCCGTCCATGCCGTACCGGTGGCAAGGACGAGGTCGGGGCGACCGTCGCTGTCTGCATCGATCACTCCCACGCCCCCGACGAGCGTCTCGGGCAACAGTTTCTCACCCGAGGCACCATTGATAGTGATCGCGACGAGTCCGCTTTCGGTCGCGACATCCTTGAAGGGAATCGCGCGCTGCTCGCTGGCAACCCGAACTCGCTGAGGTTCGGCATCGAGGGGGCCGGTTCCTGCGGGCGTGGGTGGTCCTTCGTGCCTCGCGCTCTTGAGGAACCAGTACGAGATGCCGGCGACGAACACAAGCACACCGATCGCGGCAAGCGATCGCCGGATCGCCGCATTGATGGTGGCCTCGCCCTCAGCGGTCATGGCTTCGCCTGCTTCGCGAACTCGTCGACGCTGCGCCGCGGTGCTCCCCGTCGCTGGAGGTCGTAGATCACGATCGCTTCAGCGGCGCGATTGGCCGCGGGATCTCGAATGCGAGCGAGATTCACCGCTCGATCGCGCGCGTTGTCATCGGGCTTGTACTTCGCATGTCGCTCGAGGGCCTCACTGGCGGCCGCGTCGAGGCCAAGCGCGGTGCACGACTGCGCCAAGAGGTACCACGCGGCGACACTCTCGGGGTCCATTGAGAGCGCGCGTTGGGCGAGGTCGCGCGCGCGTGTGGCCAGCGCGTGGGCATCGGCGCCGGCACTCGCACGGGCTCGCTCGAGGAGCACCGTGCCCAGTTCGACGAGCACACGATCGTCCTTGCCGAAGTCGAATCCCCGCTCCTGAGCCATTGGGAAGTTGGACTCGACGAGTGCTTCAAGGTCCGCCTGGGCCTCCTCCAGCGCTCCCTGTTGGCGGTTGACGAGCGCACCGAACCACCGGAGGCTCCACGGGTCCGCTGGAGGCGTGGCCGCCGCGGCTTCCCGCAAACGCGCGCCCGCGTCGTCGAGCCTGCCATCACGAAGCGCCGCGCGAGCCCTCGCGAGTGTGCCAGCCACCTTGCCGAGCTTCTCGACTTCGCCGAACGCGTGTTCGGCCTGCCTAAGGTCGCCCTTGAATCCCATGCGCTCCCCCTGACGGAAGAGGCCAATGCCGTAGTCGTACCAGCGCATCCACGGATCGGCGGTGGGCGGGAACGAACCCTCGGACGGGTGTGGCGCCGGGTCGACGCCGCTGTCGCTCGCCACGCGGAACACCGCCACATCGGTGGCGAGTGACATCGTTGGAAGATCGTTGATGCGCTCGGGGCCCATGGCCTCGGCCCAGATCACCGCGTCGAACTTGCGGTAGCGAAGTGTCACCGACACCGTGAGCTCGTTGGAGGAGTCCTCTGGAACTTCGAACGCAAAGTGCGTGACATCCGCCGAGCCCGGCGGGACCTGATTGTTGTAGAGCGTGACAAAGATGTCTTGCGGGTTACGCCGTTCGATGCGATGGCCCTCGCGATCAATGACATACGCATTCAGAAACTTGCTCCACGGGTCGATCGCGGCGCGGTCATTCGCCCCGCCACTCCTCCCGACGACAAGGCCGCCGGAAGTGATCGTGACATCAAGCCAGACCTCGTTGCTGTCGGCCGTTCCCTGCGTGAACTCATGGCCGACGGAAGCATTCCGCACGACGACTTCAAAGAGATAGCGATGGCCGCGCCTGAGTGCCGGCATGGTCGGCCGCAGCGGCGCGTGCAGTTTCCCATCGATCTCGCCACCTTCGCGCACACCAAAGAGGTCCACTCGCATCGTGCCCGCGCAGAACGCCGCGCACGCCGCAAGTGCGTTCTCCGCGTCGGCGAGTCCGGCGAGTCCGGGCACGGCGGTGTTGGCCGTGGCGAACCGGTGGTCCATGAGAGCGAGTTCGCCGCCGGCGGTGACTGGTTTCGCGGCAGGATCGTCGCTCGGGAGCGGCCGCATGTGGCAATCGCTGCAGCGGTCGTTCGCCGATGGTGGGTAGTACCAGCTCTGCGGCGAGACACCCGACACGCCACTCAATCGGAACGAGTCGTAGTGGTTCTGCCCACGCAGCCAGCGATAGTCGTTGAGAGCTTCGGGAAGGAACACCTTGTGGCATGCGCCGCAGAACTCGCTTGTTCGGTGCACTTCGGGCTTCAGGAAGGTGCGCTTGTGG
>SYGQ01000027.1 GCA_005799475.1 Planctomycetia bacterium | reverse complement strand
GACAGCCGGATTGGCGGTGTACCAACCAGCGGCAGCCGGGATCGCCGGGTTGGCGGGATTGCTCGCGCCTGAGCCAAAGCTCGGGTCGAGCGAAGTCGATGAGGCCGCGCCGGTCTTGCCAGTGATCGTGACATACGAGTCCTTGTACTGGTTCGAGGTAGCTGCCGTCGACGCGCTGGTGTACGAAGCATTCCAGTGGCCGGGGTTGGCGGAAGCGTCATCGATATAGGAGTCCGTGTGAACGACTTCCATCATGTCGCCGGCGATGACCTGGTGGCCGATCATGTTGAGCATGACATCGTGCATGCCGCCGGCGGTGGGGCCGTTGCTCAGGACATAGACGCTGTAGATGTGTCGGCCCGTGGCAGCATGAATGCCGCCGTACTCCACCGACAGGCCAGTCACAGTTGCGGAGGCAGGCGACGAGATGAGCGCAACGGCGCCCAGAACAATTGAAGCAGACTTCATGGTTGGATCCCTTTTCAAAAAACTCCCAAACAAAATCTTCGCATGGTCCAAAGCGAGCAGCCTTGGGCGAAGTTGCTTTGCCCTTCCCGTCCAACCCGAGTTGTTGTTCCGACCTCCATCCCCGAAGGCTTCACCATCATGCTCCGCGCCCCGACAGTGTCAAGGGATTCGCGCGGCAAACGAAAAGAAAACCGGCGCCCTGGATGTCCAGGACGCCGGTGTGTTTGATCGAAAGTGAATCGGTTCGCAGATCAGCCGCGACGACGGCGGCTGCTCACGAGACCGGCCAGCCCGAGGAGCGCGAACGCGCCAGGCGCGGGAATGCCGACCGAGTAGGTCAGGTTCATCGCGTAGAGCGCGGTGGTCGTGCCCTGCAGTTTGTAGCCGACGCTGACCTTGCCGGTCCAGCCAGCATCATTGTGCGTCACGGCGAACTGCATGACCTTGATCTTGCCGCCAGTGATGAGGATGTCGACGGCCGGGTTGGCGGTGTACCAACCTGCGGCAGCGGGGATGTTCGGGCTCGCCGAATTGAACACGCCTGAGCCGAAACTCGGGTCGAGCGAAGTCGATGAGGCCGCGCCGGTCTTGCCGGTCACGGTCACGAACGAATCCTTCCACTGATTGGATGCCGCGCCAGTCGAAGCGCTGGTGTACGACGCATTCCAGTGGCCGACGGGCATCGATGAGTCATCGATGAAGCTGTCGCTGTGCTGCACGCCGGACATGCTGCCGGTGAGCATCTGGTGACCGATCATGTTCAGCATGACATCGTGCACTCCACCAGCAGTGGGCCCGCTGGAGTTCACGAACACGCTGTAGACGTCGCGATTCGACGCCGCGTGGTAGGTCATCTCAACCGAGAGGCCGGTGACAGTTGCGGACGCGGACGAAGTGATGAGCGCAGTGGCTCCCAGTAGGGTAAAGGACTTCATGAAAACTTTCTTTCTCTTTGGAATCCGACGCCGGATTGAGGGTGGCGCGGATCCCTTTTCCGATCACGAACGATGAAACACGGTAGGAAACGAACGAATCAAAGGGGCTTTGCAGGCGGCGCGCGCACTCGTCGCGGCAGCCAAGATGTTCATGTGGGAGGCTGTCCCAATCGTCTTCGGATTGTCGAGCGGTCCGCTCATCTCTCTCCGATCAACCTTTCCGAATCGACTCCCGACAACGCCCTCAACCGATCCTCATGAGGCGCCGACAAAATCCGCCGACGACCTCGACCAGTCGAACCACGATGTGAGAAGCCCTTATGACCCAGGCCTCAAGCGTTGAAGTGACGCCACTTCATCCGCCCCCCGAACACCCGAACCATGCCCCAACCTTTCGGCCTTGCAAGCGCATTGGCCAAGAAACCATGGGGTTTTTGTTTTTGCGGCACCGCCCGCGATCACCGGTCGCTCGAAAGACCGGTGGACTACGCGTCTTTCCGAGCCAAAACGCCGAAATTCTCGCGCTCTCCGCGGCCGCGAAGCGGGTAGTCCTTGCGAAGGGGATGCCCTGGGTAGTCCCTCCACATCAGAATTCGACGCAGGTCGGGATGCCCTCGGAATCGGATCCCGAACATGTCGAAGACCTCCCGTTCGGCCCACTCTGCGCCGGGCCAGAGGTTTGTTACTGAGTCCAGCACGAGCGACGGGTCTTCTTCGATTCCGGCGGTGTCGCCCGACGCGTCAAGATAGGTCTTCACCCAGAGGCGTCGGCCCGACGCCACCGAAAGCAACTGATACACGACAGCAAAGCGACCAGGCTGCGGCGCCGCGTAACCCAGGTAATCGATCCCCGAGAGGTCGACAAGGAAGTCGTAGCTGCACTCGGGCGAGTCGCGCAGAAATCGCAGGAGTGCGTGCACACAAGTCGCCCCTGCGATCACAGTCGTCTGTCCGCGGTACTGCGTCGCCTCGAGCGACAACGCCGGAAAGGCGCGGCGGATCAACGGGAGAGCCGGATGGTCGAATGACGCGGACGAGGCCATGTGGAGCGATCCTACAGACGCTAGTGACGGAAGTGGCGCGTTCCCGTGACGAGGCATGTCGCGCCCTCGCGCTGGCACAGCTCGGCCGTGTCGCTGTCGCGTTTGGAGCCGCCCGGATGCACGAGGCACTTCACTCCAGCACGGATGAGAACTTCGGGACCGTCCGCGAACGGAAAGAACGCATCGCTCGCGGCAACGGGTGTGACACCCTTGGTGGCCAAGCGGTCACGGGCCTTCTCGACGGCAATGCGGCAACTCGCCACGCGGTCCATCTGGCCTGCGCCGGCGCCCCAAAGTGTGCCGCCGCCGACGATGCAGACGGCATTCGACTTGAGGTGCTTGGTGATGACCGTGCCGAATGCGGCATCTTCGAGCATCGTTGGTGTCGGTGTGGGTCCCGCCACATGGTCAAAGTTGGCCGCGCGAACCGCGTGCGTGTCGCGCTCTTGCACGAGCAGGCCGCCGGGGACCGATCGGAACGAGAGCGGTCGATCAATCCGGTGACGAAACGAGCCAAGGGCGATCAGGCGCACATTCTTCCAGCGCGCGGCGAGCGCGTCGAAGGCGCCGGGTTCGAAGGCCTCGGCGATCACGACCTCGAGGAATCGGTCCCCTTGCACCATCGCTGCTGCCGTGGCGGAGTCGAGCGTCCGATTGAACACGACAATGCTCCCGTAGGCCGCCAGGGGATCCCCGGCGTAGGCCTGCGCGAACGCGTCGCCATTCGACCCCGCGATGGCGGCTCCGCACGGATTCGTGTGCTTGATGATCGCGCAGGCGTGGCGTTCGCCGGGGAGATCTGTGAGGTCCTGCGCAAGTTCGAGCGCGGCGCTCGCGTCGAGAAGGTTGTTGTACGAAAGCGGCTTGCCGTGGAGCAAACGCGAGCCAACGACAGCCGTCTCGCGCGCACCCGCGTGGCCGTATGCGGCCGCGCGCTGGTGAGGATTTTCGCCGTAGCGAAGTTCGTCGACGCGTGTGAACGAGAGCGTCAGCGTCGTCGGGAACTCGTGGGGAATGGGTGGATCGAACCACGCCGCGATCGCCGTGTCGTAGGCCGCAGTGCGCGCGAACGCGGCGGCAGCGAGTTCGCGGCGCAGCGTGCCGGTGGTGGACCCGGAGTGATTCGTGAGGTCGGCGCAGACTCGGTCGTACTGCGCTGGGCTCGTCACAACACAGACATGCGAGAAGTTCTTGGCGGCCGATCGGATCATGCTCGGTCCGCCAATGTCAATGTTTTCAACCACGACTTCTTCGGTGACGCCGTCGCGACGACTCGTCTCCTCGAACGGGTACAGGTTCACGCATACGAGGTCGATGGGAAGGATGCCGTGCTCGGCCATGGCGCTTGCGTGCGCCGGGAGATCGCGGCGTCCCAAGAGCCCGCCATGCACGCGTGGGTGGAGCGTCTTCACGCGGCCATCAAGGATCTCAGGGAATCCGGTGAGTGTCTCGATGGGGACGACCCGAATGCCGGCGGACGCGAGCGTCGCCGCGGTGCCTCCGGTGGAGATGATCTCGACCCCGTGGCTCGCGAGGGCCCGCGCGAAGGCGACAACATCCGACTTGTCACTCACAGAAATGAGCGCGCGCCGAACGGGAACGAGGTCGATCATTCCGCCGCGACCACCGACTTGTCGAGCGCCTCAAGGAGTTGCAGCGTGCCGCCGGCTCCCAAGACAAACATCCTCGCGGAGACGGGATCCGCGACGACCAAGTCCACGATCGAAGGCACAGTCACTTTCCCCTCCACATGTCCCGACTCCGCCGCGACGGCAGTGAGAGTGTGGGATGCGGCGTCCCACACGAGGATTCGGTGGCCCGCCCGCGCGATCGCGTTGCCCGGCACCTGTGCCGTCCAGGCCACTTTCGCTTCCAAGAGGGTTTCCGACTTCGTCGCAAGCGCGATGAGGCCCTTCTGCGGGATCTGCGCGTACACACGCGCGCCGTCGCAGAAGAGGTCGCACGACAGGGGTGTTTCAGTAAGGAATCGCCATCGTGGACGGCCGGTAGCGGCCTCGAATGCGTGAATCGCTTGGTCCGCACTTGCCGCGAAGAGCGCGTCGTCGCCAGCGGCGAGCGAGCCGACGACGCTCCCAGCGAGGCGGCGACGCCATACCTGCCGAGTGGTGTCGGGGTCGACGACCAAGATCTCTCCGGTAGTACCCGCCACGGCGATCGCGCTGCCGAGTCGGATGGGCCTGGCAACGATTGATCCTCCGACTTCATTGCATTTCCAGAGGTGCCCGATTGCGTATTGCTGCCAAACCAGTTGCCCTCCCCGTGCGCCGAAGATGAGATACCTGCCATGCAGGATTGATCGCGTGCTCGGGATCCGCTCAAGGCGTTGCGTCTGCGTGATCTGACCGGTGTTGGTGTCAAAGGACGCAATGGCCGCGTCGAGGGTCACGAGGACTTCATCGAGTTGTGTGGGCGGCGTGAGATCGCCGTTCTTGCCCGCCGGTATCCGCGCGACCCG
Source organism: Planctomycetia bacterium (assembly GCA_005799475.1). Lineage (GTDB taxonomy): Bacteria > Planctomycetota > Phycisphaerae > Phycisphaerales > SM1A02 > F1-60-MAGs104. The sequence goes on along the minus strand of SYGQ01000027.1, from coordinate 2,106 downwards.
GCTCGCGCGGTCAATGTCGAGCACATGATCGGTCGCGCGTCCGCATGCATTCGTCCAGACGGTGTTGCCGCTGGCAACGAGCACGCGGCTCATGTGACATGCGGAGTCGGTAACAAACACACTGTCACCATCGCAGGTGAACGCCTGTGCGGTGGCGGCACCTGGAGAGGGTGCCACATGGGCGAGCCAGCGGGTCTCGAGCCCAAGACTTCGTCCATCGGCGGCCGGGATCAGGTAATCGGTGGTTTGGGCGGCGGCGAATGCGCACAGACAAGTGGCCGCGAGGGTTGCGGTGCACCCCTGCGAGATGCGGTTGGTCATCGGATTCATGGAGGGGGAGGGAGTATAGCCCTCGCATTAGCCCCAAAAACAGGCTCGGCCGCGCCCTTTTCAGGTTCGCGGCCGGCCTCCCTTTTCCTCATTCCCTACCCAGCAGATCGGTTGGTTCCAACTACATCCCTTGAAACCACTTCTTGCGAAGCCCTTGTCCCTCAATCACTGTGGTGTTTGTTTGCCCGTAGTCCCTTGTTACGACGAGCGCCCATCACCATCCCGATCCACTGCATGTTGAACACGGTCCCTACACCGCCCTCAACGCCCGTAGTATCCATCAGATCCGTCGTGATGCGTGGAGTTCGTTCGATTTTCATCGACTTTTTTTGACTTCTGCCGGTTCGTGGGTTACAGAGGGTTATCAGCAGGATGCCATTCGGAACAACGCCAATGATACAGACTGTCATCATCTACATGATGACGCTTGTTTCGACGACAATAGCCTCACAATCAGGTCAGTTATCCAGAAAATCTTGGTGGGATCGCACATCTACTGTCACGGTTCCTGGAAGCACTCACAGGGTGCGATCCGACATTATCGACCATGCAACCACTCGAATGCTTGAGCGAGTGGACTCGGTTTGGCGAGAGGTTGACTCATTGCTCGGGCGTCTGCGCCTGCGAGAACTCGCTCCTTCCGACCTACTCCTCTTCGCGAGGATGGAGGATCTCGACGACACCATGCGCTCCCAGTTGGCTGTTGATCCAAGTGGCCCCTTGTTCGCGTTCTACTCGCCGCTCGGCCACGGGATCGCTTTCTGCGAAGAGGACACACCGACGCCAATCTTGGAGCGCGCGCTTGGAGCGGCTGTTGCAAGCGAATACCTCCGCCTCACCGTGGGAGGCGATCTTCCTCCTGCGCTTCGCGACGGTCTCGCTGACCTCATCGCAAGGTCGGGTCGTGCACAGGATGGTGCGCAGGGTGGGATCGGTGCCGCGGGGGTTGCCTGCGTCCGCGGACTCATCGAGCGCGGCGAGGCGATCCCTCTACGGGCCCTCATGAGTCTTGACCCGCCATCCTGGCGGACGCGCGTGGGATCCGCGGGAGGCCACACCGGCGAGCAGGCTGCGTCTGTCATCCGCTTTCTGGCGCAGCTGCCTCGCGGCACGCTCGTCTCGTATCTGCGCGCGCTCTCGGGGGGCATGACGAGTGATCAGGCCATCGAACAGACCCTCGGCGTACGAAGCGACGACGACTGGGTCGCCTTCGACGCGCAGTGGCGCGCATTCGCGCTCAAGGAGCGGGCCGTTCCAATGGAGACCGTGCGGGAGCGTCTTGCGCTCCTCGCCGCCGGGCTTGTTCGACTCGCAGCGGAAGGATCAGCCCCCGTTGGGGCGACAGAACTCGCACGAGATCTTCGCGACCGATCGTTCGCGTTTCCCGATTCGTGGCGCCCCGGGTTCTCGCGTGTTTCCGCCGGAGATGACGGCGTGTTCTCGCCCGGTCTCGCCGCCGCCGAAGACGCAGGCCGTCGCGCGCCCGCTCAGGGGAACGGCAAGTTGGGGGCATTCACGCTCGTCGCGGCCAAGGGCTCTGCCCGTCCCAGGGCCGCTCCACTTCCCGAGATTCATGTGGATGGTGCGAAGCCACGCCTCAAGGTGAACTGGCACCAGACGCGCGCGGAGCCCGAAGCGCCGTGGGTCTGGTCCATCGTGCCGATGGACTAGAGTGTCCGTCGATGGAGCTCTCCGCCGGCGCACGCCTTCGCGCACTCATGGATCGGGGCATCGTCGTTGCTCCTGGCGCTTTCAACGCGCTCGTCGGGCGCTCTG
>SYGQ01000177.1 GCA_005799475.1 Planctomycetia bacterium | reverse complement strand
GATCCGGTCGCGAAAGCGCTGATGAGATCCGGACGCGAGAGCCTTCGTCTGGGCGTCGCGGCCATGCAACCAGGTCGACCGCTTGTTGACTGGGCTCGCGCCGTGCAGCAGCGCGTCGAGAAGGACGACGGCTTCTGCCTCGTTCGCGGACTCGGCGGGCACGGCTACGGCAAGACGCTCCATGCGGCTCCATTCATCTCGAATGTGGTGCCGACCTATCCGGGCGAGTGGACCGAGGCATGGAAGACCTTCCGCCCGGGGATGCTCATCGCCGTTGAGCCAATGATCGCTCTCTCGTCGAGTGAGATCGTCTCGCGCGGCCCGGAGTGGCCGATCTTCACGGCCGACGGCAGCCTGAGCGTCCACTACGAGGCCGATGTCCTCATCGCAGGTGATGGTCCGCGCAACCTGACCGAGCGGTTGTTCGACCTCCCCGACATCGTCGGATAGCGCGCGACTACGCTGCCCTCATGTCGGCGCGACCACTCGCCATCCTGCTGGAGTCCATTCACCCGGTGGCCGATGGTCCCCTCACGGAGGCGGGGTTTGTGATCGAACGCGCGCCTGGGGCTCTTGCGGGCGACGAACTCGCGAGCGCGCTTGCGCGGGCGACGCTTCTGGGGATCCGATCGAAGACTGAACTCCGGAGGGGATTCTCGCCGCACCACCCGCTCGTCGCCGTGGGATGCTTCTGCATTGGAGTCGATCAGGTCGACCACGCTCATGCTGCGGCCGCTGGATGCGCTGTCTTCAACTCGCCGTTCAGCAACACGCGGAGCGTCGCCGAAATGACCGTCGCCGAGGCGGTCTGCCTCTTTCGGGGCATCGTGTTCAAGTCGGCGCAGCTTCACGCAGGCCTGTGGGGAAAGAGCGCGGCGAGTTCACACGAGGTGCGCGGGCGCACGCTGGGCATCGTTGGCTACGGACACATCGGGAGCCAGGTCAGCGTGCTCGCCGAAGCGCTCGGCATGCGGGTCATCTACTACGACACATCACGCAAGTTGGCGCTCGGGAACGCGCAGTCGAGGCCGAGCCTCGATGCGGTCCTCACCGAAGCCGATTGCGTCACGGTCCATGTCCCAGAGACCCCCACGACGCGGAACCTCATTGGTGCGAAGGAACTCGCGCGCATGAAGCCGGGCGCGATGCTCATCAACAACGCGCGCGGCTCGATCGTCGATGTGGAGTCCCTCGTTCGCGCTCTTGAGTCGGGAGCACTCGGCGGCGCCGCGGTCGATGTGTTTCCGCACGAACCCGCCTCGGCGGGCGACCGCTTCTCATCGCCGCTCATGGGATGCGCCAACGCCATCCTCACGCCGCACATCGGCGGATCAACGCTTGAGGCGCAAGAAGCGATCGCCATTGATGTGGCCGAGAAGCTCGTCAACTTCTGGCGCCACGGCTCGACGGAGTCGAGCGTCAATCTGCCGCAGGTCGATCTGCCGGTCCTGCGGGCCGGGCAGTTGCGCATCCTGCATGTCCACCGCAATGTGCCAGGCGTCCTGGGGCAGATGCACACGCTCCTTGCTGGAGCCGGCGTGAACATCAACGCCGAGTACCTCCAGTCCAACGAGCGAACGAGTGTCGTCATCCTCGATGTCGATCCATTCGAGCGCGCGGGCGTGCTCGACGCCATCTCCGCACTCGACGCGACGATCCGCATGCGAACGATCAAGGGCTGACGCGAACCGACTACGATCGCGCCATGTCCGCGCGAATCCACGGCATCCTTCTCCTTCTCGCACCGCTGGCGGTTGCGGCAGCGACGCCGCCGGCGACACCCAAGCGCCCGGTCACGGATGTCGTTCACGGGCAATCGATGATCGATGACTATCGCTGGCTCGAAGCTCTCGAGAAGGACTCGCCCGAGGTCGCCGCATGGACGACGGCGCAGATCGACCGAACGAAGACAGTGCTCGGAGCGCTCCCATGCCGCTCACGGATCGAGCAGGAACTCGCGCCGCTGATGTCGATCGGCTCGATCGGACTTCCCAAGCGCGGTGGCGCCCTCGCCTTCTGGACGCAGCGCGACGGCAAGGAAAACCAGCCCGTCCTCTACTGCGGCGCGGATCCGACCATTGGTGCGCCCACTTCCGATGCGGCGCCCACCGGACCCGCGCGCGGTGCGAAGCGAGTCCTCCTTGATGTGAACTCGCTCGACGCGAAGGGCTTGACGAGCCTCGACTGGTGGCAACCCACGCACGATGGCAAGCTCGTGGCCTTCGGCACTTCGAAATCCGGCAGCGAAATGAGCGTCCTCAGCGTGCTCGACGCGACGACGGGCCAGTGGCTCGCTGACGAAATCGTTGGCAAGGTCGGCTTCGACGGCTGGAGTCCCGACGGGCGCGCCTTCGTGTACTCGAGCCTCGCCAACCCGAAGGACCCCTACTCACGCGAAATCCGCTGGCATGTCCTAGGAACTCACGCGCGCGAGGACCGGCTCATCTGCCGCCAAACGGATCCGAGCGTGATCCCCGGCGCGGCGCTCAGTCGTGATGGCCGGTGGCTGATCCTCGTGAAGTCGCGCGGCTGGCAGGCCTCGGACTGCTTCGTTGCCGACATGGACGCGTGGCTGAGGGCGGGCGCGCCCAACGACGCCGTCGCCTTCACGACGGTGGCCTCCGGACTCGACGGGAACTTTGTGCCCACCGCCATCGTGGGTGACACGATGTTCATGCAAACCTCGTTCGAAGCGCCCAAGGGCATGCTCTACGCGGTCGACCTCAACGACCCTCGCCGAGAGCGTTGGCGAACGGTGATCCCGATGATGAGCGATCGCGTTCTCGAGTCGGTCGCCTACGCCGCGGGAACGATCATCGCGACCTACTCGAAGGATGTCACGACTCGACTCGAGTTGTTCACCGCGGAGGGCACGCCGCGTGGCGCCATCGAACTTCCTGGCCTGGGCAGCGCCGCGGTCGCCGCTGATGAGACCCGTGGCGACGGCTTCCTGAGCTACACCAGCTTCAACGAGCCGCGGTCGATCTACACCGTGAACTTTGCCTCAGGCAAGTCGGCACTCTGGGCGCGCCCGGAAGTCCCCATCGATCCGTCAAGCGTCACCGTGAAGCAAGTCTTCGTGACGAGCCGCGACGGCACGAAGGTTCCGATGTTCATCATGCACAAGAAGGGACTTGAGGTCGACGGCAAGACTCCCACCGTCCTCTACGGCTACGGCGGCTTCAATGTCTCCTTGGACCCGGCGTTCGACCCGACGAACTGGCCGTGGTACGAAGCCGGCGGCATCTACGCGATCGCGAACCTCCGTGGAGGAAGCGAGTACGGCGAGGAATGGCACAAGGCCGGGATGCTGGGCAACAAGCAGAATGTCTTCGATGACTTCTACGCGTGCGCGCAGTGGCTCATTGATGAGCACATCACTGACTCGGCGCACCTTGCCATCGAAGGCGGCTCCAACGGCGGCTTACTGACAGGCGTCGCCGTGACCCAACGACCAGAGCTCTTCTGCGCCGCGATTTCCGCCGTGCCGCTTCTGGACATGATTCGCTATCAGGACTTCCTCCTCGCCAAGTACTGGGTGCCCGAGTACGGCTCGAGCGCCGACGCGACGCAGTTTGCGTGGCTCCACAAGTTCAGCCCCTACCACCATGTGCGGGCCGGCGTGAAGTACCCGGCCGTTCTCTTCACCGCAGGCGAGAACGACTCGCGCGTGCATCCACTGCACGCGAGGAAGATGGCCGCTCGAATGCAGGAACGAGCCGCCAACGACGATGCGACGAGGCCCATTCTCTTGTGGGTGGACCGCGACGCGGGGCACGGACAGGGCAAGCCGCTCGCCAATCGCATCGAGGAACAAGCCGACCAGCTCGCGTTTCTCATGTGGCAGACGGGACTCTGTCGGTAGCCGCGCGGGGACCTTTCGCGGGGCACACTCCAGCCTCACCACGACGACCTTGGCGGCCTCTCACGCGGGCGCCACAAGTTCGAGCTTGGCGAACTCGGGATACACCGTGCGCACCCCCGCGGTGCGAAATCGCACGCTCAGCGCACCGCGCGCACCGCGGCCTTCGACGCGCCCCAACCCGAAGAACGGACTGCGCACGGTCGATCCCAACGGAAATGCTCCGCCGTGAGTGGGCTCTTCATACTCAATGGTGCGGCTCTCGTCGGCCCGCGCGAGATGGTCCACCGGCAGGTCGCGAAGGAATGAACTCCGGATTGTCTGCAGAGTGACCCCGCGCACGGTGCGGTTCTGCGCACTCGAGATGTGCAGCCGCCGCTCGCAGCGTGTGATGCCGACAAAGAAGAGCCGCCGTTCTTCTTCGATCTGGGCCGGATCCTGAACGGTCCGTGCGTGGGGCAGGATCCCCTCTTCGGCCGCGACGATGACCACGGTATCGAACTCAAGCCCCTTGGAGGCGTGCAGCGTCATCAGCGTGACTGCACCGCGCTCGGGGTCAATCATGTCCGCATCGGCCACGAGGGTGACGGACTCAAGGAATCCCCTGAGCGCGTCACCGAGCGACGCGTCCGCTGCACCCTCGTCGCGCTCGGGCAATCGAAACTCCGCAGCGGCGCTCGCGACTTCTTGCACATTGGCGACCCGTTCTTCCGCGTCCTGTGCATCGTCGCCGTGCGCCGCGGCAGCGCGCTCGAGATGCGCCTCCTCGATGAGCCTCGTCACGAAGGGACCGAGGTTGCTCGCGGGCTTCACTTCGAGTTCGCTGCGAAACCGAGCGATGATCGCCATCAGTCCATCGATCGCCCGTGACGCACTCGCGGTCACGCCGGCGTCGCGGGAATGGCACAGCGCCTCTGAAAGGGAACACATGCGGGTCGTCGCCATCGCAGTGATCCGCTCCATCGTGGTGTTCCCGATCTTCCGCGCCGGGACATTCACGATCCGTGCGAGTGCCGTGTCGTCGGCCGGGTTCACCAGTGCGCGCAGGTACGCCAGCGTGTCGCGAACTTCACGGCGCTCGTAGAAGGCCGTGCCGCGCGCGATGACATGGGGAATCCCGCGATGGCGCAGCGCGTCTTCAATCGTGCGGCTCAGCGAATTCGTGCGGTAGAGGACGGCCATGTCCTTCCAAGCGACTCCCCGCTGCTGCGACGCTTCAAGGCACGACGCCGCGTTGGCGGCCTCCTCGCGCTCATCAAGAAGGCGAGAGACCACGGGGTAAACACCCATTTCCAGCGAGGTTGAAAGATCCTTGTGCGGCCGCGCGGCGTTGTGGCGGATGAGCCCGTCGGCGAGGGCAACGATGTGGCCGGTGGATCGGAAGTTCTCCCCGAGCGGAACGACCGTCGCGCCCGGATAGCGCGCCTCGAACTCGAGAATGTTGGAGATGTCCGCGCCGCGCCAACCGTAGATCGACTGGTCAGGATCGCCAACAACGCAGATCTGCCGGTGCTCGCACGCGATCGCATGGGCAATCGTGAACTGCGCGTGGTTCGTGTCCTGATACTCGTCGACAAGGACCTCCGTGAACCGACCCTGCAACGACTCGCGCACCGACGCATCGTGGCGCAGCATGCGCGCCGTCCGCAAAAGAAGATCGTCGAAGTCGAGCGCGTTCTGCCTGACGAGCGACTGCTCGTACTTCGCGTAGACGCGCGCATAAGTGCGCTCGGCAAAGTCCATCGCACCCTGGGCCGACTCCTCGGCCGTGTGCAGTTGATCCTTCTCGCCGGAGATCCAGTCAGCAATCGTCGCCGCCTTCCACTGTTCCTTGGGAAGCCCCGATGCTTCCATGGCTCGCTTCACAGCCGTGCGCGCGTCGTCGGCATCGAAGATCGTGAAGTCGCGCTTGAGTGCAACTCCGGCAAGGCCGGCCGCGGGCGATCCCTCGCCGTATCGACGCAGCAATCCCGCGGAAAACGAGTGAAATGTGCCCACCATGAGCCCTCTCCCGCCATGGCCTCCGTTGGACACGAGTTGGTCGACGCGGGACTTCATCTCGCGCGCCGCCTTGTTCGTGAAGGTGAGCGCGAGGATCTGCCACGGGGCGACACCCATCGCCAGTCGGTGGCAGATTCGCCGAGTAATCACGCGGGTCTTGCCTGACCCTGGCCCCGCAAGAACAAGGAGAGGGCCGCGTTCGTGCGTCACCGCCCGACGCTGCTCGGTAGTGAGATCTTCAAGCCAAGGTTGCAACACATCCATGTGGGTGAGCCGAGTCTAGGAACCTCTCCGACACCTTCCGACAACCATCCCACACCGCGTCAGCCGACACGGCTCGGGCCTGCCCCATCCCAAGCCCTTGGGGCGACAAACTTTGTCCCATATCTGCGCCGCGTTCCAAGAGTTACCCACATCTAGGGCGTCCAAGGGGTTGCCACCACAACATGTTGGGGTATCGTGAACTCTTCGTGTGCGGGACCGCTGGCCCCGTGTCGCGAGTGTGGGTCTGGTCCGAAGGAGTCATCAATGGGCATTCTGTGCGACACCCAAATCCGCGAACTCGTCGGCATTGAACCTTTCGAAGAGAGCCGGAAGCGACAAGGCGTGATTTCGTACGGGGTGTCGAGCTATGGCTACGACGTGCGTGTGGGCACGAAGTTCAAGATCTTCACCAACGCGACATCCGGCGGCGTGGCGGTCGTCGATCCCAAGGCGTTCTCGACTGACCTGTTCATCAGCATCGACACCGAACACACTGGCCGCGACCATGTGATCATTCCTCCCAACTCGTTCGCGCTTGCCGAAACCGTCGAAGTCTTCTCAGTGCCGCGCGATGTGCTCGCCGTGTGCGTGGGGAAGTCGACCTATGCCCGCTGTGGCATCATCGTGAATGTCACTCCGCTTGAGCCCGAGTGGCGCGGCAAGGTGACCATCGAAATCTCCAACACCACCCCGCTGCCAGCGCGGATCTACGCCAATGAGGGCATCGCCCAGATGCTCTTCCTCAAGGCGGACCGCGTGTGCGCCACGAGCTACGCCGACAAGGGTGGCAAGTACCAGAACCAGCCCGGCCTCACGCTCCCGCGTGTGGACGGTGGCCCGACGAACTCCTAACCCGACCGCACCGCTCACTCCCCCGCTTTCCTAGGACGACGACATGAAGATCAACAGAAGATTCACCGACGCAGGCATGGATGTCTACGCCACCACAGAGTGGACGACCCGTTCGAGCCGAATCAAGAACCCAGACGGCACCGTCGTCTTTGAGATGGACGACGCCCAGGTCCCCAAGGCGTGGAGTCAACTCGCCACAGACATCGTCGTGAGCAAGTACTTCCGCAAGGCGGGCGTGCCCGAAGTCGGCGCCGACGGCGTGCCCTCCACCGGACCTGAACGGTCGGTACGGCAAGTCGTGCACCGACTCGCCGGATGCTGGCGGCACTGGGGCGAGTCGCACGGATACTTCGATTCTCCCGAGGATTCGCAGGCTTTTTACGACGAGATTGCGCACATGCTTGTGCACCAAGTGGCAGCACCCAACAGCCCGCAGTGGTTCAACACGGGGCTGGCGTGGGCCTACGGCATCAACGGACCCGCTCAAGGGCACTGGATCGCGGACCACGCCACCGGCGAAGTTCGCCTCGCGCCCGACTCCTACACGCACCCGCAGCCGCATGCGTGCTTCATCCAAGCTGTCCGCGACGACCTCGTGAACGAGGGCGGCATCATG
>SYGQ01000026.1 GCA_005799475.1 Planctomycetia bacterium | reverse complement strand
GCAGACCAATCCACCGTTGGCTTTGGCGTAGTCGCGTACGGCTCCGACGAGCGGACCGTCACCCTTTGGATCTGACTCGTCGACATTGGCGATGAAGAGGACGCGCTTGGCAGTGATCATGCCGAGTTGCTGAAGTTCGACAGCTTCCTCGGCGGTTGGGCTGATCGATCGGATCGGCCGCGACTCGTTGAGCGAGGCGAGGCACCGTTCGAGGAGTCCGAGCCGCGCCGCCGCCTCCTTGTCGCCGTGGGCCGCTGTGCGCTTGGCCTTGTCGACGAGCCCCTCGACCACCTGAAGGTCGGCGAGCATGAGTTCGTTCTCGATGGTGCGGATGTCGCGCACGGGATCGACCGAACCATCCACATGTGTGACATCGGGGTCGGCGAAGCAGCGCACGACCTGAAGGATCGCATCCACCTGGCGGATGTGACTCAGGAACTTGTTGCCGAGCCCTTCGCCTTCGCTCGCGCCCTTGACGAGGCCGGCGATGTCGACGAGCCGAAGCGCGGCGGGGATGACCTTCTGTGTCTGGATGAGCTTGTGGATGGTCTCGAGGCGATCGTCCGGCACGGCAACGATCCCGACATTGGGTTCAATCGTGCAGAAGGGATAGTTCGCGGCCGCGGCGCCGGCAGCCGTGAGCGCGTTGAAGAGAGTGCTCTTGCCGACATTGGGAAGTCCAACGATGCCGCATTCCATGGGGGGAGGGATGGTAGCGATGAGAGTGAGCGATACACTCGGGCTCGCGTTCCACTTCTCCCGCGCGCAGATGGCAGTCATGGAGGACTGATTGGCGCATCCTCGGATTCAGCGAGACCTGCGCACACCTTTCGTGGTGCTCTTCGGCTTGGTCGCGCTCGCCGCACCAGTGCTCGGATTCCGACTCTTCATGCTGACCGTGGTGCATGGGGCGACTCTCGCCGATCGAGCGGAGGAGCGGCTCGACACCGAACGGTTGCTACCGACCTGGCGAGGGCGACTGCTTGATCGCAAGGGGAGGGTGCTCGCCGAAGATGTCGCCAGCTACGACGCGGCGGTGAGTTACGAGTTCGCCAACGGGTCGTGGGCGCGCGCACGCGCAGCGGACGAAGCGCGTGCGGCGCTCGGCAAGTCGGCGTGGCGGAAGCTCTCGGCCCGTGATCGCGAGGGCGCGATCGATGCACGGGAGGGGCCCTGGCGCGAACGGTCGACGGCGCTGACCGAGGTATTGGCCGTGCGCGGAGGCGTCTCGCGTGAGGAGCTTCAGCGGCGCCTCGATGCCATCGCAAAGCGCATCGACGCGCGTGCCGCGAGCGTCCACGAGCGGGCCATGGCCAGCCGGGCCAAGCGCGGCCTCTCGGTGGATGTCACTCCCGAGCCCATCCGCGAGATGCGCGAGTACCACACCCTGCTCAACGACATTCCCGCCGAGACGGCCAACGAACTGCGGAAAGTCGGCGATGAGATGCCCGGCGGACTCAAGGTCGTCGACGCGGCGCGCCGAAACCATCCTTGGCAGGCGACGGAAGTCGAGGTGGCGCGCGATCGCCTGCCGCGGCCGATTCGCACAAGCGTGCCGCTGGTCATGAAGTTGGACGATCCACTGGACGGTCTCGTCGGAAGCGTGCGTGACGAAGTGTGGGAAGCCGACCTCAAGCGGCGCCCGTTTGAACGACAGCTCGAAGACGGCACGGTGGAGATTGACCTCGGCGGCTATCGCGCGCAGGGCGACTGGGTCGGCTCCCGCGGATTCGAGCGGCGATTCGAGGACGATCTCAGAGGACTGCGCGGGCAGGTGACGAGGCGGCTCGACACCGACGAAGAGGATCGGACGGCGCCGACGCCGGGCGCAGATGTGCGGGTGACAATCGACGCGCAGTTGCAGATGCGTGTGCAAGCGGCGCTCGACCCGCGGCTCGGGTTGACGAGGGTGCAGTCGTGGCAGGCGCATAGTGACGGACTGCGCGTGGGCGACATTCTCCCCGCGGCAGCTGTGATTGTCGATGTCGCCTCAGGCGATGTGCTCGCGGCGGCGTCGAGCCCTCGGCCCGAGGACGGCAAGGGACTCAACGCCTTCGTGCTCGGTGCCGATTCCTCCAGCATGCAGCGCGCCCTTGAAGGTGCGTATCCGCCAGGTTCAATTGTGAAGCCGCTCGTCTTCCTCGCGGGTGTGGCCGAGGGTGTGATAGGCGAGACCGAGGCGGTCGCGTGCAACGGCCACTTCTTCCCCGACCGCAAGGATGTCGCGCGCTGCTGGATCTACCGACAGCAGTACCAATTCACGACACACTCGCAGCGAGTCGGCGGGCCGCTCGTGATCGAAGACGCGCTCGCGCGGAGTTGCAACATCTACTTCTACACCGTCGCGCAGCGCCTCGGTGCGCAGCGTCTGTGCAAGTGGTATCGGTTGTTCGGGCTTGGGACGCTCGGGGGGAACCTCCTCTCGGACGACGCGGCCGCGAAGATCGACCAACGCCGCGACACATTCGCGGCGATCTCGTTGGGCATCGGTCAGGGACCGCTCACGGTCACGCCGCTCGAACTGGCGAATGCGTACGCGATCATCGGCCGTGGTGGTGCGACGAGCGCTCCGGCGTGGCGGCGCAATGCGGCACCATCGTGGACGCAGCTTCCGCTCCCAGCCGGCGCCGTCGCGCGCGCACTTGAGGGGCTTCGGCGTGTGGCCGCCGAGTCGTACGGCACGGCGCACCACATGGAGTATGGCGATGGGTCGCGCGATCCGATCATCGATGCGCCCGGCGTGCGCGTGTGGGCGAAGACCGGTACGGCGGAGGCGCCGCCCCTGAGACTCGACCGCGACGGCGACGGCACCGCAGAAGGCACTTTCACCGACGCCGACCACGCGTGGTGCGTGGCGCTCGTTGGCGACGAGGGCAGTCCGCGGCCGCGCTACGCCATCGCTGTCCTCGTCGAGCATGGTGGTGGTGGTGGTCGCACCTCGGGTCCGGTGATGGCTGCCGTCATCCGCGCGCTCAGCGAAGAGGGATATCTCGGCGCATCGTCGCACGGCGCATCGATTCCAGTGCAGATCGGGGCCTCGCAGTGACGCAGTTGATGCGGACTCCTGCGCGCGGCTTCAGTGCGGCGCCCTCGCGCCCCGTGATTTCCCGTGCGCTCGGGCTCAGGTGGGCCAATCCCGGATGGATCGCCGTCGTCGCCGCCGCGGCACTGACATTGATCGGCATCGCGGCCATCGCCACAACCCAGCCGTCGATGGCCGCGAGGCAGTGCGTCTACGCGGTCGTCGGCATCGTGCTCGCGGCAGCGGTCGTCGTACCCCACCCGATGCTCGTGGAACGATGGGGAGTCCGCGCGTTCGCGGTGTGCCTCGCGCTGCTCGTGCTGCTTGTGGCGCCGGGGGTTCCAGAGTCCGTCGTTCGCCCGCGCAATGGAAGCCGGTGCTGGATCGACTTGGGACCGATGGACATTCAACCCGCCGAGTTCGCCAAGATCGCGTGGATCGTTGCGAGCGCGTGGTGGCTGACGCGCGCGGCGGATCTTCGCACGGGCATCGGGATCGGATTGCCGCTTGTCTTGACGGCGGTCCCGGTGCTGCTCATCTTGATCCAGCCGGATCTTGGCACCGCGCTTCTCTTTTTCCCGACGCTTCTTGCGATGCTCTTGGCGCAGGGGGCAAGCCGCAAGAGGCTCGCCATCGTCCTTCTGACCGCCGCGCTCCTTGCCCCCGCGGCGTATCCATTCCTCAAGCCGCACCAGCGCGCGCGAATCGATTCGCTGGTGGCGCAAGTGACCGGCGACGAGCGATACATGCGCACGATCGGCTTTCAGGGCGACCGCGCGCGGACGCTCGTGGGCTCGGGCGGCGCCTTCGGTAATGGCACCGAGCGCGCTCGTGCGCTGGTCAAGTTCAACGCGCTCCCCGAAGAGCACAACGACATGATCTTCGCGGTCATCGCATGCCGGTGGGGACTTCTCGGCGGGGCGCTCGTGATCGCCATGGAGGCGGCGATTTGCGTGGGCGCATTCTGGATCGCGGCGACGACCCGCATGCCGTTCGGGAGGATGGTCGGCGTCGGCGTGGGCGCCATGCTCGGCTTCCAAGCGTCGGTCAATGTCGGCATGACGATGGGGCTTCTTCCGATCACCGGATTGACGCTGCCGTTCGTGTCGTCGGGTGGATCGAGTCTCGTCGCGAGCTGGATCGCGCTCGGGCTGCTTTTCTCGGTGGCCGCGAGGGATGCGCGCGCGCCTGGGGTGAGCGGGGGCTCGGCGAGGCGAGCGTTCGCATGAGGGCGTTTCCATGAGCGTGGACATCCCCGCACCGCCGGCGGAGTTTGCACAGGCACTTCGCGACGCGGGCATCGAACTCGACTCGGGCGACGAGGCGCGCTTGACGCGCTACCTCCATTTGCTCTACGAAGCGAACGAGCACATGAACCTGACGGCCGTGCGTGACCCAGCGGCCGCGTGGATGCGGCACATCTTCGATGGTCTGACGCCGCTTCCGATCCTCACGCAGGCCGATGCGAAGCGAGTCGCCGACATCGGTAGTGGCGGGGGGATTCCAGGGCTCGTGCTCGCCTGTGTGCTGCCCGAGGTCGAGTTCGCGCTCATCGAGAGTGTGGGGAAGAAGGCGAGGTTTCTTGAGGAAACGGCTCGGGCGCTCGGACTCTCCAAGGTGCGTGTGTCGAACGCACGCGCCGAAGCCTTGGGTCGCGGCGAACTGCGTGACCGCATGGATGTCGTCGTGAGCCGCGCGGTCGGTCGATTGCCGATTCTCCTCGAGTTCGCCCTCCCGATGGTTCGCGAAGGCGGCGTGTTCGTGGCCATCAAGGGCGAGCAGGCTGCTGAAGAACTGCTGACGGCGACGCGCGCGCTGGGCTTCCTGAAGGGCGCACTCGTCGAGACACGGCGGACGCCCACCGGCACGCTTGTCATCATCGAGAAGACCGCTCCGACGCCGAGGCGATATCCGCGGCCCGTCGGCGAGGCCGCGAAGAGCCCCCTCTAGCGCGGCGCGTCCTGCGGAGACTCGGGCGGCACGGCCAACGAAGCATTGACGCAGCGATATCCCTTCGAGATCGGCCGCACGCCGTCCATTGAGGTTTCTCGGTCGCACACTGAGCCGGTGCCGCTTGCGCGAAGCGCCTCTTGTCGGGTGAACCAGAGAGTGCGCGACTTCGCCATGGCCGTGGCGGCGTCGCGCGCGGCGAGGTCCGCGTTGAGTGTTCGCATCGTCGACCGCTGCGCGGTCAGTTCGTGCCAGGCGCCATCCGCACTACTGATGAACCACGCGGGTGTGCCGTCGGCTCGCGGCCTTCGCGCGTAGACACGGCCGTCGAGTCCAACGAGGCGGTTCTCCTGGGAGCCGTCGTGTGCGAGGATCGACGACGAGGGCGCGCCCGTGGGCATCGCGCGGATCGTTGGTGCGGCCGATGCCGAACACGACCCGTCCCACCACGAGAGTGTGTACGGGTTCCACCAGGGAGCCCCGCTCATCGATGCGGGTGGCAGAACCGAACCCGCGATCTGCGCACGGTGATTGGCGATGCTGCCGACGACACCGACGAGTGCGTCGGCCCACGGAGATGCCTCGGGGATGCTCGCGAACGCGACCGGAAGTTCCCCGGCATCGATGAAGTCCCAGGGGCTGTCTGCGTGCGAGCCTCGGGCGCACCAGCGACCCCATCGATAGAGGAAGTGTTCCCCAGATGGCGTGCGAAACAGCAGGTCTGGCGCGGAATCAAGGCCTTCGAGGGCACCCGGGACGAGGGTGCTGAACGACATCGTCGCGGGAATCGCGGGTGCCTTCGGTGGACCCAGAGCCGGGGGGATCGGCAGGGCACTCGGGTAGCCATTCGCCGCGAGGCAAGCGAGGAGGTCGTCGAAGCGGGCGATGAGGACACCGGATGTGAGCGCCTGCGTGATCGCGTCTCGAAGTGCGGGTACAGCGGCCTCGTCTGCGTGAAGGCGCAGGGCGGGGATCGTGATGTCACTCAGCGATAGAGTCGACGATGGTGCGTCGAGGAGAGCGCGCGCCCGAATCGAAATCGTTCCCGTGCACTCGGGGGCTCCAGTCCCAGCGATCACGCTCACGGCGGCCTTCGCATCGATGATGCCGTCGATCCACTGTGTGGGCTGCGGTTGGCTGATGGTGACGGATCGACCTTCGGGCAGCGTCGCTCGCCGCGGCCAATCGAGTTCGTCGGCGATCGCGCTCGTCGCGAGAACCCAGGCCAGGGCCGCGGCCGCGAGCGAACTACGCGTGTTCCGGGGAAAAGACCAGCTCATTGCCCGTATTCATGTCCACGAACTTCCACTGAAGCGTTCGGCCGATGCGCTCGATGACGAGCCACGCGATGTCCTCGTCGGTCACATCGAGCAACATCTGCGTGATCGATTCTTGCTGCGGCCCGAGCTGGAACTCGATGCCGGGTCCATAGAGCACATCACCGCTTGGGGTGTCGGGGTGAGTATTGAGGTTCGCCAGGCGTTCGAGCACCTGCTTCCGCGATCCAAGTGGGATCATCCCCTTGTCGGCAGCGGGGGTGCTCGCGATGACGACGAGGTGGCGCACAGCGCAAGAATACGGACTCGCGCGGTGGCGCGTGGCGTTCGCTGCCGCGAGCGCGTCGTCAGGCGGGTTCATTGGACGGGTTCGCATCGAGAACCGTGGTGCTGCAGCCATCGACGGCTGGATCCTTTCTTGGGCGGAAGGTCCATCGATCTCTAAGAGTTGGAATGCCAAGGCCTCCCGCTCCGATGACACCTTCGTCGCCGCCGTCGCTTCGCCCGCCGAACGGATGATCGAGGAGGGCTGCCGGCGCGAGGCTTCTCTGTCGATTGGGTCTTCGGAGTTGTCGCTCCGAGTGGCCTGCAACGACGGATTCGAGTGGCAACATATGACCGCTCTATGCATTGGGTCGGGAGACTCGGCGGTCGAACCCGCACGCCATTTCAGGATTGAATGCGTCGACTCAAGGCGGGGCGCGGAAGCCGATCCCGCGTCAGACACAGCTGATGCCCCGAGTGTCGTGAGCTCCGACGGTGGTGAAACCGAGGCGCGCTTCTCGGCATGACCTCGGGGCGAGCGGAGCAGATCCCTACCCCGACGGCCAGAGCGAGGCGGACTTCACCGAGGAGTGATCGGCTCGACGCGCCGTTCCAGCCGCTGCAGTTCGTCGTCCGTCATCCACGGCAGCTGCCGAAGTTTCTCGCGCAGTCGGTCTGGCATGGGTCTGCCTTCGCGCTCGTGGGGGGGGCGGCTTTTCCATCGCCTGTGCACCCAGAGATACTGCTCAGGGGCTTGTCGGATCATCGTTTCGATCGCGCGATTGAAACGAGCAGTGATGTAGAAGAGAGGATCGGGTTGAACGAGCCACTCGTTGGGCATGATGATGTCGGGGCACTCGAGTTCGTAGCGAAATCGGTCGCCGATACGCCGCGCGCTCCCGACGACGATCGGCACTTCGTAGCGCATGGCCAGCAGGCCGATCGACTTGTAACTCGATGCAAGGCGTCCGAAGAACGGCACGAACAGCCCGTCGTCGCCTGCGTTCTGGTCAGCGATGAATCCGACGCGCGCGCGCGCCTGAATGAGCTCTTGCACCTGGGAGGTCGCCCCCCATTTCGTGAGAATCTCGAGCCCGCGCGCCTCGCGGACGGACCGAATCCATCGGTCGAGCCAGGGATTGTCCAATGGCCGTGCGAGCGCGCTCATTCTGAATCGAAGCAGGGCGAGCACAAACCCAAGGAGCTCCCAGTTGCCGCAGTGGCCCGTCACCATCAGAAGGGGGCGGTCTTCAAGCAGAAGTTTCAGCGGACCCGTCACACCGGAGCTGCCGACAAACGAAGGCCAACTCGTCGGCGTCAGGAGTCGCGGGATCACGACCGACTCCACCATGAACATCTGGAAGAGACTGCTCACGCTTCGCTCCGCGATCGACTCAACCTCGTCGCGCGACTTCTCGGGAAAGCTCCGCTCGATATGGCCGATGGCCCTCGCGCGGTGTCGTCGCCCGAATCGCGAGTAGAGGCGACCGACCGCAGCGGCCGTGCGCATGTTCTGGTCGACCCCGAAGGTGTGGAAGACGCCGAAGACGCTCCGCAGTGCGGCGTACTGACCGAAGTGAACGGCGTGGTCGAGGGTGCCGCTCAGCGTCACGCGGGGATCAACGCTCCGCGGCGCCGGTCAGGATTTGAAAACGGTTCCAGTTGAGCACGGGAACCTGCGCTCCACGGGCCGAGGCAACGAGCGCCTCGTACGCGTCGTACGCACGCTTCGACTCGAGGTACGCGTTGTAGCCGGCGCTGTCTTCCCCCAAGGGCTTCGCCATCACTCGGCTCGGAGGTGTCCCGACCACGACAAAGTCCACATCCGGCGTGAGTTCGTCACCGTCGATCACCACGCCACCCCACTCCTGGATCCGGCCCCGGATGTAGTCCGCCTCAGTCTGCCCCGACTTGCCGTCGGCATCGACATCGAAGTTTCCGTGGACGAGAAACTTGTACTTGTAACTCGGGCTGTACACGGCGTTGGCGAGGACATCGTCGCGCTGGATCGACTGCCCCTTGCGCTGCCGAGTCACGCGCGCGGTGCTCGTCGTGTCACCGACCTTGACGACCTCGATCGACGCCTTGCCCGGGCTCTGGCGGTCGGTCTTGGGGTCATAGAGGATGGCCGCCGCGTCGGGATACACCTCAAAGGTCATTCCTGGGCGGACATGATCACGAAGCCCGAGCGAGATGAAGACCTGGTCTTTCGAGGTGCCGATGTCGACCACCTTGCCATCGGCCAGGAGTGACGCATCGCTGGGTTTGATGCGGAACTGCTCCAGTTGCGTCTGGAGAACCTGCACACGCTCAGAGAGGTTCTGGTTTGCAGCCACGAGCGCCGCCTGCTTCGATTGCTCCTCGGCGAGCTGGTTCGCATACTCCGATTGCGCCTGCTCGCGAGCCTGAATGAGTTCATTCTTGAGTTCCGCGATCTCGGCCATCGCGCGCTCGCTCGATTCGCGATAGGGAGCGATCGTCGCCGTCAACTGCGCGATCTTTTCTTCTGCGGACTTGTTGGCGGCCTCGGCTTCGGCACGGGCGGCGTCGGCCTGTGCGCTGATGGCTTCGCTGGCCTTGACCTGATCGGCGAACTTGCTCTCGGACTCGGCGGCCGCTCGGCGCGCTTCGTCGAGCGCCTGCTTGGCGCTCTGGCCATCGGAGAGACGGAGGCTCGCACGCACCGAGTTTGTGTCGGCGGCGGCGTCACCAGAGACGAGCGTCGCCATCGAGGCCTCGCGGGCGAGCATGTGCTCAATGAGTGTTTGCCCCTGCGCCTGCGCCGCACTGTCGAGCGACTGCACGACCTCACGCCCTCGCTGCTCGTCGTTGATCACCTTGGCCAGTTCGCGCATCGCCGTCGTGCGCTCGGTTTGCGCCTTGTCCGCCTCGGAGTAGAAGTAGATCGCCCCCACGAGGGAGAGGACCGTAAGGATCACGAATACAACGAGGGAGACCAGCGGTCCCGTGCTGCCAGAGCGAATGGCCATAGACGGGATATCGTCCTCGACAGCCGCAGTCGCGTCAAGTCTTGTTGTGCTGTGCTCTTGCGGGATCCCGGGGAATCGGGCATACTTGGGCGTTCCGGCGCGACGGCCCCATCTCGGGGCGGCGCCATCGACAGAGGAACCCAAGTGCCCAATACCGAATCCGCGAAGAAACGAGTCCGCCAAGGCGCCGATCGCGCCGCCCGCAATCGTTGGCGCCGCACCAAGGTCAAGGACGAAACCAAGACCTTCCTGAAGGCGATCCACGATGGCGACAAGTCGGCGGCTGAGAAGTCGCTGCGCGCGCTCTCGGGATTGCTTGATCGCTACTCGCTCACCCCGACGATGCATCCCAACACCGCAGCGCGCCGCAAGAGTCGGCTCGCCAAGCGGCTCAACAAGATGACCGCCGGCGCCAAGCGCGCGTGATGAAGTCGCGGGGGAGGTCGGAGCGCGCCCGCGCGAAGGTCGCCGCGTCGTCTCAGGGATACTTTGAGCGCGCTCGGCGGCCGCTGGAGTGCCTCGCGATCGTTGGACCGCTCGTTGTGCTCTACGAGGTGGGGCTCGTGACGGCGCTCCGTGGGCGCGACGGCGTACTCACCAACGCGGCGCACGAAGGGCTCTATCGATTCTTCTGGAGTTTCGGCATCGATGCGTCGCGCATGAGCCTTCCAGCGCTCGCGCTGCCGGCCATTGCGGTGCTCGCGATCCTGGTCATCTGGCAGATGCTCTCTCGGCGCGAGTGGTCAGTGCACCTGCCGACCGTGGGATTGATGGCCATTGAAGGAGCGCTGCTCGCGCTGCCTCTGCTCGTCGCCGCGCAGGTGATCACGCGCGTGGCAGTTCCAGCGTGGGCCGGACCTCACGCTGTCGACTCGGTCGCGCAACTGACGCCGTTCGCGCGGCTGACCATGAGTATCGGGGCGGGGATCTATGAGGAGCTCATCTTCCGTATGGTGCTCCTTGCGCTTCTCCACGGCGTTTTCGTGGATCTCGTCGGAATGCCGCAGCGCTGGGGAGTCGGACTTGCCGTGGCCATCTCGGCTGTTCTGTTCGCGCTGTATCACCCGCTGCACGATGGGGGCGGCGGCCTCGTCTGGAGCCGGGCCGTGTTCTTCGTGTTGGCCGGCGCGTACTTCGCGGCGATCTATCTGGTACGCGGCTTCGGCATCGCGGTGTTTGCGCATGCCGCGTATGACATGGCGGTGCTCGCGTGGTTCGACGGCGCGTGATGCCGCGGTGACGCACTGCGGCCTACACTCACAAGCCACGATGAAGGCATCCATTGCGCGCGCGGCTCCAGTCGCCCTTGCCCTTGTCGCAGCGGCGGCCGTCCTCGTCTTGGCGTGGAAGTTTGACGAAAACATGCCGCGCTCGGATCGGCGAAATCGCGTGCCGATCGAGGCACTCGTCGCACCCAATCCGCTCACGACGGCCGAGCGTGAAGCGCTTCGCACGCGCGCGATGAGCGGGAACACGATCCGCCTCGACCAAGGGGCGTGGGTCCAGGTGGCAGGCAAGGATGGTCGCCTCGCGCAACAGTATGCCGCGCAGCGCATCGATCCGCAGCCAGGCGCCTTCATGGCGATGGAAGCCCCGCGCGCAGTGTTCTTCCTCGATGATGGACGCCTTGTCACGCTGCGCGCAAACTCCTCGCGCGTGCATGTCCCCAATCGCGCGCTGGAGTCGGGGCACTTCACGGGCGAGGTTGTCGTTCGCATGTACCGGCCGTCGGCGGCGGGGCGCGTCGATCTTGCACGGGACTCGCCCGCGCTCATCCTTGAAACCGAGCAGCTTGAGTTTGACCAGGTGCTTGGCGCACTCGACTGCCCTGGGCCGTTTCGCCTGACGACGGACCTTCTCACCTTTGACGGCGAGGGACTCGAACTGGCGCTTGCCCCGGATGGGAAGCAGATCCAGCGGCTTTTCGTGCAGCATCCGCTCGGCCCCATCGTGATCGATCGCGCGCGGATGACTCGCGCCGATGCGGCATCGGGATCGGATGCCGCACCAGGGACCTACCTCGCACGAACGGTCGCCCACCGAACCGAGCCGCTGCAAGCGTCAGCGAACGCGGTGCCGCCACCGTTCTACCGACTCGAGTTGCACGATCAAGTGGAAGTCATCCGGTACTCGGGCTCTGGGCGCGCCTGGAGCAAGGGCGATCTCTTGACGGCGATCTTCACACTGCAGAGCGACCTTGTCACAAAGGGCATCGTGCGGCGCGAAGGAACTGGGACCGATGACACGGTCGCCACCGGCGGCGTCTTGGGACAACTCCTCGCATCGGTGCTCGCATCGAGTCCAACGGCGCCCGTTGAGAGCGACATCATCGTCGTGCGTTTCGTGGGCCATCTGCTCATGGAGCCCGTCGGTGCCAAGGAGCGTTGTCCCGCCGCGCCGGGCGACATGCTCGTCGCCATCGACGGCGAGAGCGTCGAGCTCGCGACCGATGCGCAAATGGCGCTCCGCGCGCGAGAGATCGACATCGACCTCATCAAGGGACCCGAGGCGGTCACGACGCCGAGACTCCTTGAGGCGCGCGGCGCCGTCGAAGCGACTGACTCACTCCAGACGCTCTGGTGCAATTCGCTCCGCGCACAGTTCGAGCCGCAGGGAGCCTCGCCGGCATCCGCATCGCTCGATCCGGCACTTGGTGCCGCCGAAGTGACGAGGGTCGATGCCACGGACGCGCTGCAGGTCCAACTCAAGGATGGAGCGCGGCTCTTCGCCACCGCGATGGAGGCGTATCCGCGCGAGAAGAAGGCGATCCTCGCGGGCCCTGATGTGACGCTCGTTCGCGCTGGGGTACTCATCGAGGGATTGCCAGAACTGCGCGTCGACGAAGTGGCGCGCACGGCGAGCGCGGTCGGCGCGGGTCGTGCACGGGCGTGGGAGCAGCCGCTTCTGGCGGGGGCCTCGCACGAGCGTGCGGCACTCCCCACGGCACCGACCACGACGCCGCAGCTCGATGCCGCATGGAGCGACTCGATGGCCTTTGTCGATCGAGCCGCACATGGCGCTGCGCTGGATCTCGCGGGGCGCGTGCGCGTGCGCGCGCAGCCCAAGCCGCAGGAGTTCGACGCCCTCGACGCGATGAAGGTGCGCCTTGAACTTGAGCCTTCAGGCACCGCGGCACCGCTGGGGGCCGCGACGCCCGAGGCGGGGCCATCGGGGAGTGATGTTCGACCGAGACGCCTTCATGCGCAAGGGGATGTGCGACTCGAGAATCAGACTTGGCTCGACGCCACGCGCACCGGCGAGCCGCGGCTCTTCCAGGTGCGTGCCGACGAGGTCGACTACGACGCAAGCAAGGGCGAGGCCCACATCCCGTGCGCGGGAACGGCGCTTGTGTTCGTGCCCGGAGGCAGTTC
>SYGQ01000025.1 GCA_005799475.1 Planctomycetia bacterium | reverse complement strand
CGGAACGGTAGAAAATCAGGATCAAGACATTCAGAACGGGACCGGGGCCAACGAGGAGTTGGTGACGCCAAGGGTGCGCACCGAGGACTACCTCGAAGAAGCGCGCGAGCGCGAGGCCCGCGAGGCGCACCGCGAGGAGGTCGAGCGATCTCTCGACCAGGACGACACGAACCCTGTTGAAGTCACCGACGGCCCGACGACCCCCGGGGACGAGACCCGAACCGAGACGGACGCGACCACGGACGATGGCGCCGCTGCGCCCGGTGGTGATGGCGAGGCGGACCCGGACTCGCCCACAGCACCAGCTGCCGCAGGTGATGACCCAGCCGACGAGGAAGAACGCGAACACACGCCGCGGACTCACTCGCGCGCGGTGGCTGACCCGGAACCCCGGTCAGTCACGCTCGTGGTGAACGACGAGCCCGGCGAAGAGTGCCGGATCGCGGTCTTGGCCAATGGCCGACTCGACTCCTATTTTTCCGAGCGCGAATCGAGCGCCACCAATGTCGGGAGCATCTACAAGGGCCGGGTGATGAATGTCGAAGCGGCGATCCAAGCCGCCTTCGTCGACTTCGGCTCGGGTCAAAACGGGTTTCTCCACATCAGCGACCTGCACCCGAAGTACTTCCCGGGCGAAGGCCGCACGGAGCAAGTGGGCAAGAAGATCGCGCGAAGCGAACGACCACTGATTCAGCACGCCCTCAAGAAGGGACAGGAAATCCTGGTGCAGGTCATCAAGGAGGGCCTCGGGTCCAAGGGACCGACCCTCACGAGCTATCTCAGCCTGCCCGGTCGCCTCCTGGTGATGATGCCTGACATGGACCGTGTCGGCGTCTCCCGCCGTGTCGATGACGAGAACCAACGGCGCGAAATGCGCAAGATTCTTGACTCGCTCAACCTTCCCGAAGGATTCGGGTTCATCCTTCGCACGGCGGGGTTCGACGCCGGACGCACGGAACTCCTGCGCGATGCCGCGTACCTGCAGCGACTGTGGGATGCGATGGCCGCACGAGCGTCAAAGACCGGCGCCCCGTGCGAGCTCTACACCGAGAGCGATGTCCTCGTGCGAACGCTGCGCGACCACACGGACTCGTCCGTCGAAGCGATCATCGTCGATTCGCCAAGTGCCTTCGAGCGCGCGAAACTCTTCCTCGATGTCATCGCTCCGACGACGGCCGCGAAGGTCCTTTACTACAACGGCAAGGCGCCGATCTTTGAGGCGTACGGAGTCGAGCGGCAGATCGACGAGATTCATGCGCGCACGGTGCCGCTGCCGTCGGGTGGCGCGCTCGTCTTTGACCAGACTGAGGCGCTCGTCGCGATCGATGTCAACAGCGGGCGCAGTCGCAGCGCGCGCGACTCGGAGACGAATGCCTACCAAACCAACCTCGAGGCTGTCGAAGAACTCTGTCGCCAGCTCCGGCTGCGCGATCTCGGCGGCCTCATCGTGGTGGATTGCATCGACATGCGGTTCTCGCGCCATCGCCGGGAGATTGAAGATCGGCTCGCGTCTCTGCTGAAGTTGGATCGGGCGAAGAGTTCATTCGCGCCCATCAGCGAGTTCGGCATCATCGAGATGACCAGGCAACGCATGCGGCCCAGCCTGCGCAAGATGCACTATGCCGACTGCCCACACTGCACCGGGGCCGGGGAAGTCCGGCTTCCGGACACAGTGGCCGCTGACGCGATGCGGCGCGTGTCGCTCTTGTTCTGCCACAACGAGATCCACCGCGTCGAGATCGTCTGCTCGGTCCGAGTCGCTGGAGACCTCATGTCGAAGCGACGACGCGCGATGCACGAGCTCGAGGAACGGTTCGCCAAGCGGATTGATGTCCGCATCAGCGAGGCATTCGCCGCCGACCGCATCGAGATGTACGCGTACGACGATCGCAATGCGGATGTGGAGCTCGATCGCCTCACACGGGCCCCGCGTCCGAGCGCGAGCACGCTGCATGACGAGCTGCCCGACGAGGAGGAGGCTGAGCTGACCCCCACCGAGGTGCTCGCTCGGCGACGACGCCGTCGGCGACGGTCGGCACCGGCAGACGCGACGGCGATCGCGATGGCCGGTGGATTTGACAACCTTCCCACGATTGTCGCGGGCGAGCAGACCGTTCGCGCGGCGATGGCTGCTGCGGGTGTGAGGCACCCCGGTGAGGAACGCGACGAGCCCGCGAACGATCGCGGGGGCCGCCATGGCAGAGATCGGCGCAGGCGCGGCCGAGGCGGCGAACGATCACGCCCCTCGAAGGCAGAGCCGAGGCCCGCAGACCACTCGGCGCCGTCGCCGACCCCCGAGAGGTCAGTCGACGCCGATGACGGTCGTTCATCCCCTCGCAGGCGCAGCCGACGGCGGGGTCGCGGGCGTCGCTCGATCGAGTCGCTTGCCGATATGGTGGCCGACGGCTCGGCGTTCGAAACCGCAAGGGTGGCCGCGGCCGTTGGGATGTCGCCAGGAGACCTCGTCGCCAAACTCGTGGCGACGGTCGACCCTGAGTTGGCGGCGCTCTTGACCGCCACGACCTTCATGCTTCCGCCTGAACTGGTGCAACAGGTTGCCGCGCTCCACCCGGAGGCGGCAATGCCCGTCTCCGAGGACGAAAGCGATGCGCCGACCGCGGCCGCCGAGCACGCCGGCGAACCGCACACCGGCGATTCGGAACCCACGGATGGTGGCGACAAGCCTGCGCGAAGCGGCCGTTCCCGCCGCGGACGCGGCCGACGCGGACGCCGAGATCGAGGACCCGACGACGATGCCGCGCGTGTCGCACCGAACGGACCCGTGCACGACCCAGTTCCGGCTGCTGAGACTCCACCGGCAGCGGCACCTGAACCACCACCCGCTGCTCCGCCCGAAGCGCCGGTCAAGCCAAAGCGACGCTCGCTCTACGGTGCGGCCGTGAGACTCCTGTCGTCGGTGGAACGGGCGCGGGCCAAGGGACGCCCCGAGTAGTTGCTCAGCATGGTTGGCCGTCGACGACTCTTCATCCTCGGGTCCACGGGATCCATCGGCGAGAACACGCTGTCGGTCATCAGGCACCTGAACGACACTGGCGGCGCTTCGTTCGATGTGGTCGGCCTTGCGACTGGCCGCAATTCCGCGCGTCTTTCCGAACAGGCGACGGAGTTCGGCGCCGACGCGGTTGCCATCACAAGTTCGTCACCGGCGGCGGCACTCGATCTCCCGACGAATGTCAACCGATACGAGGGGGCCATCGCTGCAGAGTCGCTTGTGCGCGAGCACGGACAACCTGGCGATCTCGTCGTCGCGGCGATCGTTGGTTCGGCCGGGATCGGGCCGGTCCTCGCGGCCATCGATGCCGGCTGCGACATCGCGCTCGCGAACAAGGAGGCGCTTGTCGCGGCGGGGACGCTCGTCACCGCCCGCGCGCGCGCGCGGGGCGTCTCGATCATTCCGGTCGACAGCGAACACAGCGCCATCGCGCAGTGCCTTCGCGCCGGAAACTCCGCGAGCGAAGTCCGGCGCATCGTTCTCACCGCGAGCGGGGGTCCCTTCCGAGCGATGACCGCCGAGGCGATGGAGCATGCAACGCTTGAAGACGCCCTGAGGCATCCCACATGGTCGATGGGACGAAAGGTCACCATCGATAGCGCCACGATGATGAACAAGGCGCTCGAAATCGTCGAAGCCCACTGGCTCTTCGGCCTCGGCGCCGATCAGATCGACGCGATCGTCCACCCGCAATCGCTCGTGCACTCCTTCGTCGAGTTCAACGACGGCAGCGTCATGGCGCAGTTGTCGCCACCGGACATGCGGCTGCCCATTCAGTGCGCGCTGACCTGGCCCGCTCGGGCGATTGGCTGCAGCGTCCCATTGGACTGGAGCCGCCTGCGATCGCTCGACTTCGAAGCCGTCGACCACGCGCGGTTCCCTGCCGTCCAACTGGCCTGGCGAGTCATCCGCGACGGCGGCACCGCCGGCGCGACACTCAACGGGGCCAACGAAGCCGCCGTCGATGCATTCGTCGAGGGCAGAATCAGGTTCGGCCACATCACGCGACTCGTGGCGGAGGCGATGGACGCGCTCCCCAGTTCGGCGATCGCGAGTCTCGCGGATGTCGCCGCCGCCGATGCCCGTGCGCGCGAGTTTGTGCGCGGCCAGGTCGCAGCACAAAGCTCCATCGTCGGCGCGCGTACCTCGCCCTGACCGTCACGGCGCGACCCTCGCGCTCTCGCCTACGCTAGATGGATGGCGCTCTTTGACTCCGGCGCGAACCTGTTGCTCGTCATTCTCGGATTCGGGCTTCTCGTCGCTGTTCATGAATTCGGACACTTCATCGCGGCAAAGTGGGCCGGCGTTCGAGTCGATGCCTTTGCCGTCGGCATGGGGCCCATCGCGATTTCGTACCGCAAGGGCATCGGCCTGCGACTCGGGGGCACCGACCGCGAAGTCAACGCGCGCGGCGGTGGCCCGGCCATCACGCTCACGCCACAGCGATTGGCCGAACTTGGGATTTCCGAAACGGAGTACTCCCTGCGCGTCCTTCCCTTGGGCGGATTCGTCCGCATGCTCGGCCAAGATGACATGGCCCCGAATGCCGCGAGCACGGATCCGCGCTCCTACTCGTCGGCACCGATCTGGAAGCGGATGGTGATCGTTTCAGCCGGCGTGACTTGCAATGTCGCACTGGCGATCGTGCTCTTCATGGTCGCGTTCCTGATCGGCGTGCGCTTCGATGCGCCGATCGTGGGAAGCGTGAGCCCTGAAGATCCCGCAGCGAAGGCAGGCATCCTCCCCGGCGACGAAATCATTGCGATCGACGGCGCGCCCGTGTCCACCTTTGCGGATCTCCAGATCGCGGCGGCGATGAGTCGGCCGGGAATCCCGTTGGCGATGACGATCCGGCGGTACAGCGACGACGCGGTTGGCCACGAAGTTCACTTGAGTGTTGCCCCGGAACCGAGCCCGACGGCAGGGATTCGCATCATGGGCGTGACGCCCGCCTCAAGCCGGACCCTGCTAAGAGATCCGGATGCACTCCCTTTCCTGCGGTCAGCCATGGAACGGGCCGGATTCTGGAACCACGCCCCAGACGCCATGAGCGAGCCGGGGCCCTGGGGAATCAGCGCTGCGACTCTGACTGGGCCAGGCGGCACGCCCCCGTTGGAAAGCCAGTTCAATGATTCGTTCCGCGGCGCGGCGCTCATGAGCACACGCCCGGGGGGGAGCGTTGCTTCGTACGAGACGCTCGTGCGGCGCGCCGCCGCCAGCGGTGGCCGCCCGCTCGCCACACACTGGTCTATCGAGGGTGCCGGCGTGTGCAACATCGCACTCAACACGGTCCCATCGTGGCAGGCACTCGTGTACACCGAGAAGCCTGCACAGGCGACTGTCGACTATGAGTACGGGCTCCTCGGAATGGCGCCGCTCACGCGCATCGGGCGCGTTCCCGCAAGCTCATCCGCTCACGGAACGCTTGAGGACGGCGATGTTGTCCTCCGCGTGGGCGATGTCGTGGGTCCGCGGCTCATGGAGTTTCGGCTTGCCCTCGCCGAGCATTCGGGGAGAACCCTGTCGATGCGCGTGCTTCGCGCGGGTGAGGGGATGGAGCGAGTTGTCCGTGTCGGCGGCGACGGTCGGCTCGGTGTCGAGGTCGGCAGTGCGTGGGACACGCCGCTGCTCGCGCGGCCGTTCGCGCGCACCGGGCCGCCACCAGGAGTCGCGACGCCCATTGCGGCACTTGATCTTCCCCCACTTTCGCGGATCGAGTCGGTCGACGGAACATCCATCGGGACATGGACCGACCTCTTCCGCGCCTCGCGCGAGGCGGCCGCACGCGGAGCAAACGAGCTTCGTGTCTCGCTCGTCCTTCCCGGCGAGTCAGGCACGCACCAAGCCGCCAGCATCCCGCTTGCGTCCGACACGCGAGCGGAGATCCTCGCGCTTGGGTGGCGACCCGCGCTCGGTCCGCAGTGGTTCGAGCCCGCCGAGGTCGTGCTCGCAGCGGACGGAAACCCGCTCCGAGCCGTCGCGATGGGACTCGGCGAGACGAAGAAACTCGTCTTGATGACCTATCTCACGCTCGATCGTCTCTTCCGTGGGACCGTCGGCGTCTCACAGTTGCGAGGCCCCGTGGGGATCGTGCACATCGGGACGCGGGTCGCCGATCGTGGTTTCACCTACCTCGTGTTCTTCCTTGCGATGATCAGTGTCAACCTCGCGGTCATCAACTTCCTGCCGATTCCGATCGCCGATGGCGGGCTGATGGTGTTCCTCCTCTACGAGAAGCTGCGTGGGCGACCGCCAAGCCCGGCGTTCCAGAGCGGCGCACTCCTCGCGGGGCTCGTCATTGTCGGACTGCTCTTCGCGGTCACTTTTTACAACGATGTCATGAGGCTGGCGAGCTGACGCCCCGATGGCGCCGCGGGTCTCGATCATCACGGGCGCGGGCAGCGGCAGCGGCCGTGCGCTCGCGCAACTTCTCTCGCGGCGAGGCGACGCGATCGTCCTCGTGGGGCGGCGGCAGGATCGGCTCGACGAGACGGCCACCCGCTGCACCGGCCCAACACTCGTCAGGGCTGCGGACTGCCGCGGGCATGCGGCCGCGCAGGAAGTCGTGCGCGCCGCGCTCCACACATTCGGCAGAATTGACACCCTCGTCAACGGCGCCGGAGTTGCGCCTCTGGTGGCACTCGAGGCCACCACCGAAGAGTTGCTCATTGACACCTTCGCGGTCAATGCGTTCGGACCGGCCGCCCTGATCCATCGATGCTGGGGGACCTTCGTCGCACAGGGCTGCGGAAGGATCGTGAATCTCTCGACGCTGGGAACGACTGACCCCTTCGAGGGGTACTTCGCTTACGCGGCAGCCAAGAGCGCACTTGACTCGATGACCCGAAGCGCAGCGCGCGAAGGCAAGCGCCACGGCATCGTGGCGTTCTCGATCAACTTCGGCTGCGTGGACACAGAGATGCTGCGAAAGAACTTCTCGACGGCGCACATCCCCGCAGAGCGGACTCACTCGCCGGAAGCCGCAGCGGCCTTCATCCAACCGTTCGTGGATGGCGAACGCGACGGCGACAGCGGCCAATGCGTTCCGATGCCGAGTCCGTGATGCCCCCTATCGCCTGCGGTGCATCGCACGGTCGATCTCGCGCTCGCTCTCGCGTTTGGTGATCGACTGCCGCTTGTCGGACTTCGTCTTCCCAGTTCCGATACCGACGAGCAACTTCGCAAATCCGTTCTTGAAATAGACCTTGAGCGGGACGAGGGAGACTCCCTTCGCCTTCACCACCTCGGCGAGTCGCTCGATTTCTCGACGCTTGGCGAGGAGTCGCCTGACGCGGACCGGCGCGTGCTGGCGATCCCGTCCTGCAGGCGGGTACTCGGCGATGTGGACCCCGTGCAGATTGAGTCTCGGCGGAGCCGGTTCCGCCATGATCCAGCCTTCAGCAAGACTCACCTGCGAGGCGCGAACGGACTTGACCTCGGTGCCCTTGAGTTCCATGCCGCACTCAATCGTGTCGGAAATGGCGAAGTCATGGAACGCACGGCGATTCTCAATCGTGGGACCTGCCGCGGAGCGATTGTCGCCTTTCTTGGCCATGGAATGGATCGCGTGGTCGATTCTGCAGGCGCAATGGCAATTGGATCACGATCCAACTTGCCACGGCGCGGTTTTCGTGCAGATTACTGGATACACGCCAGCGCTCTTGCGTATTGTGTGCCACGAAGGCGCAGGGCGCAGCGGTGTTGTGATCGCGCTTGTGCCCGCGTTGGGTTTCGTCACTCGATCAGCCACCCCGTTTCACGAGGCAGAACCAAGACATGAGTCCACGGAACATCGCATTGATCGTCGCCGCATCAGCCGTTGTCGTCGCATCTGGACTGAGGCCTGCAGCCGCGCAACAGGTCGGCGCAGGCGGCGTGAAGGGATCCTCCGTGGATGTGGCGCAGGCGAGGCGCGACTTCCTCGACGCGAATCCCGCGGCCGACTTCTTCGAGCGTGGCGACCGGATCACACGCGTGTACGGGCGCGCGTTCTCGACGGGACGCAACCCTTCCGAGAGCGCATCGCGGTTCATTCGAGATCATGCGGATGTCTTCGGTGCTCGTGCGGTGGACATCGCGCCATTTGGTGCGTTCCCGGAGGGAATCCACTCCGTCGGCGTGATGTGGGACGAGGTCACTGAGACCTACGGCTTCACGCTCCTTGGCTACTCGCAGGTTGTGAACCAGGTGCCAGTCTTCCGCTCGTCCGTGCGCCTGCTCATGCGCAACGAGTCGGGCTATCCGATGGTCTTGGCCTCCGCGGACCTTCGCAATCTGGGCGACTTCATCGCGACGATGCCCGCCCGACCGACGATCGCCAACTTCGATCGCGCGGTGTGGTCGAAGGAGGGCGTGCGAAATCGCGCCGAAGAGCCCTCTGACGCGCAGCTCGTGATCTTTGCGGGCACCGATGACTCGCCAGCAACGCCGACCCTTGCCGTGAGTTACCTCGTCGTGCGCGGCACACCCGGCGCGGGACTCTCCAGAATGCTGTATGTCGCCGAAGCCGCCACCGGCAAGATCCTCTTCGAAGAGGAGCAAGTTCTCAACGCCGACATCACCGGCGCGGTGCAGGGCTACGCGACGACCGGATACTCCGCCGACGCGTGCTCGGCTGAAGTTCCCACCGGTCTCCCCTACGCAACGGTCAGCTACCCGGGGGGGACGGCGACGGCGAACGCAAGCGGTGTCTTCACGGTTCCCTACTCAGGGACGGGGTCGCTCGCGCTCACCTCAGACCTCGCCGCGGCCGGCAAGTACTTCAAGGTCACGAACATTTCTGGAACCACTTCGACGCTCACCACCAATGTGGCCAGCGGCGGCACCACCACCTTCATGCACAACGCCGCGAACTCGGCCGAGCAGGAACGGGCGCAAGTCAACGCCTACATCGCCTCGAACCATGTGCGCGACTTCATCCTCGCAGCACACCCGACCTACCCGACGCTCTCGACGCAGCAGAACGCGACAGCGTTCCAAATCAATACGAATCTCGCTTCGACCTGCAATGCGTACTACGACGGCACCTCGATCAACTTCTACCTTTCGGGTGGCGGGTGCAACAACACAGCCTTCGGCACGGTCGTTCATCACGAGTACGGCCACCACCTGGTTGCCTCCGGCGGCAGTGGCCAAGGCGCGTACGGCGAGGGCATGGGCGATGTCGTGGGCGCACTGCTGACCGACACTTCGATGCTCGCGGTCGGGTTCCAGAGTTGCTCG
>SYGQ01000176.1 GCA_005799475.1 Planctomycetia bacterium | reverse complement strand
CCCGTCGAGGCGTTCCTCAATGACGATCGACGAACCGGCATCCCCAAAATCCCGCGTGTCCATGCATCTCTTCACCGCGGCAACGGCCTCGGCAGTGTCCTTGCACACGGTGACGCCCTTGCCCGCGCAGAGTCCCGATGCCTTCACGACGCACGGCTCGTTCCGTTCAGTGACATAGGCGAGCGCGGCGGGAAGCGTCGTTAGAGTGCGACCCTCGGCTGTCGGGACTGAAGTCTGCCTCATCACAAGCTTCGCCCATGCCTTGTCCCACTCAAGCCGCGATGCGGCCCGTGAGGGTCCAAAGACTGGGCGCGTTGGCAGCGCGAACACATCCGCGAGTCCCTCGGCGAGGGGTCCCTCGGGGCCGATGATGATGAATCCGATCTGCTCCTTTTCCATCCATCGCTGGAGGTAGTACTTCCGCTGCATCGTGAAGGGCTCTGGGCACGGCGACCCGAAGTCGCGCAGACCGGCATTCGCGTCGCGATCGACGAAGAGCGTGCCAAGATGCGGCGACTGCGCGATCCGCCATGCGAGCGCATGTTCACGGCCGCCGGTCCCCACGAGCAGGACATTCACCTTCGCGGGGAGGGCGGTCATGGTCTCACGGGCACAGCGGTGCGCATTCGAGATCGTGGGCTTCAGCCACCGCCTGGTTGACGAGCGTGCCCCGCGTCATGTTGATCGCGCTGGCGAACGCGGCGTCGTTGCGGGCGAGTTGGTCGGCACCGAAGCGCGCGAGCTTGATCGCCCACGGGAGCGTGGCGTTGGTAAGGGCCTGCGTCGATGTTCGCGCCACAGCGCCGGGCATGTTCCCAACGCAGTAGTGGACCACGCCGTCGACCGTGTACACCGGCTCGCGATGCGTCGTCACGCGGGCCGTCTCGACGCACCCGCCTTGATCGATGGCCACATCGACGATGACGCTGCCTGGCCGGATGTGGCGAAGGTCTTCGCGACGGATCAGCTTCGGCGCGCGGGCTCCGTGAATGAGCACGGCGCCGACGATCAAGTCTGCCCACGCAAGCCGCTCGCGAATTGCCTGGGGATCTGAGTAGATCGTGCGCACATTTGCCGGCATGGTGTCGGCGAGGTACCGGAGGCGATCAAGACTAATGTCAAGGATCGCCACATCGGCCCCAAGGCCGGCGGCCATGCGCGCCGCACAGGTTCCAACGACTCCGCCGCCAATGACGAGCACATTGCCAGGCGCGACGCCGGGCACGCCGCCCAGAAGAACGCCCGCACCTCCCCAGGGCCGCTCAAGGTACTTCGCGCCCTCTTGGATCGAGAGTTTTCCTGCGACTTCGCTCATCGGGGTCAAGAGCGGAAGGAGCCCGTGTTCGTCGGTGAGTGTCTCGTAGGCGCATGCGATGCAGCGCGACTCGAGGCACCCGAGTGTGAGTCCCTTGTCGGCGGCGAAGTGGAAGTAGGTGAAGAGGATCTGCTCGGGCGTGATCATCGGGATCTCTGCCGGCTGCGGCTCCTTCACCTTCACGATCATGCCCGCGCGGGACCACACATCGCGTGCGCTCTGGACGATCTGCGCGCCCGCGCGCTCGAACAGCTCGTCGGAGAATCCGCTGCCCAAACCAGCTCCGGACTGCACGAGGACCGAGTGCCCATCGCGCACGAGCATCTCGACCCCAACGGGGCGCATGCCAACGCGGAATTCATCGGTCTTGACTTCAGTGGGGACGCCGACAATCATGCTGTTGCTCCGGTGATTTCGAACCAGGGGAAGTGGGGCGGCGAGTGTAGTGAGCGGCCGCCCACCGGAGCGTGTGCTACGCTTTGGATTCTCCATGAATCGCCGAATCACTCGGGTCGTCATGCCGCTCGCCTGCCTCGTTGCGCTCTGGGGCGCCGTTCCTGTTCTCGCGGAGGACGCTGCACTTGTGCGCTCCCTGAACGGGCAGTTCAAGGATGTGACGCAGAAGAACAAGACAAGTCCGGGGATCCTCGCCGCGTACATCGCGATGACTCCGCCTCCGTTCGAACTCGGCGACGGATTCAACCAGGGGACGATCTGGCCGAAGATGGAGGGTTGGGCAAAGGTGGCCGAGTGGGCGAAGGCCAACGAGGCGGCCGGAGTGGCTCTCGATGCTTCCCAGTTCGGGCTCATTTTCGGTCTCGGCTATGGAAAGGGTGCCGTCGACGCCGCCGCGGCGAAGTCCGGCCTCGCGATCGAGTTTGGCGAAGGCGTCGAGTTGGCGAAGGTGCGCTACGGATACTTCAAGGCGATCCGAGCGCTCGGCGCGTACGCGACTGCTGAGATGTATCGGCGCGGCGAAGCCGGCGAGTTTGACCAGGCGTTCAAGGTGGGGATCTCGTACGCGCGCTTGCTTCGGCAGGTCTGCGAGCAATCGATGCTCGAAGAGAAGCTCTTTGCGCTTGAATCGCTGGCTGAGACGCTTTCCATCCATCGCGACTTCATGTGGACCTACCTGAAGTTGCTCCCAGTGGACACAATGAAGAACGCGGCACTCAAGGAGTACCCATTTCTTCGACCCTCCGACAACGAGAAGATGAAGCGCCTCCAGATGCCCGAAGGCGATCGGCTTGTCGCGGAAGCGGTGCTCCGGGAGGCCTTGGCCCCGACCAAGGGTTCGTCCATCGACAAGGACCACTTCGCTGAGGTGGTTGGCGGACAACCATCACCTGAGGGGGTGCTCCAGCGGTTCAACACGCAAGAAATGTGGCGTCGCGTTGCCGATGTGCACGGCTCGCTCGAGGCCAGCCAAGAGAAGTTGCTCAATGTGTACGACGACTGGTGGCGTCGCTGGCGCGTGCGCCCGTACACGGCACTGCACCAGATGCCCACGGAGTTCTCGCGCGCCAATCCGATCAAGTACGCAGCCGTTCTCGCGATGCTGCGCGACATGGAGCGGGCCTTTTCGTGGAAGAATGTGCTCATCGCCGAGATCAACGGCACCGTGATGGCCGCCGGCCTCTGCGGGTACTACAACGAGTTCAGGCAGGCGTGGCCCAAGGATCGCGAGCGCGCGTACGCGACCTTTTTCCAAAAGCGTTACGACTTCGACCCGTACGACAAGGCGTACGGTCGCCTTCAGTACCGCGCTCTCGGTGCCGAGCGGCAGGCGGTGCAGACCCCGCTGGGTCGCGTGTGGGCGACTGGCTGCATGGTCTGGGCGATGGGCACCGACAACGAGGACGGTTCTGGCGAGAGCCACTCCGATGACGCGGCGATCGGCGACTTGCTCCTGTGGCCGCCGGTGAGGGCGCTCGCTCGCGAAGAAGGCCTTCTGAAGTGAGCGCGCGAGAGATGGGCGTCGAGAGAGTCGCCATCATCGGTTCGGGTCCCGCGGGATGGACGGCCGCCATCTACGCCGCGCGCGCGAACCTCTCACCGTTGTGCATCATTGGGACGCCGCGTGCGGATCCGGCACCGATCTTGCCGGGCGGGCAACTGATGTTGACGACGGAAGTCGAGAACTATCCGGGATTCCCCTCGGGAATCACCGGTCCCGAACTCATGGCGCACTTCCGCAGCCAGGCGGAGCGATTCGCAACGAGGATCATGGACGAAGATGTCGTCGGCGTCGACTTTTCCCAGCGGCCGTTCACGCTGCGGCTCGGCGGCGGCGGCGAGATCCGCGCACAGAGTGTCATCATTGCCACGGGCGCGGTCGCGAACTGGGTGGGTGCACCCAACGAGATTCGACTCGCGCGAATCGGTGGCGGCGTGAGCGCCTGCGCGGTGTGCGACGGTGCGCTGCCCGTCTTTCGTGGCAAGGAACTCGCGGTCGTTGGTGGAGGCGACACGGCGATGGAGGAAGCGACCTACCTCACGAAGTTCGCGTCGAAGGTGTTCATCATTCATCGGCGCGACTCGTTTCGTGCCTCGAAGGTGATGCAGGATCGGCTCTTCGCGCAGAAGAACGCGGTCGCCGTCTGGAACAAGAAGGTCGTGAATGTCGTCGGCGAGGAACGGATCGAGGCTGTGGAACTTGAGGACACTCTGACGAAGGCGCGCAGTTCGCTCGCGGTCGCCGGACTTTTTGTGGCCATCGGGCACTCACCCGCGACGGAGTTCCTGCGCCACGGGGGCCACTCGGCCGTCGCGCTCGATGAGAAGGGGTACATCTCGCTCGCGACACGGTCCTCTGCGACCAGCGTTGAAGGGGTGTTTGCCGCCGGCGATGTCGCGGACTCTGTGTATCGACAGGCGATCACCGCTGCCGGAATGGGATGTCAAGCGGCGCTCGAATGCGAGCGCTGGCTCGCATCGCAGGGAATTCACTAGCGACAGCCTCGACGGCTCACGCCGACGGAGCCGGCACCGCACTCCTGACATGGAGTTCGCGCAGTTGGTCGTCCGCAATGGGGCTCGGTGCCTCGATCATGAGATCGCCGCCGGACTGTGTCTTGGGGAACGCAATCACATCACGGATGTTGTCGGTGCCCACGACATGCATGACAAGCCGGTCGAGGCCGAAGGCGATCCCGCCGTGCGGAGGCGCGCCGTGGCGCAGTGCGCTCAGGAGGAATCCAAACTTCGATTGCGCCTCCTCGTCGGTGAGCCCAATCAAGTTGAAGACGCGCTGCTGCACATCCATCCGGTGGATGCGGATCGAACCCCCAGCGATCTCACTGCCGTTGAGGACGAGGTCGTATCCCGCGGACAGGCATGCACCCGGGTCGCTCTCCAAGATGGAGAATTGGTCGGGGTTTGGGCTCGTAAATGGGTGATGCAGCGCAACCCAGCGCTTCCCGTCATCGTCCCACTCGAACATCGGGAAGTCGACGACCCAGAGGAAGTTCCAGCGACCCTCGGGAATGAGTTTGAGGTCCGAGGCGAGCCTGAGGCGGAGCTCCCCGAGTGTCTTTGTGGCGATCTCCCAAGTATCGGCGGCGAAGAGCACCAAGTCGCCCGCCTCGAGCTTGAGTCGAGCGGCGAGATCTCCTGCGATGGGTGCGAGGAACTTGGCGATCCCTGATTCGAATCCTTGTGCGGTGTACTTGGCGACGGGGAGGCCACCCGCGCGGAATGTCTTGACCCACTCGCCGTAGCCGTCGGTCATCTTCCGTGTGAGCGTGCTGGCACCGCCGGGAACCCGGATGCACTTCACGACGCCACCTCGTCCAGCGGGACTGCGCAGCGCGAGGGCCTGCTGGAACACCTGGAAATCGCAGCGCGCTGCGAGATCGGAAACATCCTCGATGAAGAGGTCGAATCGAGTGTCGGGGCGGTCGATGCCGTAGCGCGACATGGCGTCGGCCCAGGTCATGGTCGGAATGGTGCCGATGTCGGTCGCAAAGAGTTCCTTCCAGAGGTGAGCGACAAATCCTCCCATCATGGAAGTCACATCCGCGCGGTCAACGAAACTCATTTCGAGGTCGATCTGGCTGAACTCGGCCTGACGGTCGGCGCGGGGGTCTTCGTCTCTGAGGCAGCGGCAGATCTGGAGATAGCGGTCGCAGCCGGCCACCATGAGGATCTGCTTGAAGAGTTGGGGGCTCTGCGGAAGCGCATACCAACTCCCCGGGTGAAGTCGGCTCGGGACGACGAAGTCGCGCGCCCCCTCTGGCGTGCTCTTGATGAGAAGCGGCGTTTCGATCTCGAGGAACCCGTGGTCGGCGAAGTAATCGCGTGTGGCCTTCGTGATTCGCGAGCGCGTCCTCAGAATCGACTGCATCTTCGGGCGCCTCAGATCGATGTAGCGGTACTTGAGCCGGATTTCCTCGCCAATCTTGTCGGCCTCGTACTCGTCGGGGAGGATTGGCGGTGCCTCAGCCTTGTTGAAGACTTCGAGTTTTTCAACGACGAGCTCAACCTCGCCGCTTGCGAGTTTGGGGTTGGCGCCGCCCGTGCGAACCCGTACGACCCCGGTGACCCCGATCACATCCTCACGGCGCAGCGACCGGGCAGACTCCACGAGTTCCGGCGGGCTCGACTCGGTGCCGAACACGACCTGTGCCAGCCCCTGCTTGTCGCGGATGTCGACGAAGTAGAGGCCCCGGCCTTGTTCGCGACAGGTGTTCACCCAACCGCAGAGCGTGATGCGCTCGCCAGCGTGTTTGGATCTGAGGTCACCGCCAAAGTGTGTTCGTTTCAGCATGTCGAGGTCCCGAGGGGTTGGGAATGGTAACGACACAAGCGAGAGTGCAGTGCTAGCCTCCGTGAGTGAGCGTGAAGGCGCGAACCTACCTCTTCACGGCGTTTGAACCTTCGGGCGACGCGCACGCGGCACCGGTGATTGCAACGCTCCGGACGCTCGATCCGGGGGCACGGATCGTCGCGTTTGGCGGCGAACGGATGGCCGCGGCCGGAGCGCAACTCATCGAACGCACGGCCGCCGATGGAACCATGGGTGTGCCGGCGCTCTCGCGCGTGCGCGCGATCCACGCCATCGCGCAGCGGGTCGATGCGTGGGCCGCCGCGAACCGACTCTCCGTGCACATTCCGGTGGACTCGCCGGCAGCGAACTTCCCCATGTGTGCGCGCACCAAACGGCGAGGTGCGAAGATCGTGCACCTCGTCGCGCCGCAGATGTGGGCGTGGGGACCCTGGCGAATCAGAAAACTGCGACGGTTGACCCATCATGTGCTGTGCCTTCTTCCATTTGAGGAGGCATGGTTCCGTGAGCGGGGTGTCCCCGCCACCTTCATCGGACATCCAGTATTGAACACTCACGACGAAGATGCCGCCGCGTCGCACTCGCGCACGGCCGCACCCGAGGGCACGCCGAAAGTGCTCCTCCTTCCGGGTTCGAGGACGAAAGAAGTTGACGCCAACGCGCTTCTGCTCCTCGACGCATGGGAAGCGATTGCACGAGAGCACTCTGCGGCGCGTGGGCTCGTCTGCTTCGCCAGTTCCATCGTGCGAGAGCGATTCATGTCGCTCGCCGGGCGGCGGTTGACCAATGGACTGACAGAGGTCAGTGGCTGCATTCGCCCAGCCGCAGCGTGGTGCGACATGGCGGTCGCCGTGTCGGGCACGGTGAGCCTCGATCTGACGCGAGCGCGAAAGCCGATGATTGGCGTCTATCGCACGGGACCCGTTGCGGCGCGAGTCGGTCGGCTGCTCCTTCGCGCGCCACATCGGCTCTTGCCCAACATTCTTGCTGGGAAACGGATCGTCCCCGAGTTCGTTCCGTGGTCGGGCTCGTCGAAGCCCATCCTAGAGACGGCGTGCCGAATGGCCCGGGATCCCACATGGCGCTCCGAGATCACGCAGTCGCTTGAAGCGGTGAATCGCCAGTTCGACGGCCACGATCCCGGGTGCGAGGCCGCGCGGATCATTGTCGACGCGGCTTCATCGTGAACGAACTTGGAGCGCGGGAGCGCCGCGGATTCGATACGCTTCCCAAACTGGAGGCTCTGCCATGACGATGCACCGCTCACTTGAACTGTCGTTCGTATCGCTCGCGCTCGCCCTTGGTGCCGTGGCTTGGGCCGCGCCCGAAGGCGGCACGCTCAAGATCGTTTCAAGTCTGCCGCGAACCGGAAGTGCCAACGCGCAGACCACGACGATCGTGAACGGCATCAAGCTCGCCATCGACGAGGTCGGCGGGAAGGTGGGGGAGTGGACGATCCAATATCAGGACATGGACGACGCAAGCCCGCAGCGCGGCAATTGGGACCCGGCCGTTGAAGCGCAGAACGCCAACTCGGCGTCGCGCGACGACGAGGTCGTGGCGTACATCGGCACTTTCAACTCGGGGGCGGCGAAGGTGGCGATCCCGATTCTCAATCGCGCTGGGCTTGTGATGGTGAGCCCTGCCAACACCTACCCGGGCCTCACGAAGCCCGGCCAGGGCGAGGCCAATGAACCGATGGTCTATCGACCCTCGGGGAAGATCAACTACTTCCGCGTCGTTCCCACCGACGATTTGCAGGGGGTGCAGGCGGCGAACTGGGCGAAGGACCTCGGCGTGAAGCGCGTGTTTGTCCTTCATGATCGCGAGCTCTATGGCAAGGGGATTGCCGATGTCTTCAAGAAGCAGGCAGAAAAGGTGGGGATTGAAGTGGTGGGGTTCGAGGGGATCGACACGAAGGCACCCAACTATCGTGCACTCGTCACTAAGTTGAAGGCGACAACGCCCGACCTCGTCTACTTCGGCGGAACGACGCAGAGCAACGCCGGTCAGGTGGCAAAGGATCTCCGCTCGGGCGGGTACGAGGGCAAGTACATGGTTCCTGACGGTTGCTTCGAGCAGGCGTTCATCGAAGCCGCCGGAGCCGACAACCTCAACGACAACACGTTCGTCACTTTCGGTGGCCTCCCCCCGGAGAAGCTGACCGGCCGCGGCGCGGAGTTCTGCTCCGCATACCGCACGAAGTACTCCGCTGATCCCGAGGCGTACGCCGCGTACGGCTACGAGTGCGGGCGCGTCGTGCTTCAAGCGATCGCTCGTGCGACGAGCAAGGATCGCAAGGGAATCCTCGAGGCGATCAGCACGACGAAGGACTTCGACGGCGTGCTCGGTCGCTGGAGTTTCGATGCCAACGGGGACACCTCAAGCCAACTCATGAGCGGGCAGACGGTGCACGACGGCAAGTTCGAGTTCGTGAAGGTGCTCGGCCAGTGAGTCCAGTTGTCTGCGCGAGGCGCGCGGATCACTTCGGTCGCGACCCGCATGCTTGACTTCGAGGTCTTTGTCCAGCAGCTCATCACCGGGCTGTCCAATGGCATGATCATCGCCCTCATCGCCATCGGCTACACGATGGTGTACGGGATCATCGAACTCATCAATTTTGCGCATGGGGATGTCTTCATGCTCGGCGCGTTCCTTGCGCTCACGCTGCTTGGCCTCCTTGGCATGGAGTCGTGGGGTCCGTGGGGCCAAGCGGGCGGTGTCGCGACGATGCTCGCGGCCAGTGCGCTCTTCTGTGGCGGACTGAATTGGTCGCTAGATCGCTTGGCCTACCGATCACTTCGCCGATCGTCCAAGCTCGCACTGCTCGTGTCCGCGATCGGATGTTCGTTCATCTGCGTCAATCTCGGGCTTTTCTGGGGCGGTCTGCCGATGGAAGTTTTCGGAGGTGGGATGGCTGCGGCGGCACCCAAGGACTTTCCAGCACTCATCCCGCAGACCAATCTCTTGGGCGACTCGTTCATCCGCATCACGCCAGCGGACCTTCTCGTTGTCGCGATCACGGTCCCCTTGATGGTTGGACTCACCGTCATGGTGAAGCGCACGCGACTGGGTCGCGCCATGCGAGCGGTCGCGCAGGATGGCGTCGCCGCTGCGCTCATGGGTATCCCCGTCGACCGTGTGATCGGCGCGACCTTTTTCATTGGCGGGGCGCTCGGGGGCTTTGCAAGCGTCGTGTACGCGCTCTACAACAACACCATCGGCTTCCAGATGGGAACCCGCGCGGGACTTGACGCGTTCACCGCCGCTGTCCTCGGCGGTATTGGCAGCCTGCCCGGCGCCGTGCTCGGTGGTCTCACCATTGGCTGCGTGCGTTCCATGAGCGACCAGTACTTGGAGACGCGGTGGACCAACACCATCGTGTTCGGCATCCTCGTCCTCATTCTCATCTTCAGACCGAGCGGGTTGCTCGGCGCAGCGCGCCGGGAGAAGGTGTAGTGCGCTGGCGGCCCGGTCCAATCGTGATCTTGCTCGGCCTCGCCGCGCTCGTGCCGGTACTGGATCTTCTCCTTCCCGCAGCATTCGCGCTCAGCGAGGCGGTGCGTACGGTCTTCCTCTATGCGATTCTCGCGCTCGGCCTCAATGTGGTGACGGGATATGCAGGGCTGCTCAACCTCGGCATCGCCGCGTTCATGGCCGTGGGCGCGTATGCCTTCGGCATCCTCACCTGTGAGATCTATCCGTTTCAGTTTGGGTTCTGGAGTGCGCTCGCGCTCACGCTCCCGATTGGTGCGGCGGCGGGTGTGATTCTTGGTGCGCCCACGCTCGGACTCCGAGGCGATTACCTCGCCATCGTGACGATGGGCTTCGGCGAAATCGTGCAAGATGTGCTCAAGAACCTCGACTCGATCACCAAGGGGATGCAGGGGATCAATCCGCTGCCGGCGCCTGCCCTCGGGGGCGAGCAATGGACCGCCGATGATGAGCGAAAGTGGTTCTACCTGTTGTTTGTGCTCCTCGCGCTGACGGTCCTCGCTGTGCGCAACCTTGAGCGGTCTCGCCTCGGACGCGCCTGGTTCAGCATCCGCGAGGACGAACTTGCCTCTCGCGCCATGGGCATCCGCGCGGAACGGGCGAAGTTGGTCGCGTTCGCGACCGGTGCAGCGCTCGCCGCCTTCGCAGGAGGACTCTCCGCAAGCCTCCTGAGTTCGACCGGCGAGCCCAACAACTACGACTTTCAGGCCTCCATTCTCGCGCTGTGCATCGTCATCGTGGGCGGCATCGGCTCCATCGCCGGGGTCCTCGTTGGTGCGCTCGTGATGGTGGGCCTCAATTCCATCGTCCTTGTGAAGGCGACCGCATGGATGGCCGCGCAGGGCATTGGGTCGCAGGGCAATGTGCTGCTCTCTCCCAACAACTGGAAGTTCCTGATCTTTGGACTTGCGCTCGTGATCGCCGTACGGGTGAAGCCCGACGGGCTCTTGCCACCGCGCCTCGAAGGAACGCGTCGATGAAGGCCATGGAATGCCACGGCGTGTGGGTTCAGTTCGGCGGCTTGATCGCCGTGCAGGATGTGAGCTTCGCCGTGAATCCTGGGGAGATCTTCGCAGTGATCGGTCCCAATGGCGCTGGGAAGACAACGCTCTTCAATGCGGTCACGGGGATCTACCCGCCGACGAAGGGCCGCGTCGAACTCCACGGCGATGAACAGGTCGAGCCCGTGACGCCTCGCGTCGTTGCGACCATCGCCATCGTCGGTGCGCTTGTCGGCGCGTTGGCAGTCGGCGCCGTCCACATCCAGTCGCTCTGGCAGTCATGGATCATTGATCACTACAAGTACGCGCAGCCGTTCCCATGGGCGGAGGCCACGGCGGCCCTCGCCCGCGCGATCGCTGGCTTGGGCTGGTTCGGCGGTGTGCTGCCGCTCGTCGTCGGCGGCGCCATCGGCGGCGGCGCTGCGTGGAAGCACTTCAGCCGCGCGCGTCGGGCGAGCGACCACATCGCACGCACCGGAGTGGCGCGGACCTTCCAGAACATCCGGCTCTTCAACGAGTTGAGCCTTGCCCAGAATGTGCTTGTGGGGATGGACGCTCGGATGCGGACCGGATTCGTGAGTGCGCTGCTTCGCCTTCCGCGATTCCACGCCGAACGCAGAGCGTTTCACGCGGAGGCGCAGGAACTCCTCGACTTCGTCGGTCTTGCGGGCCGTGCCGACGAGGCGGCCGGATCGCTTCCCTATGGGCTCAGGCGGCGCCTCGAGATTGCGCGCGCGCTCGGCAGCCGTCCGACGCTCCTCCTGCTCGACGAGCCAGCCGCGGGGATGAATCCGACCGAAGTGGGGGGGCTCATGGCGCTCATCCGGCGCGTCCGTGACCGCGGTGTCACCGTTGTGCTGATCGAACACCACATGAAACTTGTGATGGGCGTCTCCGACCGCATCCATGTTCTGCAGCACGGGCGGACGATCGCCGAGGGAACGCCCGACGCCATCCGATCCGACCGACGATGCATCGAGGCGTACCTCGGCTCAGAGGAGCACGGATGACGGCGCTTCTCGAGGTCAGCGAACTGTGTGCCGGATACGGCGCGATCGAAGTCCTCCACGGCGTCACGATCTCGGTCGAGGAGGGTGAGATCGTCTCTCTCATCGGCTCCAACGGCGCGGGCAAGAGCACGACGCTGATGACGATTAGTCAGGTCTTGGCGCCGCGCAGCGGCAGCGTGACATTCGCGGGGGAGTCCATCGTGGGTCGCAGGCCCGACGAAGTGATCCAACGCGGGCTGGTGCAGATCCCCGAGGGGCGCCGGGTGTTCCCGCGCATGACGGTGCTCGAGAATCTGATGATGGGAGCGTTCCTTCGCCGAGAACCCGGTGCGGTCGCACGGGATCTCGCGCGTGTGTACGAGTTGTTCCCGGTCATGGCAGAGCGCACCGCGCAATTGGCGGGCACGCTTTCTGGCGGTGAGCAACAGATGCTGG
>SYGQ01000175.1 GCA_005799475.1 Planctomycetia bacterium | reverse complement strand
GCGCCGTCTCCTTGTCGAGGAGCGCGAGCATCGGAGGACACGCGGGAAAGCTGACCATCGCGACGAGGCTATCCTCTCGGGCTCTCATGCGGATGTGCACCCTGGTTCGACGCGGCGTGGGCCTCATCGGACTCGTTGTCGCCGCCGCGTGCGGCCCCGCAGACGATCCGACTCATGCGTCGGGCCGCGCCCTCGACGAGTCCACCTTCGACGCGCCCTCGGCCCCTCACCACGGGAAAAAGGACACCGGCGACAGCCACACGAACAGCCACGCGCATGGCCACGATCTCCCCAAGACCGCGGCCCGTTGGTACATCACCATGCACGGCAAACCTGCGGGAAACACCGTGCACGCACTCAGTGGCGAGGGACACGACCTCGGGAACATTCTTGAGGATGTTCCCGAGTCCGCCGGTGGCGCCGCCAAGGGTGTGCGCGGCATGATTCACCTCGGCGAACACGGACTTCTGGTGGTCAGTGCAAACCTTGCGAACACGCGGCTGATCCGGTACGGCCCCCCCGCCTCTGACGGCACGCTTCCGTTCGTAAACATTTTCGCGAGCAAGGCACTCAAGGACCCCGACCTCGTGCACTCGTACGCACTCACGGTCGGCGCCGATGGAACGGTTTTTGCGTCCAATCAAGACACCAACACGGTCAGCGCCTACAAGGGAATCGGCACGATCACCCCCGGCGCGCCGCTGGGAGTGCCACCGGAGATCGCTGGGCTCGGCATCCCGCCGGGAACGATCATTCCGAGCGCCATCGTGTCACCGCAAGGCGTCAACAAGGTCCGCGGCATCGCGGTCGCCGCCGACGGGCTCCTCTATGTGTGCGACAAGGACGCGGCGCAGGTCGTCGCTTTCGATCCCGCGACCGGACTGCGAAAGTCGGTTCTCGCGGATGCGTCGCACGGACTCTCTCATCCGATTCAACTCCTTGTCGCGCCTGACGGCCACACGCTCTACCTCACCGACAACGGGATGCCCGGCGTGTTCCGGATTGACACGAAGTCCGGCGC
Source organism: Planctomycetia bacterium (assembly GCA_005799475.1). Classification (GTDB taxonomy): domain Bacteria; phylum Planctomycetota; class Phycisphaerae; order Phycisphaerales; family SM1A02; genus F1-60-MAGs104. The sequence goes on along the minus strand of SYGQ01000175.1, from coordinate 3,500 downwards.
GGTCGTGCTCTTCGCGAACCGCGCGACCGGATGTCCGGAACTCCCGAGTTCACTCGCCATCGACCAGGAACACCTCTATGTCGGTGATCGGAAGCGCAAGGAGATCCTTCGCTTCAAGCTCACAACGGCGGAGCCCGAGCACGGACCCTTCGCGCGGCTCCCCGACGCACCGGAGTTCATGATTCCGGCGTCGCTCTTGCCGACGATCCCCCACGCGCCGCAGGCGCCGTCCAGCGAGTGACGCGCAGGTCGAGGGCGTCGGTGTCGCCTGCGCGTGCGATGAGATACGCACGGTGCGGGGTGCGACCGGAGAAGTCCTCGGGCACCGTGTACTTGGTGATCTCGCGCATCCCCACCCCCGTGGGCAACGCCGCGTCATCGGGCCTGAACGACCTTGAGTTCGTGCTGAACCAGATCTGCCCACGCGGGCTCAGCCAGTCGACCGCGTGCGCGACGAGCTGCGCCCAGTCGCGGTCGACCGAGAAACTGCCCGAGGCCATCCTCTTCGAGTTCGAAAATGTGGGCGGGTCGAGCACAATGATGTCCCACGCTTCGCCGCGCTTCGGCCCCGCTTCGAGCATCTGCAGGCAGTCGGCAGCCTCGAGGCGGTGTTCGGCGCTCGGCGCCATCGTGTTGAGTTCGAGATTCCGTCGCGTCCACGACTGATAGGTGTTGCTCATGTCAACGGTCAGCGTGGCGGCGGCGCCCCCGGCGATCGCGTGGACCGTGAACGCGCCTGTGTACGCAAAGAGGTTGAGCACTCGCTGCCCACGCGCGCGGTCGCGAATCATTTGCCTCGTCGCGCGGTGGTCAAGGAAGAGCCCAGTGTCGAGATAGTCCGAGAGATTGATTTCGAACTTGAGACCGTGCTCGATGACGACGCGGCGGATCCCCTGATCCGACTCCCGTTCGTACTGCGCAAGTCCGCGTTGGCGCATGCGCCGCTTCACGAAGAGCCGAGTGTCATCCACCTTGAGCGCGAACTTCACCGACTCGGCGCTCGCCCTCGCAAACGACTCCTCCTGCTCTGGCGTCTCGTCCTTGCGTCGCGGATGAATCCACAACACGACATCACCGTCGTACCAGTCGATGACCAGCGGAAACTCTGGAATATCGCGTTCGTAGACCCGAAAGCACGGCGCATCGGTGCGCCGCGACCACTTCGAAAGATGGCGGAAGCGCTTCGAAATCCGATCAGTCAGCATGGCCGCGGCAAGCATGATGTCCGGTTGCCATTCTCGCAGATCCCGCTACACTTCCCCCCTCATTTTCAACACAGATTAGGAAGGACCCCCCCACCCATGCTTCGAATCATGCTTGTGCTGTTGACTCTCTGCGTCCTGTCACCCGCGGCTTTTGCCGGCGAAGCGGACCTCAAGGTGCCAGCCCTTGGCGATGTGCAGTTCGATGTGCTCGGCACCACCGTGACCGGCCTGAACATCCTGTACTTCGGGCTCGCCGTTTGCGTCGCGGCTTCCTTCTTCGGCGTCATCCAGTACAAGCAGACGAAGGCGCTTCCGGTGCATGCGTCGATGTCGAATGTCTCGAACATCATCTGGGAAACCTGCAAGAGCTACCTCTTCCAGCAGGGCAAGTTCCTCGTCGGCCTTTGGATCCTGATCGCCGTTTGCATGGTCTATTACTTCGGCGTCCTCGAACACAAGTCTGTCGGGAGTGTTGCGATGATCCTCGCGGCGAGCGTGCTCGGGATCCTCGGCTCCTACGGCGTGGCGTGGTTCGGTATCCGAATCAACACCGTCGCGAACAGCCGGGCGGCGTTCGCCAGCCTGAGCGGTGCGGCGCTGCCAGTCCTGGGCATTCCGCTCAAGAGCGGCATGAGCGTGGGACTCCTCCTTGTCTCGGTCGAACTCTTCTTCATGATCTGCATCCTGGCGTTCCTGCCGACCGATCTCGTTGGGCCATGCTTCATCGGCTTCGCCATCGGCGAGAGCCTCGGCGCGAGCGCTCTTCGCATCTGCGGCGGCATCTTCACCTAGATCGCCGACATCGGTGCGGATCTCATGAAGATCGTCTTCAAGCTGCCCGAGGATGACCCAAAGAACCCCGGCGTGATCGCCGATTGCACCGGCGACAACGCGGGCGACTCGGTCGGCCCCACCGCCGATGGCTTCGAGACCTACGGCGTCACCGGCGTTGCACTCATCGCGTTCCTTGCCTACGCGCTCGGTGATGCGAACCCCAGCCTCTGCGCCACGCTCATCATCTGGCTCTTCGCCATGCGAATCCTCATGGTGATCACAAGCCTCGTCTCGTACCTCATCAATGAGGTCATCTCCAAGGCTCGCTTCGGCGGCAAGTCCGAGTTTGACGAGGAAGCGCCGCTGACCTCGCTGGTCTGGATTACCTCGATCGTCTCGATTGGCGTGACATTCGTGGCGAGCTACTTCTTGCTCGGCAACATCGCGATCGATTCGACGACGGTCGACACCGCCATCAAGGCGACTGAGGCTGGCTCGGGCACACTCGTGGACGCCACCAAGACCATCACGGAGAGCGTCACAACACTGCCGGGCCTCTGGTGGGTCCTCTCGCTGATCATTTCGCTGGGCACGATCGCCGGTGCGCTCATCCCCGAGTTCACAAAGGTGTTCACCAGCGTGAACAGCGGCCATGTGAAGGAAGTCGTCAACGCCTCCAAGCAAGGCGGCGCGAGCCTCACGATTCTCTCGGGATTCGTCGCCGGGAACTTCTCGGCGTTCTGGAAGGGACTCGTGATCCTCACGCTCATGGCGATTGGCTGGTGGGGTGCAACCCATCCCGACCTCGCCACGCTCATGCCGGATCAATACAGCTTTGCGGCGCCGATCTTTGCGTTCGGCTTGATCGCCTTCGGCTTCCTCGGCATGGGTCCGGTCACGATCGCGGTGGACTCGTTCGGCCCCGTCACGGACAACGCACAGAGCGTCTTCGAACTCAGCCGCATCGAGGCGCAGCCCAATGTCAAGGAGGAGATCAAGCAGAAGTTCGGCTTCACGCCGGAGTTCGCGAAGGCCAAGCACCTCCTCGAGAAGGGCGACGGCGCCGGCAACACCTTCAAGGCGACCGCGAAGCCCGTGCTCATCGGCACGGCCGGCGTCGGCGCCACCCCGATGGTGTTCGGCATCATCCTTCTCCTCGACAAGCTCTATGGTGGTGTCGCCGAGAAGCTCAGTCTCGTGCAGCCTCAGATCCTCCTGGGCCTCCTCATGGGCGGCTCGGTGATCTACTGGTTCACCGGTGCGTCGACGCAGGCCGTGGTCACGGGCGCGTATCGCGCGGTCGTGTTCATCAAGGAGAACATCAACCTTGACAAGGCCGAGGCATCGGTGAGCGACTCGAAGGAAGTTGTGCGAATCTGCACGGTCTACGCGCAGAAGGGCATGATCAACATCTTCATCGTGGTCTTCACGCTCGCCTTGGCGCTCCCCTTCTTCGACCCGTACTTCTTCATCGGGTATCTCGTGGCGATGGCCTTCTTCGGCCTGTTCCAAGCCATCTTC